>CAYGQD010000114.1:0-22016 GCA_964351855.1 uncultured Verrucomicrobiales bacterium
GGGTTGAAGTTCTTTGGTTCTTTCCGTGCCTGATGCGGACTTTTGTGCAACTTCAGGACTTGATCGGCTCTCGAAAAACCCGATCCTTCCGCCCCCCATTCTTGTCTATTTATGAAAACATCTCTCAACTGGCTCAACGATCATCTGGATCTCTCGGGAAAATCGATCGAGGAGATGGCGGATTTGTTGACGTTTGCCGGGATCGAGGTGGAAGGGACGGAGCAGATGCCGGATCATCTGGTTGTGGGTCGGGTCAATGCCTCCGAGAAACATCCCGATGCCGATAAGCTAAGCGTTTGCAAGGTGGATGACGGTTCGGGGGCACTGCGGCAGATCGTTTGCGGGGCGAAGAATTATCAAGTGGGTGACAACGTCCCGCTGGCGCTGCCCGGATGTGATTTGGGAGGTGGTTTTGTGATAAAGGAGGGGAAGCTGCGGGGGGTGGCTTCTCACGGGATGCTTTGCAGCGCGAGTGAATTGGGGTTGGCGGCTGAGAGCGACGGGTTGCTGATTTTGCCGGGCGAATTGAAACCGGGGACGCCTTTGAGCGAGGTCTATCCGCCGATTTACGATTTGGAGATCACCCCGAACCGACCGGATTTGCTCAGTCACCTGGGAATGGCTCGGGAATTGGCGGCGCTAACCAGTGGGAAGCTGAAGTCGAAGATCAGCGTCGCGAAGTCCGAAACGCCGACGCAAAAGGCCAAGGCCAGCGAGATCAAGCTGGAGGATTCGGCGACTTGCCCACTTTACACCGGTCGATTCATTCGCGGAGTGAAGGTGGGGCCGAGCCCGGCCTGGCTTCAGGAAAAGCTTCAGTCCATCGGATTACGGCCGATCAACAACATCGTCGATATCACGAATTTCGTCCTCATGGAGGTCGGTCAACCGCTGCATGCGTTTGATCTCGCCAAGCTGAAGGGCGGGATTTGCGTTCGCCGTGCGAAGGCCGGGGAGAAGTTTCTCGCGCTCGATGGAGAAACCTACGAGCTGGTGGAAACCGACTGCGTCATTGCGGATTCGAAGCGTCCCCACGCTCTGGGAGGCGTGATGGGAGGGGAGGAGAGTGGGGTCCTGGAAGGAACGACCGATATTCTGCTGGAAGCCGCCTATTTCACCCCGAGCGACATTCGGCGGACATCCAGTCGGCTGAATCTTCATTCGGATTCGAGTTATCGCTTCGAGCGCGGCGTCGATCCGGCGCAAGTTCTCGGTGCATCGGATTTGGCCACGAAGCTCATTTTGGAGCTCGCGGGCGGTCAAGCGGACGAAGAGATCCTCCTTGCGGGCAAGATTCCGCCGACGGAATTCACGGTTCCGCTCGACAATGAGCATTGCCGCCGACTGATCGGGCACGATCTCCCGAATCAGGAGATCGATGGCATTCTGAAGAGCCTCGGTTTGAAGAAGTCGAAAGCCGGATGGCAAATTCCGAGCTATCGCCTCGATCTGCGGCGTCCGGTCGATCTCATCGAAGAAGTGGCGCGTGTGGTTGGGCTCGATCAGGTTCCCGGGAAGGTGATGGCTGCCTTTGCCCCGCCTTCGAAACCGGATCTGGACTACGATTTCCGGTATCGACTGCGACAGCATCTCACCAGCATCGGGTTTTGCGAGTGCCAAACCATCAAATTGATTGGGGAAAAGCAGCTCGAGGATGATGTGGCGAGCCAGGGGCGCAAGATGAGTCCGATTCGGGTCAAAAATCCGATGACGGATACCCACAGCGTTCTGCGGCCGGCCTTGCTTCCCTCGCTGATTCGGGTGGCGGAACAGAATGTTCGGATGGGAATCACCAGTCTCCGGTTGTTCGAGATGGGCACGACGTTTCTGGCGAGCCCGAAAGGCGAGCAGATCGAGCAGGCGAATCTCGCGTTGTTGATCACGGGAGGAAGAGAAGATGTTTCCTGGCAGGTGCCAACTTCGGAAAAGCTGGACCTGCCAGCGCTACGAGGGATTCTCGAATCGCTCACCGGTCAGGCGGTTCGGCTCAACCCGACCAAGGATGATCGGCTGCTCGTCGCGGCGGAGATTCAGATCGGGAACGCGAAAATCGGCCTGGCCGGGCAGCTATGGCCGGCCAGAACCCGGGACATGGACCTGGAGCAACCGGTTCTCGTGGCGGAGTTGAACCTCAAGAAGCTGGCGACCGCGTTGAGTCAATCGGCCCGCTTCAGTGAAATCCCCAAATACCCGGCGATCACCCGGGACGTCGCGATTGAGGCTCCGATTGATCTCTCGAACCAACAGGTTGCTGATTTCTTTGCGGAAACGGGAGAGCCGCTCCTCGAGAGTTTTCAGCTCTTCGATGTCTTCGCGGATCCCAGTGGCGAGAAGCTGGCGGCGGACAAGAAGTCGCTTGCCTATTCCCTCACTTACCGCGATTTGGCCGGGAATCTGGAGCATGCCAGGATCGACCAGGTTCACGGAAAGATTCTCGATGGCCTTCGCCAGAAATTGCCCGTTCAATTTCGCTAAAAACTGCCCTGAACACGAGGTGGGCGCTTTCGAAAACGCGTCCCCTGTCACCACTCACAGGCGTATAAAAAAATACAGATAAACGCTTGTGAAATTTTTCACAAGCCCTATAGCTACCCGCGACCTAGACCTAAAATGGGGAACTTCTTTCCACGCTGGACCAACTTCTTACCGCTCAAACTTATCGTTGCTGGAGCTGTGCTCGCAACGGGTGCGGTGGCTGCGATTACCGTCTACTGGACCCCCAAATACAGCCGGATGGGTTACCAGCCTGAGCAGCCGATTCCATTCGACCACAGTTTGCACTCGGGTCAGTTAAAGATGGATTGTCGGTATTGCCATACGCACGTTGAGGATTCGCTTCATTCCAATCTTCCGACGGCGCAAACCTGCTGGACCTGTCATCAATTTGTGAAAAGTGATAGCCCCAAGCTGGCCCCTCTCAGGGAGGCGATGGCGGAGGGCACGGATGAATACACCGGTGATCCGATCAAGTGGGTCCAAATCCACAAAACGCCGGATTATGCCTACTTTAGTCACCAAGCTCACGTGAATCGCGGGGTGAGTTGCGTCGAGTGTCACGGGAAGGTCAATGAAATGGAAGTCGTGTGGCACGATAAGTCGCTCAGTATGAGTTTCTGTCTGGATTGTCACCGGAATCCGGAGAAAGCACTGCGCCCTTTGGATCAAATAACCAATTTGGATTGGGAGGCTGCTGATCAGGATCGGGATGCATTCTACGCCTATTTAACGGAAAATACGGGGCGGACTCCGGAGGAGTTGCTTGGAATTGCAAAAAGTCACGGACTGGTTCCCGAGGGCGAAATGACCCAGAAGGAAATCGGTTTGCAGTTGAGAGAGGCTTGGGGCGTTCAGCCTCCGGAGAGTTGCACCGCCTGTCATCGCTGATTGTTAATTTTCTTACCCGCCTGAATGAAACGCAAATGGCACCATCCCCAAGCTGAAAAAATCGCGACGACGGTCGATCGCGATTACTGGCGCAGTTACGACGAGCTCGACGATACGCCGGAGTTTCGGGGCTGGTTAGAGCGTGAATTTCCTCGTGGTGCAGCGGAGGTGTCTGGGCCAGCGGCTGACGAGACCACGCGCCGTAATTTCATGAAGTACATGGGTGCTTCAGCGTCCTTGGCGGGTCTAGGGCTCTCCAGTTGTCGTCGGCCTGATCAATATCTCATTCCCTACAACGAGCACGTCGAGCACATTATCCCGGGTAAGGCATTGCTCTATTCTTCGGCGATGCCGACTCCGGAAGGTTGTGTTCCGTTGGTGGTGACGACTCACGAAGGGCGTCCGACCAAGGTGGATGGGAATCGCCTTCATCCGGAGCGCTCGGGTGGCACCAGTCACTTTGTTCAGTCGTCAGTGCTGGATTTCTATGACCCGGATCGCTCTCGCGGATATCGGAAGAGCGGGGAAGAGGCGTCGGCGGAAGCGTTTGATACCGAATTTCTCACTGAGTTCCGGAAGGCCAAGGGTGAAAAGGTTGCCGTCCTGTTGGGAGGTAGCACTTCGCCGACGCGGGCGCGAGTCCTCAAGGAGGTGGCGGCAAAGTTTCCGGGAGTTGAGGTTTACGAATATGAGCCGCTCGTTTCGACGGCGAAGCAGCAGGCGGAGCAGCAATTGTGGGGAGAGGGCGTTTCTGCGGTTCCCCGATTCGATTTGGCAGATAAGATTTTGAGTCTGGATTGTGATTTTCTCGGTCTCGATCCCCAGGGTGAGGATGCTGGTGCTCAATGGGCCAGGCGTCGTAACCCGGCGGGCGAGATGGCTCGGCTCTACGCGGTGGAATCGGGTTTCACCTTAACGGGTGGAGTTTCTGATCATCGGCTGCGCGTTCCTGCAAGTCAGGTGGCGAAAGTGGCGGTGCTCCTGGCGGCGGAAATTGCGGAAAAGACCGGCGATGCGAAGTTGCAGGCGGCGTCCGCCAGTTTGATTTCCGAATTCGAACCCGGGGTCTTCAATTTGGATTGGATCGAAGAGGCGGCGAGCGACTTGGTCGCTTCGAAAGGCAAGGTTTTGGTCCTGGCGGGTTCTCGTCAGCCTGTAACCGTCCAGGTGTTGGCCGGATTGATCAATCAAGCGCTTGGTGCCATTGGCGGCGGGCGCACCCCGCTACAGTTGTTCCGTCATGGTCGGAAAGCGGCGAAGGGAATCGAAGAATTAGTCGCCTCGATCAATGCGGGCAAGACGGAGACCTTGTTGGTGCTGACTCCCTGTGATCCAGTTTACGATGCTCCGGCGGATTTGGGGTTTGCGGACGCGTTTGCGAAGCTGAAAACTTCGGTCCATTGCGGGGTTCGTTATAACGCCACGGCGAAGTCGGCGACTTGGCATGTGCCCGGTGCTCATTATTTGGAGAGTTGGAGTGATGTAAGGACGGCGACTGGTGTTCTTTCGATCGTGCAGCCGATGATCTTGCCCTTGTTTGATGGGGTGTCGGAACTCAGTTTTCTGCTTTCCTTGCTCCAGGAGACTCCTGAATTGGCGGAGGGCGAAGAAGTCCCCCAGGATGACCCGACCACCTTGTGTTACGAGGCGGTCCGGGCAACCTTTGCGTCGATTGCGAAGGGCGATGTCGAGAAGGCATGGAACATGACGGTGCGGGATGGGTTTCTGGACGGGGTCCGCTATCAGCGAGTCACTTCGGCAAATTCCAGCGCGATGGTGGATGCGTCTGCCATCGTCGAGCACCCGCATTCCGGTGCGCTGGAGGTCGTGCTCGTGCCCAGTTCACACGTCTGGGACGGACGCTTCATCAACAATAGCTGGCTCCAAGAGGTTCCTGATCCGATCACGAAGCTGACTTGGGACAACGCAGCGGTGATGAGCAAGAAGACCGCTGATCGGCTCGGGGTGACTCACGATGGTCAAATGGTTGCCATTTCCGTGGGTGGCCGTCCGGTGGAAGCTCCGGCGTTCCGGATTCCGGGTCATGCGGACTTTACGATTCATCTCGCTCTCGGTTACGGTCAGGAAAGTCCGGGTCGAGTTGGTGAAGGAACCGGTTTCAATGCCTATCCATTTTTTACGACGGAGCATCCTTACGTGGTGCCCGGTGCGAAAGTCGAGCCGACCGGTGCCAAATACGAACTCGCTCCGACCGCGATTCACTGGAGCATGCAGGGCCGCGCGATCGCTCGTGAAGGCACCAAGGAAATGTATGACGAGAATCCCCAGTTCGCGCTCGACGATGGAATGGATTCTCATATTCCACCGAACATTTCCCTCTACAAAGGCCCGGATTATTTTCCCAAAGAGGGTGCTCAGTCGGTTTCCGGTGCGCATGGAGAAGCTCCGTTAGAGAGTCGGTTCGCGGTCGATCCCAATCACCAGTGGGCGATGACCATCGATCTCAATACCTGCACCGGTTGCAGCTCTTGCACAATCGCTTGTCAGGCGGAGAACAACATTCCGGTCGTCGGTAAAAACGAAGTCATTCGCGGTCGCGAGATGCACTGGATCCGGATGGATCGTTACTTCTCCAGTCCTGCCGAATCTCCCGATGGGGATAAAGGTGATGACGATTCGAAAACGATTTCTTCGCAGCGGACCATGACTCCGGATCGCCGAGGGCGGCCCGCTCATGACGACGACGCCGTCGAGATGCTGACCCAGCCAGTAGCTTGTGTGCAGTGTGAGTCAGCTCCTTGCGAAACGGTTTGCCCGGTCAATGCCACGGTGCATACCGACGACGGTTTGAACGCGATGACCTACAATCGCTGTATCGGAACCCGTTATTGCGCGAACAACTGCCCTTATAAAGCGCGTCGCTTCAATTATTTCGATTACAACAAACGCAGCGTGGTCGAGGACACCAAGATTGGCCCGCTCGAAGGGAATGATTTGGCCTGGGGTCCGCTTGCACCGGCTCGCGGCTTGGGGACGACCAGTCTCAAGCTGCAGAAGAACCCGAACGTGACCGTCCGGATGCGCGGTGTCATCGAGAAGTGCACCTATTGCGTTCAGCGGATTCAGTCTGCGAAGATCAACCAAAAAGCCAAAGCGCGCGACTCCAAGGATGTGCAAGTTCCGGCCAATACGGTTCGGACCGCATGTCAGGACGCTTGCCCGACCGAGGCGATCAAGTTTGGGAACTTGGCCAACCCGAAAGACGATATTTGCAGAACCAAGGGAACGCCCGAGCACGATTTTGAGGATGCGGATCCCCGGACTTACGATCTGCTAAAATACATCGGCACTCGCCCGCGCACCAGTTATCTGGCCAGGGTGCGCAATCCGAATACGAAGATGCCTGGTGCGGAGCACGTCGGCACCGCAACCTCGCAAATGCACTAATTTCGATCTAGATGGCCAACGGAACACCAATCGCTGAAGAGCAGGATCTACGGGGTGTAGGTCGCGAGCCGCTTGTCTTGAACAACCGAGACTACAAGTGGGTTACCAATCGCATTTGTGGAATCATCGAAGGGCGTCAGCCATTGCTTTGGTGGTTCATTGTGATTCCATCGGCCTTGCTCGTTGGCGTGTTGCTCTTTACCCTGGTTTATCTGGTTTCGACCGGGGTCGGGATCTGGGGAAATAACCAGCCGGTTGCTTGGGGATGGGCCATTACCAACTTCGTTTTCTGGATCGGGATCGGTCACGCCGGGACCCTGATTTCCGCGATTCTCTTTCTCACCCGCCAGAAATGGCGAACGTCGGTGAACCGAGCAGCAGAGGCGATGACGCTCTTTGCTGTGGTATGCGCGGGCATTTACCCGGGCTTCCACGTGGGTCGTTTCTGGATGGTATGGTTCCTCGCGCCAGTGCCGAACTCCAACGCGATTTGGCAGAACTTCAAGTCGCCCCTTCTCTGGGACGTCTTCGCCGTCTCCACCTACTTCACGGTTTCCGTCATCTTTTGGTACATCGGGTTGATTCCCGATCTGGCGACGATTCGGGATCGTTGTAAGAACGGGGTTCGCAAAGCGCTCTACGGGATTTTCGCCCTCGGTTGGCGCGGTGGAAACCGTCAATGGCGTCACTACGAGATGGCCTATTTGTTGTTGGCGGCACTTTCCACGCCGCTGGTGTTGTCGGTTCACTCCGTCGTTTCGTTCGACTTTGCGACGTCGGTGGTTCCCGGTTGGCACACCACCATTTTCCCACCGTATTTCGTCGCCGGAGCAATCTTTGGGGGATTCGCCATGGTCTTGACCTTGATGATTCCCTGTCGGGCGATTTACGGTCTTCAAGATATGCTCACGCCGAAGCATATCGATAACATGACGAAGATCATTTTATTGACCGGTTCGATCGTTGGTTATGCCTACTTGATGGAGCTGTTCATCGCTTTCTACGGCGGAAACAAGTTTGAGTCGGCGGCCTTCCATCTCCGCGCCATCAGTGGTCCCTACGCTTGGGCCTATTATACGATGATGTTCTGTAACGTGATTGCGCCGCAAGCCTTCTGGATCCCGTGGTGTCGAAAGAATCTGCTCGTCGTGATGTGCGTCTGCATGTGCGTCAATGTGGGGATGTGGTATGAGCGTTTTGTCATCATTGTGACGACCCTGGCCCGCGACTTCCTTCCCGGTCAGTGGGGCTATTACGAGCCGACCTGGGTGGAGATCGCCATGTTTATCGGCACCCACGGCCTCTTCCTTTTCCTTTTCTTTATGTTTATCCGTTACTTGCCAATGATCGCGATGAGCGAGGTCAAAGGCATCCTTCCGAAATCTCAAGTTCACTAAACGTTGAGCGATTCTGACCGATTAACCCGAGCCTGGGGCTACGTTGCCGAATTCGACAGCGCGAAAGCCGTCTTCGAAGCTGCCAAGCAGTGTCACGAAGAAGGTTTCAAGCGCTGGGATGTCCATTCGCCGTTTCCGATTCACGGAATGGACGCCGCGATGGGTTTAGGGCCGTCCTATCTTTCCAAATTCGTATTCTGTGGAGGGCTTTTCGGGCTTTTGGTAGCCCTCGCCTTGCAATTCGGCACTCAGGTTGGCCTCTATCCTACCATTGTGCAGAGCAAGCCGGCGAATCTCTGGACGATTCCGGCGTTCTTCCCGGTCACCTTCGAACTGACGATTCTCTTTGCCGCGTTCACGATTCTTTTCGGGCTGCTGGTAATCCTGAAGCTGCCGCGCCTGAATCATCCCTTGTTCAATTCGAAGACATTCACGAAGTTTTCTGATGATGGGTTCATCATTGCCATCGAAGCTCGCGATCCCAAGTTTTCGCGGGAAAAAACCAAAGACTTCCTCCTCGCGGCTGGTGCCAAGGAAGTCGAACTCGTGGAGGAAGAACTCTGAACCCTTAGATCATGCGCTGGTTTTTCCTCATCACCTTTTTGTTCGCGGTTCTCATGGTCGGTTTGTTGGGCTGGCAAGGTCAGCGATCGACCAACAACCCCGTTTCGGTCTTTCCTGACATGGACGATCAGTACAAGCTGCGTCCGCAGAAGCAGAGCGATTTCTTTGCCAACGGAATGGTTTCCCGGGTCCCCGTCGCCAATACCCTGCCGATGGGGTACGAGATGCCGGAAAAGCCGGTTTCGAGGGGCGGAACGACCGATCCCCGATTGGGATTGGCGAATGATTATTACAGCACCGGCTTGTTTGGTGATTTCTTCGGCGAAGGGCTTCCGGAGCAGGTGGAAGTGATTCCAGCACTGCTCAATCGGGGGCATCAGCGGTACGATATCTATTGCTCGGTCTGTCACGGGCTTTCCGGGAATGGTGGCGGCGTTGCTGGAAAGTTTTGGATTGGTGGAACCCTGCCACCCACGGCCAATTTGTTAGATGACCGCGTCACCCAAATGCCCGAAGGTCAGATCTTTCACACCATCACTCACGGGAAGGGGCTCATGGGACCTTACGGTGGCAATATTCCCCCGAATGATCGCTGGGCGATCGTGGCCTATTTGAAAGCGCTGCAATTGAGTCAGAACGCTGATTTGAAAAATCCTCAGGTGAAAGCGGCCTTTGATGCGGCCCAGAACGCCGAAACCAACCCATGAGCGCTCACAAGTCCGTAAAAGATTTGCCGAAAGGCGGAGAGATGATTGATGGCCGCAAGTTAGGCGGTCCGAAGATGCTGTTTGGCCTCCTTGGCGTGCTCGGCATCGGCGCGATTCTGGTGCTGTTCTTTACCGATGGGGAAGGGCGGGAGGACATGGCCGACAAGGCTTCTTACTCCTATCTGTTTGCGGTCACGTTTGGCCTCACCCTCGGGATCGGCGGGTTGTTTTGGACGATCCTTCACCACGCCACCAACTCTGGTTGGGGGATTTCGGTTCGGCGGCAGATGGAAAACATCATGGGCTTGTTGCCCTGGATTTTTGTCTTGTCGATTCCCTTCTGGTTTCAAGGAGTTCGTGAAGATCTGTGGGAATGGGAGGCGAAGGCGGATAAGCTGATTTCGAGCGCTAAACCATTGGTCGAGGAGCATCTCGCCGCAGAAAATACAGAGCGAGATGCCCAACTCGAAGAGATCCAGGTGAAGATCAATGAGCGCAAAGCTCTCCTCCAGAAACTGGAGACGGGCGGCGGGGTAAACGCGGGCGATATCGCGGCGTTGGAAGAGCAGCGGGCGGATTTGGAGTTAAAGCGCGCGGAAGTCGAAGCAAACCAGCCTACCGAGAAAAGCGTTCTCAAGCATCTCATGAAGGACGGTGATCCCGAGCATGGTTTGGTCGGGGATGTGCTGTTGACTGAGAAATGGTTTTTCTATTTTAAGGACTCCAAACTTCGATTGATTCTCTATGCGGTCATCTTCATTCTGATTGTTTACTTGCTCCGGAAATGGTCGATTCGAAACGACAAACTCGGAAGCGATGACCTCTTCACCCGGTGCCGATACTGGAGCTGTTTCTTCCTCATCCCCTTTGCGGCGGGATATACCTTCCTGGTGATCGACTTCTTGATGTCGCTGAACTACAAGTGGTTCTCCACGATGTGGGGAGTTTACCTCTTCGCTGGAGCTGCCCTTAACGGAATGGGTTTGCTGGTGATCGTCATCACTTGGTTGCGGAGCAAAGGGTATCTCAAAGACGTGGTGACGATGGAGCACTATCACTTGATGGGGAAATTGATGCTCTCCTTCTGCGTCTTCTGGGCTTACATCGCCTTCAGTCAATATTTCCTGATCTGGTATGCCAATATCACCGAAGAGACCGAGTTCTTCCTCCTGCGGAACGCCGGTGAATGGAACACGGTCAGTATGGCGCTTGTCGTCGGGCACTTTTTTATCCCCTTCGTGATTCTGCTCTGGCGGGACGTGAAGAAGAAGCCGCACCTCCTCTGCACGGTCGCGGTCTGGAACTTGGTGATGCATGTTGTCGATATTTACTGGATTGTGATTCCGGAGCGCGCCCCCAGCCTCAGTGCGATGGCACATGCGAAAGAGCCGGCGCTTTGGTATCCGGGAGCCTTGCTCATCGATTTGGTGGCACTCCTCGGGGTCATCGGTGTGCTCGGGTTTGTCTTTATGACCCTCCTGCAGAAGTCCAGCTTGTATCCCTGTGGCGATCCGCGGCTGGAAGAATCGATTAACGTTGTGAATTAAAAGTGGCGATGAGCGAGCACCCCCATCCTGGAGATAAACCCATCCTTCGCCTTGGCGCCTATGTCGGCGGAGTGGTCATGTTTTTTGCGTTCGCAGCCCTGAGTTGGTTGATTGCCAAGGCTCCGCTAGGGAGTCCGGAAGCATCCTATTCCGATGAAGTCGCGGAAGCTCGAATCAAGATCGCAACGGATATTGAGCAGATTCAGAGAACGGCGGTGGAGCAAGCTGCGATTCTCGATGAAGCGAAGGGGAAGGTTCGCATTCCGATTCAAGACGCGATGGAAATTGCGCTCAAGGATTTAGAGGCGTTGAAGCCGAAGAAGTCAGCAGTCCCCCTTCCGGGTTCACCTACGGCCAACAAGCTCATGCAACAGCAAGCTGCCCCTCCTGCGGTAGAGCCTCCGGTTGAGAAAAAGCCTGAAGCGAAACCTGAGCCAGCGAAAGCTCCGAAGAGTGCGGAGCCGTCCGCGCCCCAAGAGGGTTCGAAGAAGCCTGTGAAGGAAGCCCCCAAGCCAGCTTCCAAACCAGCGGCGACTCCAAAGCCAGCGGCGACTCCCAACAAGGAGCAACCGAAGAAGGCTCCTGAAGCCGCACCGAAATCTCCTCCTGCGAAATCTACCGAGCCGCAGGGCTAGTATCATGAGTTCCGAATCTACAGACGATACCATCCTCCGGGCGCAGATTGATCGATCGCTGCGGTTTCCGCTCCTCTTCTTTTTTACCAGTGCCGCCGTCTGGTTGGTGTTCGGGACCACGCTTGGATTGATCAGCTCCCTGACTCTGAACTTTCCCCGGATGTTTGAAGGCTGCGCCTTTCTTTCTTACGGACGCGTGTTTCCCGCTCAAATGAACGCTCTGGTTTATGGCTGGGGGATGCAGGCCGGCTTCGGGGTCGCGTTGTGGATCATGGCCCGTTTGAGTCGCTCAAGTCTGCGTAATCCGGCCACCGTCATTGTTGCTGGACACATTTGGAACGCGATGATTCTCCTTGGCTTGTTCTCGATTCTGTTCGGTTGGGGAACCTCCATCATGTGGCTTGATTTCCCGAAGGCCTTCGCCCCGGCGGTGATGGGCTGCTACATTTTCATTATGTTGTGGGCGCTGGGGATGTTCGCGGCGCGGCGCGATCGCGAAGTGTATATCTCGCAATGGTATATCATTGCCTCCATCCTCTGGTTTCCCTGGATCTACCTGACGGCGAACTGGTTCATCCACATCGATGAGGGATCCGCCGTGATGAAAGCAGGCATTGATGCTTGGTATGTCAGCAACATGACCTACATGGTCCTTGCTCCGATCGCCCTCGCTTCCGCCTATTACATTGTGCCAAAGGTCATCGGCCGCCCAATCTACAGCTACAACATCGCAATCTTTGGCTTCTGGACGTTGGCGATTTTCGCGGGCTGGACGGGAATGAACCGAATCATGGGAGGGCCACTTCCGGCCTGGATGCCGACGTTTGGCAGTGCTGCGGCCATTTTCCTGCTGATTCCTGCTTTGGCCGTGTTTTTCAATTTGGTCAAAACCCTGGGGAACCGAGCGGAATGGGTCAACTACAGCCCGTCGCTTCGCTTTACGATGTTCGGTGTCTTCGCCTTCGTGGTGACGGTGGCGCTGGGAGCCCTGATGTCGATCTTTCCGGCGGGTCGCTTCTTCCAGTTCACCCATGCGCAGACCGGTTATGATTTGCTGGCCGTCTATGGGTTCTATTCGATGACGATTATTGGGGCGATCTATTTCATCGTTCCGCGAATCTGCGGTTGTGAATGGTTGAATGGTTCCTGGATCCGTTTCCATTTCTGGTTCTCCGCTTATGGCACCATTGCGATTGTCGCCTTTATGGTGTTCGCGGGAATGGCCCAGGGCTACGTCACCAACAACTGGGGTGAAGATTTCCTGACCTCTGTTGAGCGCGGAAAGCCGTATTTAGCAGCTCTCTCCCTTGGCTGGGGCCTGATCGTGGTTTCCAATGTGGCCTTCCTGCTCCATCTCGGATTGATGGCGGTGAAACGAGGGCGTCGTGGTGAAGATGGGCCGACCCTGATTCACAAAGATCCCAAGGACTATTTTGTCGATCCCCAACTTGCTGACGAGGGAGCTAACGCATGAACAGTTTACGCGCATTTATCATCTGCCTGGCCGCCGTCTTTGGTTTGCCTTGGCTTGTCTTGATTGTGATTCCTTTCAAGTCCACCGCAAATTTGGATGTGGTGGAGTTTGAGGTGGATGGTGAAACGGTGGTCTATCCTCCGGCACGGATTGGAGACGATCACGGTGCTCAGGTCTATGCCCGGAATGGCTGCGCCTACTGCCACACCCAGATGGTTCGGCCAACCTACGCTGGCACGGATATGTGGCGGCCCGGTTGGGCGGGAAGGGGCGGCGATGAGTCGGAGCTCCGTTCCACGCGTCCGGAAGATTACCTGGGAGAGCGCTACGCCTTTCTCGGGGCACTGCGACACGGCCCGGATTTAAGCAACGTCGGATGGCGGAAACCGGACCGTGACTGGCATTACCAGCATCTCTACGACCCGCGTTCGATCCATGGGGTTTCGATCATGCCTAGCTTTCACAATTTGTTCGACAAGCGGAAGGTGATTGGCCAGGTCTCGGATGAAGCCGTCGAAACCTTCGAGAAAAAAGGGGAAATCTGGGAGGTAGTACCGAACAGCCACGGTCGCGCCTTGGTTGACTATTTACTGTCCCTCAAGAAAGATTTTCAGGTACCCGAATCCCTCGCGGCAACGAAATAATGGCGATGCACGACAATGATCCAAATCTAGATTACGGCGAGCGATCCAGCGTTGCTGACGTCCACAACTCCGTCAAACGGGAAAAGTCTGAGCCGACCGCTGGATTGGAACCGGTTTCCTTGTGGGCATTTATCATCGCCGGTTTGGTGATGGTAGCCGGTGGTGCGTACCTGGGAGCCTATTCAGGTGGCGGTTTCAACATGGACAACACCTATGCTGTGGCAAACTACACCCCCGCTCCGCGGCCCAAGTTGGAGGGTGTCGAGGTCGTCGTAGATACCCGTCCCTGGATTGAGAAGTGGATGGCGGATGGAAAGTCAGTCTACGCAACCTGTCAGGCCTGCCACCAAGCGAACGGAAACGGGATGCCAGGACAGTTTCCCCCGTTGGCCGGGTCCGAATGGGTAGTTGATGGGACGGAACGTCTCGCCGCCATCATGTTCTCCGGCATTCAGGGCAATATGACCGTCAAGGGAGTGACCTACAATGGGGTCATGCCGGCCCAGGGAGCGATGTTGAGCGACAAGCAAATCGCTCAGGTCATGACCTACATTCGGAAAAGTTTTGGAAACGATGCATCGATCGTTACTGAAGAGATGGTGAAAAACGCTCGGAAGATTCATGGCGCACGGACCGCTCCATGGACCGAAGCCGAATTGCTGGAAATCGGTCCTTCACAAGACTTACCGGGGGCGGAGGTGGATTTGCAAACTGGCGAGCCAATTGGTGGCGCCGGTGAAACCGACACTAGCGAAGCTGCGGCAGAGGCGTAAGGTGCATCCCATCCTGCGTCAGAGACGAAACATCGCACAACCACGACTACCCTAAACTTCCCTCATGAGTTCGACCGCTGAATCTGCAGACGCCCACGCCCACGACGATCATCACGATCCGCCGTTCTGGCAAAAGTATGTGTTTTCGACCGACCATAAGGTGATTGGCATCCAATATGGAATTACCGCACTGGTCTTCATGGCGGTGGGATTCTTTCTCATGATGGTGATGCGCTGGAGCATCGCCTATCCGGACCAGCCACTCCCTTTGGTGGGAAACTGGCCCTTTTTCCGGAACTGGATTGGTGATGACGGTTTGGTCACGGGGGAACTCTACAACATGTTTGGTGCGATGCACGGGACCATCATGGTGTTCCTTGCCATCGTCCCTCTTGCCTTCGGGGCTTTCGGAAACTATGTCACGCCGCTGCAGATTGGCGCGCCTGATATGGCGTTCCCTCGGCTGAACATGGCCAGCTACTGGCTTTATCTTCTGGGTGGCATTCTCATGCTTTCCAGCTTCTTTTTGACGTCTGGCGCTGCGAAAGTGGGATGGACGAACTACTCACCACTGGCCACAACTACCGATCTTCATTTTCGGGACAAGTTCTGGACGGGGCAGACGCAGTGGCTCGTGGCGATGGTGTTTCTGATCAGTTCTTCCTTGCTTGGAGCGGTGAACTTTATCACCACGATCATCAACTTGCGGGCTCGGGGTATGACTTGGTTCCGGATGCCGTTCTTTTGCTGGGCGCAACTCGTGACCGCTTTCTTGCTCCTCTTGGCATTCCCTCCGCTGGAAGTTGCCGCAGTGATGCAGTTGATGGATCGTTTGGCCGGGACCTCGTTCTTTGTGCCGACCGGTCTCGTCGTGAATGGCAGCCTCTTTGATTCGGCGGGTGGCGGTAGCCCCCTTCTCTATCAGCACTTGTTCTGGTTCCTCGGACACCCGGAAGTGTATGTTTTAATCCTGCCCGCAATTGGAATCGTCGCCGAGATCGTGGTCAACAACACCCGGAAACCATTGTGGGGTTATCGCACGATGGTGGGCGCCGTCATGGTTCTTGGATTTCTCAGCTTCATCGTCTGGGCGCACCACATGTATCTAACCGGAATGGGGACGGCCATCTCTACCTTCTTCCAAACCACCACGGTGCTCATTTCGATTCCCTCGGTGATTCTGATCACCTCGCTCCTCATCTCGATGTGGGGAGGCTCGATCCGCTTCACCATGCCCATGTTGTGGGCGACGGCCTTCATTCCGATGTTCGGGATCGGTGGTTTAACCGGCCTTCCGCTCGCTTTCAACCTAATCGATCTGCACCTGCACGATACCTATTATGTGATTGGTCACTTCCACTATGTGGTGGCGCCGGGGACCATTTTTGCGCTCTTCGCAGGGATCTACTATTGGTTCCCGAAGCAAACGGGACGGCAAATGAGCAAACTGCTGGGTCATCTCCATTTCTGGCCTTCGCTCATCTGTATGAATCTCATTTTCGCGCCGATGTTCATTCAGGGCATGGCCGGGATGCACCGACGGGCGTTCGATGGAGGGGCGGCTTACGAGCAGATCTCCGGTCAGGTTTACCTGGGTGCCGATCATCTGCTGGCTCGGATGTTCAATGGATTCTTCAAGAATGGGGCTCATGTTCCGGTTGAAGTCATCGACTTGAACCTCCTGACCTCGTTCGGAGCCTTCGTCCTCGCGATTGCCCAGCTCCCGTTCATCTTCAATTTCTTCTGGAGCATGTTCAAAGGCGAAAAGGTCCACAGCCGGAATCCTTGGCAGGCAACGACCCTCGAGTGGGCCTGCCCCACGCCCCCGCCGCACGGAAACTTTGAAACCGAGCCGGTTGCCTATCGTGGACCTTATGAATATAGCGTCCCTGGCGCAGATAAAGATTTTACGCCGCAGTTTGAGCCGGACCCGGCCGAAGTTGCCACTCCCACCAAAGAGGATGTGGCGAAGTCATAGGGCGATTGGATCAATCTAGCGACTCGATCAACGATGGAAATTCCCTACACAGTTAATCCCCGGCGCGACACCGGACTCTTCAACTCGAAAGTCGGCATCTGGCTGTTCTTGGCTTCGGAGGTGATGCTTTTTGGTGGTCTCTTTTCCGCCTACGTGTTCCTCCGCACGGGTGTTCGTCAGGGCATCGATTTGCCGTGGCCGGACGGTTTGGAAGTCCACGGCTGGATGTATTGGATCGGCTTCATCAATACGTTGATCTTGATCGCTTCGAGCGTTTTTGTGGTGATGGCTTGGGCGCAATTGAAGCTGCGCAACTATGGAAAGTACCAGATGTATATGGTTGGAGTGCTCGTCTGTTCGGCCATTTTCATGGTGAATAAAGGTTATGAGTACAACTCGAAGCTAAACCACCACTTTGGGATTTTCTTGACCGACGGAACGCTGATTGACGGCGAACTTCACACTAAGGCAAACGGCGTCAAGGGTGATGAAGTCGTCTTCAAGGCGAAAGAAGTCGATCTGGCGCTCGTCAGAACGGGCGTCTTCGGGAAGCCAGATCCCTACTTTCTGGACTTCGCAGTTAACAAGGATCTCAAGTATTCGATCCAGCTCCATAAGCCTGAGATGGAAGATGGAAAGCTGATCTTTGTGCCGGGAGAGGTGAAGGAAGATGTTCCCGCAACCCTGATTCCCCAACTTCTGGATGTTCACATGGCTGAGCTGGAGACCGCTGCGAAAGAGGATGCGGTGCGGCGGAAAAAACTTCTGCGCGAGGAACTGAAGGACGCCGAGGGCAAGGAGAGAATTGCGCTGAAACGCCAGCTCCAGCTGTTGAGACCCATAGCGGTCCCCTCCAAGGTGGTCGGGACTCCTTCGGAGCCCTCGGACTTCATTTTTAAGCGTAAGGAAGTCCTCGGAGGAAGACTTGGGAAGGAGTCGATTTCCTTTTACCAAGGGAACGGGATGCGCGGCCAAATGGTCGACGATTCGGTTGAGGTTCTCGTTCACACACTCGATTTTCAAATGGTGCGGGATGATCTGGAGTCCATGGCTTGGAATGACGAAATCTGGACGAAAGGCGAAGGGGCTGCGATGAAGGACGGCTATCTCAAGCACAAGGTTGAGATTGAGGACCGCTATCGCGATCACATCGATCACGGATTTTTCCCGTCGAACAAGTTGTATCGGTGGAGCGGTGCTCACGTCGAGCATCATCCAAAAGATGAGACCGGAGGAGAGGCCGCTCATGGCGAATACTCCATTGTGGCAGTCCAAGGTGAGGATATTCGTCGCATGGGTAGTCACGGACCCAAGTTTGGACCCTACTACGCGATCTATTTCACGATGACCGCCCTTCACGGTCTCCACGTTGTCGGCGGAGCCTTGGTTCTCGGCTACTTCTGTTTCTTCGGTCGCAAGCTCTACAAGAAGAACCCTGAGCACCTGGCGAATCGCGTTGAGGTCGGTGGGTTGTTCTGGCACTTTGTCGATCTTGTCTGGATCTTCCTCTTTCCGCTCTTTTATCTTCTGTAACCTATGGCCTCTTCTCCTGAAGAAATTCGAAAGCACATCAAAACCTACTGGATGGTAGGGGCGGCTCTCTGTGTTTTCACCTGTATCACCCTGGCGCTTGGAATCTGGAAGCCTCTGGATTTCGGCTATCCTGGTGTTGGTCCCGTTGACATCATCATCGGTCTGGCGGTTGCCGCGACCAAGACGAGCTTGGTGATGTTAATCTTCATGCACCTCAATCACGAGCGAGGGCTGATCTACAAATTTCTCTTGTTCACCTTGGCATTCGTGGTCAGTCTGATGGGGCTGTCCTTGTTTGCAAAAGCGAATCCGATTCCGGTGCATTCTCGTGTGATCGTGGAAGTTGATCACGACCGGGAGAAGGATCGGATCGCCAGCGGGGAGCCTAACCCCTATCTGGCGGACCATCCCAAGGAAGGCCAGAAAGAGCACGCCGAAAAGAAAGACACTTCTCACTAACGCCTTATGGGACTGAAACAATTCCACATCTTTTTCATTGGGATCGCCGTCCTCTGCACCTTGTGTTTTGGGCTCTGGGCGGTTTTTACCAACTCCGATGCCATCGGAACATGGGGGCGAGTCGGTGGATTGTTCAGTACTGCAATCGGAGTAGCATTAATTCCTTATGGTATCTGGTTTGTTAGAAAATCCAAGGGGATCATTACCTGAGGGAATCGAAGAACGTAACGTATCTTGTTATGATAGACCAATTCACGTTGAATGCGATCCTGGCCTGCCCTTCCTGCCGGTTCGCGGATAATCAAGTTTCCGAAGCCGCCAATATGGCGATCGGTTTCATGCTTGTAGTGTTGTTTGGTGTTCTGAGCGGTTTTATCGCCTTGATCATCAAATTCGCTCGTGGCGAACGCCAAGCCTACAAGGACGGGCACATCTAAACCTCCTTTCCGAACGCATTTCGAATCATCGCCTAAGCCACACTTTTTTATGGATCCACTTTTAGCATTTAGCATCAACGAACTGCTCGGTCAGCCAGAGCTCGCCTCCAAGCATGGAGGTGAGATTGATCACATGCTCGAAGTGGTTCATTGGTTCATGGCGGTCCTGGGAATCGGCTGGACCATTTTCTTCGTTGTTGTCTTGTTCAAGTTCAATCGTCGGTCGAACCCGAAAGCTAGCTACAAGGGCGTTACCTCGCACTTCACCACTCACCTCGAAGTGTTGGTAGTGATTGTTGAGGCAGTCCTCCTTCTTGGGTTTGCGTTCCCGCTTTGGGCGAAACACGTCCAGGATATTCCGGATGAGGAAGATCCCAATGCGGTGAGGATTCGCGCGGTGGCAGAGCAGTTCCGCTGGAACTTTCACTATGCGGGAGCAGACGGAAGATTCGGGCTCGTGCGCCCGGATTACATCAACGGTGGAAACCCGATTGGTCTCGTGAAGGAAGATCCCAATTCCTACGATGATTTCCTTTCGAACGAACTCATCCTTCCGAAAGACAAGACGTGTATCGTTCAAGTGTCTTCCAAAGACGTGATTCACAACTTGGCGTTGATTCCCATGCGCATCCAGCAGGACGCAATTCCAGGCATGGAGATTCCGATGTATTTCATTCCCACAAAAACGGGACGCTGGGACGTGGTCTGTGGTCAGCTTTGTGGAGCGGGTCACGCGAAGATGGTGGCCTTTATGGAAGTGCAGGAGAGCGAGGAGTTCGACTCGTGGTTTTCCGGCAAATCCGAGGCGTCTGCCGCTCAGGCCAAGGCTGCCCAAGAAGTGGCCGTAGCCCAGTAGTTCGTCAGGTTCGTAGTAGATTGAGGGGACAGTTTCAGCGCTTAGCTGAACCTCCCCGAATGTCCCGAAACTCTTCGGGGGCACATTTGATTGCCCTCATCACCCCTCTCATTTCATGCGCCTGATCAGTAGGACGGCATTTGTCGCCTTAGTTTCCGTGATTGTCCTCGTCTTCGTCGGCGCGATCGTTCGCGTCACGGGGTCAGGGTTGGGGTGTCCTGACTGGCCCACCTGCTGGGGGAATTTGATTCCTCCGACAAAGGTCGAGCAGATCGACCTCGAAAAAATCGATATCGCCAAGTTCAAACGCTACGCGGAACGTCATAGTGTCGATCCTGACTCCGTCACCAAAGAAACCGTCCTGGCAAGTTTTAATCCGGTCCACACCTGGATTGAGTTTGTCAACCGACTGACCTCGTTGCCGCTCGGTTTTGCCACGCTCTTGCTCGCGCTGGTGTCGTTTCGCGCCACCCGTCACAAGGGCTGGATCGTTGCCCTGTCCTGGCTGTCATTGTTCAACGTGCTTTTCAACGCCTGGATGGGTGCCATGGTGGTTCGCAGTGGGTTGCAACCGGGGATCATCACCCTTCATATGGCGCTCGCGCTGTTGCTGGTTTGTCTGTTAGTGTCCGTCCACTGGCTCAGCCAGGAGAAGCCAAAAACGGTCGTCGTTCGGCCGAAACTCATCCCCGTTACCCTGATTTTCTTTGTTTGCCTCTTCGTGGAAGGCGTCATGGGCAGTCAGGTTCGAGAATTGACGGACGTGATGAAGAAAGCAGCCGGGGATCTACCTCGCAGTGAATGGATCGACATTTTGAAACACACTCCGGTCTACCTCTTTCATCGGAGCTTTGCCTGGACCCTCCTCATTAGCGGCGCGGCGATGCTCTGGCTGTCGCGACTCCCGGATGGGGGCACCCGGTTTCCTGCGGGACCGAAGTGGATTTTCGGGATCGTGGTTGCCATGATGTTGATGGGAATCATATTGGCACACATTGCCATCTATCCGGTGGTTCAGGTTCTTCACGTTGGGCTCACTGCGGTCCTCTTGGCGATCACCTGGAACTGGGTGCTGGACATCATGCGTCGTAAATCACATGAGCTCCCCAACTGATCTCCCTTCTCGTGCTGACTTGGTCGAACTGACCAAGGCTCGGCTCAGTCTGATGGTCGTGGTGACGACCGGCGCGGGTTTTATCTCGGGCTGGAGGGGGGAATCCTTTCCCGCTTGGTTGCTTTTTCACACGGTCTTCGGGACCTTGTTGTGTGCGTTCGGCGCGGCTGCCTTCAACCAGCTGATCGAGATTCAGGCCGATAAAAAAATGGCGCGGACGGCGGATCGTCCGCTTCCCACCGGGCGCATTCCACCGGCGGGAGCCTTTGCGATTGGTTGGGTGTTAGCCGCTTTCGGAGTCGTCCATCTGGGCGTGAAGGTGAATACGCAGGCTGCCGTATTGGCCGGGTTAACCCTCCTCATCTACATTTTTATCTACACACCTCTCAAACGACGATCCAGCTCGAACACCATCATTGGTGCGGTTGCCGGTGCTCTTCCGCCCACGATTGGCTGGGTCGCATCCGGCGGTGGTTATGACTGGGGAGCGGCGTGGTGGTTTGCCTTGCTCTTCTTTTGGCAGCTCCCTCACTTTTTTGCCATCAACTGGATCTATCGAGAAGAATATCAAAAAGGAGGGTTCATCATGCTGGCCAATGACGATCCCGATGGAAAGAAGACGTCCCGTTGGGCGCTGTTTTTTTCCGTGGTTCTCGTGCTTCTGGCGATCAGTGCGCCCCTCGCGGACGTCAGCCGATGGTGGTTTGTGGCACCCGGAGTCATCCTTGGAGGATGGTTAGTCTACTTGTCGATGAACTTCGTCAAATCTCCAAGTCGAGCTACCGGACGGAAGCTCTTCTTCGGAACCTTGATCTATCTCCCGCTTGCGTTGATCGCGGCCTTGCTGGCAAAATCCGGTTAGTGGATCCCGTCCAGCAGACTAAGCGGCGGAGAACTTTCTCCGGGGTTGCGAGCCGCAAACCGCCAATTGCGCGTATGCTTATTACAATGCGAAGAATTCTTCCCCACCTCCTTTTTTGGATGGGCTGCGTCTGGACGGCGCTCGCACAGGCTCCTCATGAGTCTTGGCAGCGGGCAGAACCCGGCTACACCTACACCTTTCCCGAAGACGAATTCGCCCACCCGGATTTCAAAACGGAATGGTG
>CAYGQD010000115.1:0-22015 GCA_964351855.1 uncultured Verrucomicrobiales bacterium
AGACAAAACGGAGCGGCAGACGGAAAAAGCGACGACGAAGGTTCGTTTTCGCGAAGAGACCAAGCCAGTCACAGAATTCGCCGCCCCTGAACCGCCGCTCGATCTAGAGCGGTCTAAGAAACCGAAGAAGCCCGAGCCCAAGCCCATCGACGAACTCGATTTTGAGGATGAAGAGGAAGCGGCTCGGAAAAATCTGGGTCTATTCTCACGGCTCGGATTGGGAATCCGGGACTTGATCCTGATCTCGATCGCCTGCATTCCGGCGGTTGCGGCGGCATGGGTCATCGATTGGAAGGCAGTCAATGTTCCATTTGGGTCAGAGTGGGAGCGCGTCGATCTGCTGAGCGATCTTCACAAGGGGCAATTGGAGCTAACGGAGTTTCTCGCTCCGGAATACGGGCAGCGACAAGCTGTTCCGAGAGCGGTCTATCTTTTCCTCGCGCGGCTTACAGGTGGCGATGTGAAGGCGGAGGTTTGGATTTCATTTGGGGCGCTTGCGGCTGGAGCTGCCGGGATTTTTTTCCTTCTGGGGCGGAGTGTGGGCTCCGGAATGAAGCTAGGAATTTCCTTTTTCTTAGCCAATTTGCTCCTGTTTTCGCCTGTTCACGCTCATTCCCTCCTTTCCCCGAACGCATTTGGAATTCATTTGGCCAATGCCTGTCTGATCTGGGCGTGCTTCATCGTCACTCGTCGATTTCCGGGCTGGTTGCGTCTGGGATTTTGCCTGTTGTTCGGGATTCTAGGAAGTTATAGCTCCATTCATGGTCTGATGATTTGGCCGGTGGTCGGCATTCTCCAACTGCTCAGTAGCTATTCGGGGCGAGTTTGGAAGCGAGTCAGTTTCCTTCTCGTCTGGGCGCTGGTGGGTGCCTTCGTCATTGGTGACTATTTCTCGGAAGTCGGCCCCGATGGTTCCCTTTCCTTTTCTCGTTTGGAAGCGGTGCAAGGAATCGAACCTGAGCAGGGCGTTACAGAATGGTTTGCTTTGATCGGCGACTTGGTCTTGCGCGGCTGGCAGGAACCAGAGAACCGGGAGTTCATCATGCTTCCTGGTCTACTGGTGGTAAGCCTTTTTCTTCTCAATGCGATCGGCTGGCTGGTTTGCACGCTCGGACACGCTCGCACGCTCCTGTGGAACCGTTGCCTGCCCTGGATTGGGATTGGTGCTGCCGGTTTGCTTGGCGCGGGACTGGTTTGCGTTTTTGTGGAACGATCGGCAATTCCCGGACCTGGACTGGACTTCTCCCTGCTCCTCACCCCCGTCCTCGTTAGCATTTTGGCAGTGTTTACCATTTTGACCACCGACAAGATCCAGCGGTCCCCGGAATCCAATTTGAGTGATCATCTTCCGATTTGGTGGGCTCTGGTCGTCATGTCGATCATGCTCCATCAGGGAGGTGGTTGGTTTAAAGGGCACTGGATGACGAACCAAGTCCTGGCCGAGCGTCTGGAGACGCGAACCCAGCTTCTCTTCATGGACCACTTTCCTGCCGAGGAGTGGAAGGGTTTTGGGACCGAGGATCCAGCAACGATTCGACAGCGGGCACATTTCCTCAATCGGCATGGCTATCTGAGTCCCCCGATTCTTCCCGATCTACGGATGACCTACTTTGGAATGCCCCAAGACCCACTCGCGTCCGAACTCGGAAAACTCGATCTCCCTCAATTGACAGGAGAGAGCTTCCTCTTTACCGGAAGTGCGCGGTTGCCGACGTTTGATCATCGCGCCGCTGACTTGGTAGCCCTCGTTCGTCGCTTTCAGGACAACGGCACAAGGGAGATTCTCGCAATCTCTTCGAGGGTCGATCGCGACTTGGAGAAATGGCAGGCTGCCCTACAAACTTCCTCAGAGGATCCCGTCGAGTTTTGGGCAATCGACGCCTCAAAAATGAAAGCCTACCGTTTTAGTCAGCAATTTTCACCGAATGGAGGGGTGCCGGTGCTCGAAAAAATCGGCGGCATGGTCGATTAGGTCGGGTATGTCCCGCCAAATAGAGAAAACACTCTGACCGTGTGAACAGCCAGAGTGTTTTCTGAGCAAAAGAATGGTTGAAGAACGCGTCCTACACCATGTCTTTGAGCGCCTTCAGAGGGCGAACTTTCACCACTTTGCCGGCAGGCTTGGCGGCGATTTCCATCGGCTCACCAGTGCGTGGATTGACTCCCATGCGCTTTTTCGTCGCTGGCTTCTTCTTCACTTCGATCTTCAAAAGACCAGGAAGGGTAAAGCTACCAGGGCCACGTTTGCTGATGCTCTTGTTGATCAGATTACCAAGCTCATCCAAAACGCCGGTAACGTCCGCTTTGGTGAGACCGGTGGTTTCGGAGAGGGTGGTGACGATTTCAGCCTTTGTCGGCTCTTTCTTGGGTGCTGCAGTAGCCATAATTTTTATTTTGTTTGTGGATTAGGGATGATCGAACTTGCAAAGCTTTGTGCAATGCTAGTGTCGAAGGTGGCCGTTAAGCTTCTCTCCCCGCATCGTCAATGCGATTTGGGCATTTTTTTGGGAATGTTTTCAGATCCCATTGCCAAGCCGTTTCCTCGGATCCGACCGAAAAGCAGGACTGGCTTAGCGGCTGTGGTAGGTTTCGATAACCGGGAAAGGATCGTATCATCAGGTTCACTCAATTTTCTCTTTGTCGGATTGTCCGACAAAAAGGTTGCCGTTTTTAGTGAAATCAGCGATACTTTGGCTGTTCGCCCGAAGGATGGCGAATCCCTCAACAAAACAACCCCATCGGTTCGACCCTGCCTCCACGAGGCTGCCTGTAAATCCGCCCCAATTCAAAGAATAAGCAAGCTATCGAAGAGTTCGAGGATGAAGGCAGGCATTGCTCTGGAGGTGTCGGACCGCCCCTGAAATGCTATCAAACTTCCAACTCTTCGAACATCGCTTTCACGGGTTGACTCCGTTTTTGGAGCGATTTTTAACTGCTCGGGCCGAGACACAACCTCGGAATCCCGATCTTCCGTCCGAGGGCGTTCGTCCCCGGATCGGCTTGGCTCTCAGCTCAGGAGCTTCCAAAGGTTTGGCGCATATCGGGGTGATTCAGGTTCTTGAAGAGCACGGAGTCGCCATCGATACGATCGCTGGAACCAGCATGGGAGCTTATGTGGGGGCCTGCTGGGCCGGTGGAATGGATGGGAAAGAATTGGAACGCCTGGCCGCCGAGATTGAAACACCATGGAGTCGCCTCCATCTGGTAGATCCCGTCTTTCCGCCTCGGAGGGGATTTATGAAGGGTGAACGGATCAAAGCCCGTTTGTCCCGCGCGATCGGGAATCCTCGGTTCTCTGAGCTTCAGCGTCGCCTCCTGGTCATCGCCACGGAACTCGAAACTTTCGAGGCTACGATTTTTCGCACGGGGAATGTCTGCGATGCGGTGCACGCCAGTCTGGCGATTCCCGGCATCTGTTGGCCTGTCGAAATCAACGGCTTGAAATACATCGACGGGGGAGTCTCTGATCCTCTCCCCGTGCGGGCTCTTTTCGATGCAGGAATGGATGTGGTAATTGCGGTGAGCGTGATTCCAACCGTTGATGAATTGCGCAACTGCCAAGCGAAATCTGAAATGCCCGGTGGTTCATTTCACAAAATCGGGGCCTTTTTTAACAAACATTTCAACTACTTCGCACCGGGAAATATTCTCGATATTCTGAGAAGCTCGGCGTTGGGTGGTCAAATTCGCGTGGCGGAGTTCAATGGAGCGTTGGCGGATGTCTATCTTCGGCCAATTGTCTGCACGGGGAGTTGGCACGATTACCACAATTTTTCGCACTACATTCGTGCGGGACGCGAAGCGGCACTCGATTCCATCGAAGCTCTCAAAGCGTTGAGTCAACCTCTCCACTCAGAACCTGATCCCCATCACCTACCCTCCCTTATACCATGAAAATGTTCCCTGATTCCATGATTCGCAAAAACTGGGCGAGCAGTCATCGTGAAGTTGTCCAAAACTGGCAACTCGATCGCCTCCGTAGATACCTCAAATCCACGGTTTTGCCCTTTTCCAAGCATTATCGCGATCTTGGGATCGATCCGGATTCGATCCGGACGCTGGAAGATCTGCAGTCCATTCCGTTCACCCGTAAACGAGACCTCCTTCCCACGGACGCTCAACCGAAGCGGTCCCGCGACTTTGTTCTGATTCCGGACGAAGCGGTCCTGCGGAATCGGCCCAGCACCATAGCGAATGCCCTGCTCCGGGGGAAAACCCAGGTAAAGGAGGCTTTTGATCGAGAATTTCGGCCCATCTTCATGACCAGCACCACCGGGAGAGCAACGGAACCAGTTCCCTTTCTCTACACCGCCCATGATCTCGATAACCTGAGGATCGCTGGAATTCGATTGATGGAAATCTGTGATTCGCGGCGGGAATTCAGGCATCTGAATCTTTTCCCTTTCGCTCCGCATCTCGCGTTCTGGCAAGCTCACTATGCCGGAGTGGGCTTCAACACCTTCGCTTTGAGTACGGGCGGCGGGAAAGTCATGGGAACGGACGGAAACGTCGCCCTCATCAAGAAAATAGAGCCAGATGCACTAATCGGAATGCCTACCTTCATCTACCATGTGCTGCAAGAGGCTGCGGCAGATGGCGTCCGTTTCAACAATCTGCAACGCATCGTCCTCGGCGGTGAAAAAGTCCCTGACGGGATGCGGAGAAAACTGCGCTCGCTCGCCGCCGAAATCGGATCGGAGCACGTTGATGTCCTCGCCACTTACGGATTCACCGAGGCGAAAATGGCCTGGCCGGAATGCCCCGGTCGAGTCACCAACGAGAGCACAGGATACCACCTCTACCCAGATTTTGCCCTGGTGGAAGTCGTCAATCCATTGACCGGTGAGCCAGTCGATGAAGGCTCGCCCGGCGAAATTGTCTTCACTCCTCTGGACGCACGTGGCTCGGTTGTATTGCGCTATCGGACAGGCGACGAGATTAGTGGTGGTTTGACTTGGGAGCCCTGCCCCGATTGCGGACGAAGGATTCCGCGTTTGGTGGGGAATATTTCCCGGGTAACGGACGCCAAACGATTGAATCTTGGAAAACTCAAAGGGACCCTGGTGAATTTTGGGGATCTAGAACATCTGTTGGATGATATCGATGAAATTGGTTCGTGGCAGTTGGAGATCCGTCATCGGAACGATGACCCGCTCGCCGGGGATGAGCTGATAGTTCACGTTCACCCCTCCTCGCCAACCATCCCTCAAGCCGAGCTGACTGAGCGGATTCGCCGGCAATTCTATTTGAAAGCGGAGATTCGCCCGAACTCCGTGCAGTTTCACAGCGCGAAGGACATTCGCCAACGGCAAGGGGTCGGAACGAATCTGAAAGAGGACAAAGTGATCGACCGACGCTCGGAAGCACAAAAACCGAACAAAATGAATAAAAACTTGGCAACAGAAGCTGTTACGCAGTAGTTTAAAGAGTTTAACCATTATGAGACTCGAAATGGATACGAATACCCTGGATGAGGATCAAGAGTTGCACAGCCGTTATCAACGTGCGGCGAGCCAGCTCGAACCTTGGAAATCCGCCATTGATGCGATGACTGAAGAGGCCGAACGGGGTGCTGCGACCACTCAATATGCCAAAGTCGAGAAACTGGCTGCTTATGTCGCGGGGCGGCTGAGTGAACTGAAATTCGCCAGGGACAATGGATTGGATTACCTCTGTAAGGATGCCGCCAAGAAGGTCGATGAATTTGAACGTGAGATTCTTAAGCTAAAGACCGGGCTCGATCATCAAGGCGGATCAGGAAATCGGGGTAATACGATTCAGGACATGAGAAATGCCTCTCACTCCTCAGCCCAGTTGGCCCCTCCTGTCCTTCCTGCTTCCACGGCGAGCACCTCGGTCGTCCGGGCGATGAAAGCGAACGCCGCCACCAGCTCCCAGCCTGTTTCGAAGACGCGTTTCGCGGATGTTGTCACCGAAATTGAGCAGTGGGACAATGTCATGGAGCGTCTCTCCGCTAAAATTCGTCACTTCGAACGCAATCTCCCCGAAGGTGTTTCTACGATTGAGAGTAGACGGCGTGCCGCCGAGATGCAGACCAAGCATCGTCGGGCCATGGAGCGGATCGGTCGTTGCAAAGGATGGGTCCGAACTGGATCGGCGAGACTTGCAACGACAAACGACTGGTTCCGAGATTTCGAGATCGCCAGAGTAGAAATTCAAACTTTGGAGACTCTGGTTGAGGAAGGCAATTCCCCGCCGAGCCAGATGCCGCCTCCTCCGGTTCCCCAGAACAAGCCAAGCGTAAAGACCGTGCCGATTGGTCGGGCGAACAAGGGACGGCTTAAGACCAATCTGGATTTCACTCAGTCATAGTCTGAGATTTGCACGATCCTACTCAGGAAGCAGAAGCGCTCTTCGGCTTATCAGGAAGCGTCGTCGATCCAAAGCGAGGGCCATCGTCCGCTTTGATGGTAAAGTAGAGGGCGCCTGCTTCGGTGATCGTGTCGATCCGTTTGCGTCGAATGAGTTGTGGTAACGGAACCTTGTCGACGCGAATTTTTGTGAACGGGGTGGAGTTCATGGGAATGACCAAAAGTGAGTATTCGATCGTAAAATGTTGAGTGGTGATGTTAGGTTAGGCCCAGGCCCTAACATGTTGCAAATAGATTATCTTAAAAATTCCAGATACCTTAAATGATTTGCTAAGGGCTTGTCACCAGATAAGTTTGCGTGAGATAAGCAGAGTTCCGACCTGTCGCCAAGGCGGAATTGACCAGAGCTTAGCCGGCTCAAGGATGTGAATTCCAACGCTGGCGACGGGTCAGGAGACAAGCAGATCTTGTAAACTTATTTGGTGACAAGCCCTTAGCTCGACTCTCGAGACCGAGGCTCTCTTTGGATTGTTCCTGCGCTCGAAGGCGAGGTTACGAATGGCCCACCAGCCAGTGGCGCGGTCCCCGTGAAGGCCACGTCGGGCATGTCGCTCTCCTTGCCTGCGAGCGGAAAATCCTTTCTCAATGGGTAAAAAGGATATCCGTCCCACATCAAGATTCTCCGAAGATCCGGGTGACCCAGAAACTGGATCCCCATCATGTCGTAAACCTCACGTTCATGCCAGTTCGCCGTCGGCCAGATATCGGACACAGTCTCGAGTCCGTCCAGGTCTTCAGAGAAAGGCGAACGGATTCTCAGATGGGAATGATGCTCGTAGGAATACAACTCGTAGACGATCTCGAACCTGGGATCCTGACCAAAATGGTCGAGACTACTGATATCGATCAAATAATCGAACTTCAGCTTTTCGTGGCAGAACTTGAGGACGTTTTTGAGCGCCCCTTGAGACAGAACGAGGGTGTATTCTCCTCGAAACTCGACCAACTCCAGGATCTGGTCGGAGAATTGAGTCTGTAGGCTCGCAGAAGCTTCTGAGCTGGTCATGGTGGAAAATTAAGCGTTCAGCTCTTCGATCAGGGCTTTCTTCTGATCCAAAAACGAAGACTCCGTTTCGATTTTTTTTTGAAGCCGCATAAGCCCCTCTAACAAGGCTTCCGGGCGGGGTGGGCATCCTGAAACGTAGACGTCTACGGGAATCAATTGATCGATCCCTTGAAGAACCGCGTAGCTTCGATACATGCCACCGCTGGAAGCGCAGGCACCCATGGCAATACACCACTTTGGCTCTGCCATTTGGTCCCAAATTCTTTTCACCGCCAGAGCCATTTTGTAGGTAACGGTTCCTGAAACGATCATGACGTCGGACTGCCTGGGCGAAAAGCGCATCGCCTCAGAACCGAATCTGGCAATATCATATCTCGCGGCTCCAGCTGCCATCAGTTCGATCGCGCAACACGCCAAGCCCATCGGCATTGGCCAAAGCGAGTTCTTCCGCATCCAGTTGATGGCAAAATCGAGCCGGGTAAAGATGATGTTATTCTCCGCCTTCGTGTCGAAAGTGAGGGGCGAGCTGATGGGGTCGTTCTCCATAGGTCATTGCGGGGTTCTACCGCGTTTCAAACTAGGGTTACGCGTTACCCCTGCAAGCCGACTTTGTGAATTTTTTCACAAAGTGCTTCACCTCGGCCCAGACCATGTTTGAGCGGGTCAACTCCAGTTGTGGTCGCAATTCCGGCAGACAAGGCGGATCGGATCTCCTGATTTTTGGATCAACCGGAACCGTGGCTCGAGTGGAAAGTAAGCATCCGTGTCGTCATCGTTTTCCGTGGGATGAACATCTTTGGAGCCACAGCTAGGACAGGAGAGGACATCACCATCAGAGTTCTCGTTTGAAATGATCGTGGAAAGCAACCTCAGGGCTTCTTCTGCTTGGCGGTCCGAAACAAACAGACTGTAAACCGGGTCGCCAGACGCCATATGCTCTCCCATCAATCCAGTACGAATGCGTTGCTGTTCCATTCGGCCTGCGATTGTCTCAGCCGAACTCTCACGATGAAAGGTTGCGAGGTGTTGCATGAGTCAGTTAGTTTTAGATTTCTCATATTTGACATGATTTATGGCAGTCTGTTCAAGCAAAATCTTTGTCTTCACGACGATTCTAAGAATAAGGCTCTCTGCACCTTTCGCCTAGAAGTCTGTCGGACGTTGAGCGTCCTGGTGAGAAGATCGAGGTTCGCGTCAAAATTCCCATGAGTTTGAGAAATTAGTGAAGACACAAACGACGAAACACGAAGGGGAGTTTTGGCCGAATCCTCGATTTTCGCATCCGGGCGGGGTAAATCCGATAGACTCCTAGCCTCGAACATGTTCGCCCTAACACCGCACGTCGTCCATCCCGCCCGTCGAAATTGCCAGCGGCCAGCCTGGCGGTGAGGGTGGGATTCGAACCCACGGAACCCTTGCGAGTTCACTTCTTTAGCAAAGAAGCGCTTTCGACCACTCAGCCACCTCACCAAACGAGAAAATAGGCCAGTCGAAACCGAAGCGGAAGATGGCAGATTCCAGCTAGATCGTCAACTTCGGAATGCAAAGGAGATCCATCCGGAATTACGTCCCGGCATATGCTAATCTGAAGGGTTTAAGATTCGGCGCGGAGAGAATCTTCTGGAGTTGTGAAAGCTGGATTGGAGCCAGCGGAAACCCTGGTGGGCGTAAGAACAACCTAGAGTCGGTTTTGACTGCAGCAGGTTCGGATCGAATCGCACTTTTCCCCCGGAAATCAGGACCCGCTTCAAATGACTGGCGGTGACGGCTTTATCGAATTTTTCGAAGGCGAGGCGGGCTCCGTTTTTCCCAAACTTGCGGGACTTTTCTGGATCTTCTAACAACTCTTGCAAGGCATCGGCCAGATCGTTTGGGGAACGCTCTTCCACAAGAAGGCCGGTCTCACCGGGAATCACCATTTCGGGGACCCCAGCCAGCCTGGTGCTGACGCACGGCAAACCAACGGCCATGGCCTCCATGATAACGGTCGGCAGATTGTCCATTCCTCCGTCAGCCTCCGTGACGCACGGCAGGGCGAACAGATGACATCGATGAGCAAGGGCATCGATTATTTCAGCCTGATCGGCTTCACCTTCTAAAAAAACGGTATCTTGGACACCAGCCTCTTCGATTTGCGCTCGCAATCGTCCTTCCAAAGGGCCTCCGCCGATGATGTGGCAGGAATGCTCGATGCCTCGCTCACGCAAGATGGCGCTGGCCCGAACCAGATCATCGTAACCCTTCTTCTCGATCAATCGCCCAACGCTGTAAATCCGACGCGACCCAATTCCAGATGGTGGATCAGGAGCGGCGGACTTCCACATCGCAACGTCGAGGCCGTTGTAGACCCGGCATACTTTGTGGCGCACGACGGGATAGTCCGCCGTTAGGCGACGAACGGTGTAGTCGCTCACGGTGACGACCCGAGACGCATCGTTCATGAGCCTACGCATCGATACCTCGGTGTTTGTTTCCGGGCAAAAGACGTCGTTCGCATGAGCTGTGAAACTGTAGGTAAAATCGCGGAAATGGCTCAACCACCAGAGCGTCCGCGCAGCCTTTCCACCGAAATGGCAGTGAGCATGATGAAGATTAGGGGCGAGTTCCCGAATCTTTGCATCGAGGTATGCCGCTTCATAGACACGCCGCTTATCAGGCTGATTGCCCCAAAAACGGAGCGTTCGATCAGCCGCTTTCGGGAGATTTCTCTCGGTGCGTAATCGACGAACAAAGGCCGTCAATTCGGATTTCTCCGGAAGATAATGAACGCGGTCTCTTAACTCCGCAGGATAACTCTGGGTGGCCTCTTCCCGCGTATCGTTCAAACTGAAGATCAATGGCCGAATGCCCTGGCTCTCCAATTCGAGGATCTCGCGAACGCAAAAGGTCTGGGTAAAGGTGGGGAAGCGCTCAAAGAGATAAACGAGGTGATAAGAAGAGGAAAATTCGGTCACGCTTACTGCTTGCTGATGAACGGGAAGAGGCAAACGGTGAATCCGGGCAAATTTTGAGCATCTGGCCGAAATTTGCCTCCAAGCGTAAAAGCATGCCCGCACGGAGTACTGATCCAGATCCCAAAGGCCCCATTGGGGATCGACAGACTCCAATCATCCCCGATCACGAAGTGATCCGGCAGGTCGGTAAGGGATCGTTTGGAGAGGTCTGGCTAGCCCGAGCCGTCACCGGAGTGTTTCGTGCGGTCAAAGTGATTTGGCGGGGCGATTTCGAGAATGAGCGTGATTTCGAGCGCGAATTTGAGGCCATCAAGCGCTACGAGCCCATTTCAAGGCAGCACCCGGGGTTGGTTCATGTGCTTCAGGTCGGCCGGGACGAAGAACTCCGCAGCTACTATTACATCATGGAGGTGGCCGATGACGTCACCGATGGCCAGGAAATCGACCCGGACACTTACACGCCCCATACCTTTCGAACGGAGATGCTCGAACGGGAAACAATCAATCTCGAAAGTTGCGCGGAACAGGGCGCGCAACTGGCTGAGGCGCTCGACTTTCTCCATGGAAACGACTTGATCCACCGAGACGTCAAACTCTCGAACGTCATCATCGTGAATGGACGGGCAAAATTGGCCGATATTGGGTTGGTCGCGGCGCTGGGAGATCGCAGCTTTGTTGGGACGGAAGGTTATGTGCCACCTGAAGGGGCGGGAACTCCCAGCGGAGACATTTTCAGTCTCGGGATGGTTATTTACGAGCTCAGCACGGACAAGGATCGACTCGATTTCCCCGACGTTCCGACCGGGTTTCGGGATCGCAGCAATTTGAGTCTCTGGCGCCGGATCAATGCCGTGGTTTGTCGGGCTTGCTCGCGAAAAGTGAGCGACCGATTTTCATCCGGCGCGGAGATGGCGAAAGCGCTACGCGGTGAAAAAACGGAGGAAGCGACCAAGCGTGGGCATCTGATTATAGGGTTGGTCGGGGGGGCGTTGGCCACGGGAATCCTCGGTCTGTTGTTGTTTCTTCCAAAGCCTGATCCCGGCTTTGCGATCACCAGCGATCCTTTGGGAGCAGAGGTCTTTGTCGGCGAAGAAAGGCTGGGAATCACGCCGCTGACCTTGCCTGAGAAGCCGAAATCCGGAACCAGTTACGAGTTTCTTCTCAACGGCTATCGAAAAGACGCGATCGAGTTTTCCGGTTCGAGTGATCCGCGTTCCAGCTTACACATCGACTTGGAAGTTTCGAAATTCCCGCAGCCCGGACAGGTCTGGACCAATAGTATGGGCCTGGAATTCAAGCCTATTGGGAACGGACACCAGTTGGCCTATCCGGTCCATGCCGACCTTTTTGTGGATTCAGCGATTGCTAATGATCGGCTCTTCGAAAGCCAGATCGTGATGCAGACGAAAGATGGGGCAGCCTTTCCAATTCCGATTGCGTCCGCACGGGATCAGCGAGGGTTTACCGATTGGCTCCGGGAAAAGGATCTCGAAGCGGGATTCATCGGAGCCGATTATGTCTACAAGCCCGCCCCTCTCCCGGCTAGTGAAGAGATCTATTGGCCGGAACAACGGCTTCAGTTTGGGCGGAGTTCCATTTCCATTGCTCCGTTCGTCGTGGTGGTCCAACGGACCAGTTACGGGAGCCTGGCGATTTATTCTGAACCTAGCGGTGCGCTCATTTTCGACCAAGAGGGTGTATTGATTGGTGAGACACCTCATGAGATGCCTCGCCTTCGAACCGGGCCGGTAAGCTTCGAGCTACGGATGGATGGCTACAAGCCCTTCTACCTGGAAGGCCAGGTTCCACGGGATGGTTTGCTTGAATTACAGGCGGTATTGGATGAAGGAAATGCCGCCGAATTTGGCAAACCCTGGCAAAACCTACTCGGGATGGATTTGCTGCCGGTAGGTGAAATTTTGGTGAGTTCAACGGAAACGCGGGTTCAAGACTTTCGTCGCTTCTGTGAGGAGAATGACCTGAAACTCATGGTGCCTAACGATGCTCAGCCGCTGTATCCGATTCACGGGGTTTCTCGCGAAGACGCAGAAGCGTTCTGCCGGTGGTTGACCAAGCTCGAGCGTGCTGAAGGCGGGTTAACGTCACGGCTTGTCTATCGCCTGCCGACGGATTCTGAATGGAGCATGGCAGCGGGCCTTCCCCCTGAGCGCGGCCCGACACCCCAGAGTCGCAATGGATTCGTCACTGGAATCTATCCCTGGGGTTATGAGTGGCCACCTCCTGCCGGGGCTGCGAATGTGGCGGATGAAAGCTTGCGTGAGCTCTTTGATGCACTGGTGGGGGAAATCGAATTCAGTGGCCCCGGACCGACGACGATTCCGGGCTACAACGATTCTTTCCCCAAGCTGGCATGGGTCAACGAATTGCAACCAAATCGTTTTGGGCTCTATCACATGTCTGGGAACGTCTGGGAGTGGGTGAGTGATAACTTTACGGGCGGCCAGCAGGAGATCGGGACGATTCGGGGAGGTAGTTGGGAAACGTCTGAGAAGCTGGAGCTGATTTCGTCCTATCGACGCTCGTTGGAGCCGAGTCTTCGAGAATCCGGAGTTGGGTTCCGGGTCGTCCTTGCAAGGGCGCGGCCGAATTAGCGATTCACCTTCGATAGCGTCATCACGCATTCCAGGTGACGGGTTTGCGGAAAGAGATCGAAAGGTTGAACGCGGCTGAGTTCATAACCAGATTCACGGAATCGGACCAAATCTCGCATCTGGGTTGCGGGATTGCAGGAAACATACACCACCCCAGCGGGTGCAAATCTGAACAATTGGTCCAGAAAATCGCCACTACATCCTTTCCGAGGCGGGTCGATGATAACGACCGTTTGATCTGAATCTTTCTGTTGGAGATGCTCAAAGATCAATTCTGCGGTGCCAAGATGAAAAGAGGCGTTCGTAATTTGATTAAGGCGAGCGTTCTCCTTTGCCCAGCGGATGGACGTCTCACTGACTTCAATCCCGACCACGGTTTTGAAACCCGACGCGCAACTCAGGCCAAACAATCCACTACCACAGTAGGCATCGACCAACTGCGTGCTTCCCAAGGACTGAGCCTCTTCAAGAACATGCGCAACAAAGTCGGGTAAAATGGAAGGATTGTTCTGGAAAAAATCTCCCGCAGGAAAGCGGAATCGCAAGCCGCTAACCGTCTCTTCACAGATTTCGGCAGATTTTGTCAGCACCTTCTCGCTGGTGGATTCACGGAGCAGAAGCGTGGCCCCCTTTTTGAATGCGGAAGCAGTCTTTCGAATATGGTCACGAACTGAGGAAAGGGTTTCGTTGAGTGGCACGGATGCGATTGGGCAGGATTTAACGTCGATGATATCAAAACGTTTTGCGTGGTGAAGGAACCCGATTGCGCCGACGTCTCCGCTTCGCGGCTTCTGGAAGTGAGGAGTGATTTTTGAGCGATAGCCGTAGAGCTTCGGCGAAGGAATCACGGCATCGACAGGAACGTCTTCAATGCCTGCCATGTGCTGCAAGAGTCCCAGGACCTGATTTCGCTTCCAATCTAGTTGAGCCTCGTAGCGTAAATTCTGGTATTGGCATCCCCCACACCGGCCGAACAACTCGCAACGCGGCTCAACCCGGTCCGACGACGGCTCCAAGACCTTCACCAAATCCGCGTCGCTGTAATTTTTATGGTTGCGGAAGACCCTTGCCAGAACCAACTCCCCCGGAAGAGCGAAGGGAACCATCACGACCCAGTCGTTGATGCGGCCCAGCCCCAATCCCAGATTCGTGAGCGTATCGATCCGTAATTCGATCTCTTGGTGGTATTCGAAGGGCTCAGGGAGAAAACGTTTCGGAATATTCGGCACGCGAAGAAGGAAACCAAGATGGACGAGCTTGCACGTAGATGTTTCATTGAAGCCTATGGAAACTGCGCCCGTGACCTGCCCTTCCTGTTTCGAGAGCTTCGAAGTGCCCCTACCCGCGATCAGTGAAGTGCCGGCGGAAGTCGATTATGATTGCGAGATCTGTTGTCGACCGATGAGTGTCGCCTTTTGGGCCGAAGATGGCGAAGTGTTGGCGGATGCGCGGGGACTTGATGATTAATCGCGCTTATTTTGAGGTGATGAACCTAACACTCTGATTGACCAGGCCGAGTGGCGCTGCTGTAGTTGAGCTATGAAAGTGCTTCATCTCCTTTGGTTCACCGTGCTTCTTTCCAGCTGCGCCAGCAATAGCTCCGAAGAAGGCGAGCCTACGATTCCCGATCGCTCGACTTGGAACTCGGCACCCGCTTTCCTCCAAGACGACGATCCGATCAACAAGCATCAGCAATACATGGGTGCAGGCTTTCAGAATCAATGAGGATAGGTGATCTTGCCTTTCGGGAGATCTCAAGTTATTTGGAAGTGTGAAGTTTTTCCAAAGGTTAATAGTCGCTTACTCGCTTCTCGTCAGCGGCGCTTTTGCGTTTGATACGGTCGTGCTGGATCCGGGGCATGGAGGACTGGATCCCGGTTCCTATTGGTTCGGCGTGAAAGAAAAGGATCTTGCTCTCGACCTGGGAAAGCGGATGAGGACATTGCTCCAGCAAAACGGGATCAACGTCGTGATGACCCGAGACACGGATGTCTACCCGGAATTGAGTGAGCGGGCGGCCTTGGCCAACAAGGAAACCAACGCAATTTTTGTCTCACTTCACTTCAATGCCGCGACGAAGAGCGATATCACCGGCATCGAAGTCTTTCACATGAGCAGCGAAGGTGAAAAGCTGGGCCACATGGTGCAAGACGAACTCACTCGGCGCTTGAATACGAAAAATCGGGGCGTGAAACGAGAGAATCTCAAGGTACTGCGGGACACTCATTGCACCTCGATCTTGATTGAGGGCGGATTTTTGAGCAACCGATGGGAGGGACAGCGCTGCAATGCTCCCTGGTATCGCCAAATTCTCGCGGAGGAAATCGTCGAAGGATTGATGCGGTATCGCTGAGTTTTCCCTAGCCAAGGCAGGGTTCCGCGCTTTGATGACCTGATGAAACCCCTATTGTTCTGTTGGCTTGCCTTCTGGTCCGTTGCAATGACTTCGGCCGAAGAGACGAAGGTCTATGAGTTGAGAACCTACTTCGCGGAACAGGGGAAGCTGGACACCCTTCATGCACGGTTTCGGGATCATGCCCTGGGCTTGTTCGAAAAGCATGGTATGAAAAATGTCGGCTATTGGGTCCCGCTTGAAAACACCGACAATTCTCTCATCTATCTCTTGGAGTATCCAAGCCGAGCGAGTCGAGATGCTTCTTGGGAAGGCTTCATGGCGGATGCGGATTGGAAAACTGCCTATGCTGAATCTACGAAAGACGGTAAACTGGTCAGCAAGGTAGTGACTGAGTTTCTGGGAAAGACGGACTACTCTCCTGCTCTGTTGATTGTGAGAGAGTCGCCGACTCGACTCTTTGAATTGCGCCGCTACACGACGAACCCGGGCAAACTGGAAACGCTCGACGCAAGATTTCGCGACCACACCGTTGAGCTGTTCACCAAGCACGGAATCACGAACTTGATTTACACTCATCCCCTCCCCGACCAAACAGGACAAGAGACGACGTTGGTTTATTTTGTCGCACACCCGGACGAAGCTGCTCGCAAGGCGTCGTTCGATGCGTTTCGAGTGGATCCACGTTGGCAGAAAGCGCGGGAAACATCGGAGTTGAACGGGAAAATCCTCATTAAGAATGGAGTTCAATCGATCCTGCTTCAACCGACGGATTATTCCCCGATGCAATAGAATGATTCGATCCTTGTTTCCGATTGGTTTCGCCTTCATTCTGGCGCTTGGAAGTCTGGCTTCGGCTGGAGAATGGCGACTTGGTTGGGAATGCTGTGCGGAGAAGAGAGGAGTGGCTGGTTCTGATTCCGCTTCGAAGGCTTCGCCTCGGCAGTATGCTCCAAATCGAAGGGTTGATGTCCGGCATCTAAAACTGGATCTCACACCGAATTTTGAGAAGCGAAACCTGACAGGGATCGCCTATTTCAGCTTTTCCCCGATCGGGAAGCCGTTGCATGAATTCCAGTTGGATGCGGTCGATCTCAGGATTCATTCCGTGAACGCGACGCGGCCTCTACAGAGTTACCATGTCCACGCAGATCATGTTAGCTTGCACTTTGCAGAGGAGATTCCAGTAGGAGAAGAGGTCACGGTTACAATTGAGTATTTCGCAGAACCTCAAAATGGGTTGTTCTTTCGGACTCCTGAAATGGGCTATTTGCCTGGAGATACCCATCTTTGGACGCAGGGAGAGCCACAACACCACCGGCATTGGTTCCCTTCCTATGACTATCCGAACGAACGATTTACGACCGAAGTCATCTGTCGCGTCCCTTCCGGCATGACCGTCTTATCGAATGGGGTTCTCCTCGATGAACGTAAAGAAGATGGGCTAGCTGTGTTTCATTGGCATCAGCAAGAACCCCACGTCAATTATTTGGTATCCGTGGTCGCGGGATACTTCGAACGTTTGGAAGATCGTTATCGTGATATTCCATTGGCATTCCTCACTCCTCCATCGGATTTTGCGCAAGCCAAGAACTCGTTTCAAGACACCAAAACCATCCTTGGTTTCTTTGAAGAAGAGATCGGCGTGCCCTATCCTTGGGCGAAATACTACAGCGTTTGTGTTCAGGGTTTTCCCTATGGGGGGATGGAAAACACCAGTGTCACGACATTGACGACTCGGTCGCTCTTCTCGGAGGATACTGAAACCCTATACACGAGTCGGCACCTGGACGCGCACGAGATCGCGCATCAATGGTTTGGAAATTTGGTGACCTGTAAAGACTGGTCTCACCTTTGGTTGAATGAGGGATTTGCGACCTACTACACGGAACTCTACGAGGAGAACCAATTCGGGCGAGACCATCTTCTCTATCGAATGCAGCAAAACGCGGAACAAGTCTTCGGAGCCAACGATGACAAGCCAATCGCGTGGAGGAGTTATTCGAAGCCTTGGGAACAATTCGATTATCGTGCCTACCCCAAAGGGGCCTGGGTTCTGCATATGCTTCGGAGTCAGTTAGGAGTGGACTTGTATCGAGAAGCCGTTCGCACCTATCTCGATCGACATCGCAACGATGTGGCGGTTACCGAAGATCTAAATTCCGCCTTCGAAGACGTCTCCGGGCGCTCGTTCGATCAGTTCTTTGATCAATGGGTTTATCATGGCGGACATCCACGGCTAAAAGTGACCTATTCCTGGGACGAAAAACGCAAACAAGCGAAGTTGAAAGTTTCCCAGAATCAGGAAATCAACGAGCGGGTCTTGCTATTCCATTTTCCGCTTTCGGTGCGGTTTCATCTTGAGGGTGTGTCCCGAGATTTTACGGTGCAAATTTCCGATCAAGCGGAGGACTTCTATTTTGATCTCCCGGAAGCACCGAAAGCCGTGCGAATCGACTACGATTCCTCCCTGCATGCGGAAATTGAGGTCGATTTACCAAAACCGCTCATCGACGCTCAGGCAAGTTTAGCGGATGACATGATGGGCCGATACTTCGCCGTCCGGAAACTCGGAAAGCGTGAAGATTCAACGTCCCTGGGGATTTTGGCAAACGCCCTATCTGACGATCCCTTTTTTGGGGTAAGGATTGAGGTGGCCAAGGCCTTGGGAAATCGACAATCCGGCGATGCTCTTCAGGTTTTGCTGGAAGCGGAGGCAGATGAAGATGCCAGAGTGCATCGAGAAGTAGCATCGGCTGTTTCGCGGTATTATCGGATCGAAGCGAAAGAGTGGCTTCAGCAATTGATCGAGACAGAGAAGAATCCCGGTATTGTCGCCACCGCGATTGGGGGCCTTGCAAAGTTTGGGGGCGAAGACGTCGAAGGGACCTTGCTCGCCGCCCTGCAGCGCCAATCGTTTCAGCACAGAATCGCCGTCGCTGCGATCAACGCTCTGGGAAAGCAGGATGGCACGAAGGCGGTTCCAGCACTTCATGAGCATTTGGCGGCAAACCCCACCCTTTTCACGGATCGCGATTTAGGAGCGGCATTAAAAACGCTGGGATTCCTTGCGAGAAATCTGGATAGCGAGCCGCGTGACGATATTCGGCGGTTCATCGCTGAGAAGCTCACCGACCCCAGGGAACAACTTCACGTCCCTGCCGTAGAGGCACTTCAACGAATGGAAGATTCCAGGGCGTTGGCCATCCTTGAGCCCTTGATTGGGGATTCTGACCATCCATCAAGGCTCACTGAAGCCGCGCGGAAAGCGGTTGAATCTCTCAATGGACGAAAACAACAGCCGCAAGAACTTCGGGATCTTCGCAAGGAGGTGCTCGACCTGAAGTCCGAACTGGAAAAAATCCGGGAGTCCATGGAAGCGCTTCGCAAACAGGCTGAAGCGAATTGATCTAAAGGGCTTCCAGAAGCTTCCCGTGAATCCCGTCAAATCCGCCGTTGCTAAAGACAAGGATCACATCATTGGGCAGGGCTTCCACTTTGAGGCGTTCGACGATCGCGTCGCCATTCGGTTCGTGAAAAGCGCGGCAGCCTTCTTGGTTGAGTTGAGCCACAATCAGATCGGGATCGAGTCGGTCATCGGCTGGGAACTTTTCCGCATTTGGAACGGAAGTGATGCAAACTCCATCGGCACCTGAGAGAGCGAGAGGTAGTTCCTGCTGGAAGATTTTTCGACGCGTCGTGTTCGAGCGTGGCTCAAAGACTGCCCAAATGCGGCCAGTGGGGTAACGCGTGCGAATCGCGGTAATTGCCTGGCGCATCGCGGTCGGGTGGTGACCAAAATCATCGATCACTTTGATACCGCGAGAAGTCTCACCTCGAAGTTGCTGGCGTCGGGCAATGCCCTGAAAGCTAGTCAGTCCCGCACGGAGAGACTCCGAATCTATTCCCAGTTGCTGAGCTGCGGTCAACGCCATGGCTGCGTTTCTCACGTTGAATTCCCCTACCATCGGCAGCTCGTAGCTCACACCCTGAAGCCGAAAGCGAGTTCCTTCCTGCTGAAAATCAACATCGGTGATCCGAGCATCATTCCCTTCTTCAAACCCGACCTTGATCAAGGGAGTGTGGGCCGCTTCCGCAACTTCCCGACAGTTCTGGTCATCTCCATTGATGATCACCTTTCCGTTCCCGGGAACAATGTTGACCATCCTGCGAAACGTCAGCTTGATTGCCTCGATGTTCTCGAAGATATCCGCGTGATCGAATTCAATGTTGTTGATGATCGCAATCTCCGGGAGGTAGTGAACGAACTTTGAGCGTTTGTCGAAAAAAGCCGTGTCGTATTCGTCGCCTTCGATCACGTTGAATTCGGAATCTCCGTCCATTCGCGAGCCCTTCCCAAAGTTCCCGGGAATCCCACCGATCATGAAATTGGGACGGAGATTGGCCGATTCCAAGAGCCAAGCCAGGATTGAACTCGTCGTCGTTTTGCCATGGGTGCCGCTGACGACTAAATTTCGTTTTCCACGCAGAAAAAAGTCTTTGAGGACCTCGGGGAGCGAAGTGTAACGCAGCCTCTGATTCAAGGTTGCCTCGACTTCGGGATTTCCGCGACTCATCGCGTTTCCGATCACAATCAGATCCGCATCCGTCGGAACATTCTCAGCATGATACCCCTGTAGAATCTCAATTCCCTTTCCTTCCAAAAAGTCAGACATCGGTGGATAGACGCTGGAATCGCTCCCCGTCACCCGATGCCCAATGTCTTTGAGGGCGGCGGCGACGGCACCCATGGCCGTGCCACAAATTCCCATGAAGTAGAAGTGTTTCAGATTAGGGTCTGCGGTCGTCATCAGAGTTTCCATTCTTAGCTACATCCCCAAAAACGCGAAAGTTTTTTGCGAAATGCGAGAATCCTAGCAGGAAGAGAAGAGATGAATCAGATCACCGTTCTGGGAATACTCGCGGAAATTGAAAGCTCAACCGGTCGCTCCTTGTCCATGCCCAAAATTTCTCCGGTTTCCGGTGGCTGTATTCACCGCTCTCAGCTCTGGGAGTGTGGTAGCTTCCAGGCGTTCGTGAAGTCGAACCAGTCGAATGTTCTCTCGGTGTTTGAGGCTGAGTTTGCGGCGCTCATGGAATTAAAGGTGAGCGATCGCCTTCGGGTTCCTAGCCCGATAACCTGCGGGTTGAGCGAAGATTCGGCGTTTTTGGTGATAGAATTCATTCCGCTGCAAAGACACGGAGACGCGTTCGCGATGGGTCAGGGTTTGGCAGATTTGCACCGACGCGTTTCTTCGAATCACTGTTTTGGCTGGCATCGGGACAATGTGATTGGCGAAACTCCTCAACCGAATCCCTGGACCCGCTCGTGGCCGGAGTTCTTTGCCAACCACCGGCTCCGCCACCAGTTCCACCTCGCAAGCCAAAAGGGGCGCACGTTTCCGGGTGCCGATCACCTGCTGGATGCGGTGCCTGACATTCTCAGCCATGAGCCCGCTCCTTCCTTGCTTCATGGTGATCTGTGGTCTGGCAACGCGGCGTTTGACGAGAGTGGTCGCCCGGTTGTCTTTGATCCGGCCATCTATTACGGAGACCGCGAGGCTGATATAGCCTTCACCTACCTGTTCGGAGGGTTCTCAAAGGATTTCTACGAGGCCTACGAAGATTCTTGGCCCCTGCCGGCGGGACACTTAATTCGCCGACGGCTCTACAATCTCTACCATGAGCTCAATCATTTCTGGCTGTTCGGCGGCGGATACGGCAACCTAGCGGATCAGAGCATTCAGTGGCTCCTCCAAAACGCGCTGAAAATTTGTTAGTTGTCGATAATGTTTCAGTTCTCGAAATCTTCAACCTTGCCTTTGTTGAAGACTCGATGTAAAAGAACGGTCCTATCAGAGGGACTAACCTTCTAAAACAGTCTTCGTGATGGGTCGAGAAAGCTATCGGTCCGCCATTCCCGCTCCCACTAGCTTTCTTATGATGCTCCCCAAATTCGCTGTTCTCTCCCTCACGCTTGCCTTTTCCGGCATCGCCCTGGCAGAGGTTCCTCCAATTCTTCGCCCGGAGTTTTGCCCCAAAGTCTTGAAGCAACTGGATTCCGGAGAGGTGGTTCTATTTGAGGCCGAACGTGCCCGCGGTCAGGCTGGAGTCGCAATCTTGGTCAAGGGAAGTAAGGCGGATGTCTGGCGCGTTCTCAGCGATCCGGAATCCGCACCCAACTATGTTCCTTCGCTGATGTCCGCGCGCATTTTGGGATCGAAGGGAAATACCCGTATCATCGCGCATGAAGTGAAGATGCCCTTGATGCCAAAGGTTCGCTATCAGTTCGAAGCGACTGAATTACCGATGCGCACGATTCAGTTCAAACAAACCTCCGGCGATTTGAGGAATTTTGAAGGTGAGTGGGAGTTGTTTGAAGGAAGTGAATTCGGTCGCCCCGGAGCGGTCATCGTATTTCACCAAGTCTATTTGAATCCCGGAAAGCTGGTGCCAGGCCCTCTGGTTCAGCGGAGCCTACGGAAAGATCTTCCTCCGATGTTGGAATCCGTTCGCGAACGGATTTACGAGTTGAAGGAGTGAAGCATGCCTGCGCGTTTTAGGAGCGCCTGCTCAGTGCTTTTGCCAATTTCGAAGCTTCCAGGTAGGCAGCGGGTCCATCTTGTTGAGGCTGGCAACAGACTCCGCGATCATCGATGTAGGCCTGGGCGAGTGGCTTTCCCTGGCCGGTGTAGATC
>CAYGQD010000116.1:0-21794 GCA_964351855.1 uncultured Verrucomicrobiales bacterium
TGCGCCCCAAGGCCAAACGACAGAAGGGATGTGTAGGCGAGATGAAATTATATTTCGCGTGTTGAGATTCATCCCGGAAAGGCTGAGATCATTATTCTGCCCGGAGTGGTCCTATCAAACGACGATCCCGGACAACCCCTCCCGGAGAAAATAAAACGGTGGTCGCTGGGAATGAAAACATTCGAGACCTATTGATGGACGCAAAACCCAATATTAGTCCGCCCCTGGGGAAGAGCATTCGTATCGCTTGAGCACAGCAGGGATTGTTTTCCGGAATTCGACCGTAGTAATGTTGAAAGGTTTCCAGAGCCGGGTGCCATGCAGAATGCTTTGCGGGGATAAGTGCTGCTCCCGCCGGGTCACCTTTTTCCCGGCGAGGAATGCGTTCAACTCGGCCTGGACGGATTCTCCGCTGTCCGCCGGGATTTGGAAGTATTGGAATGCCATAACAAATCCTAACGCTCTACCGCTTCGCGCAAATTCAAGCGCAAAGCACGCGCGCGGCGTTCCGCCTTCAACGCCGCCGCCCCGATCGCCCGCCTCCAGTCGGGCCGCTCGTCCCTCGCTCAAACCTGACAGCGTCCCGACGCCTCCGCCTACTTGTCGCGAATGTCAGGCAGACCTGACTGGGCGAAAACCCACGGACTTGTTCCCGAGGTCGGGTCTCCAGTGGCTGCTGCTGAGCTCCGACTGGCAGAGCCTGGCGGGGCAGGCCCAACTGCCGCCCCGGGTCACCCTGTCTGGGGTCTGCGTCTGCTTCTCAGGACCCGTGGGATCGGTCAGGTCTTGCTGAGGATAGTAGTCGTTGTGGCTATACCAATTCTGGCACCACTCCCAGACGTTGCCATGCATATCGTGGAGGCCCCAAGCGTTCGGCTTCTTTTCGCCCACCGGATGGGTGGTCTTGCCGCTATTTTCGTCATACCACCCAAGTTCGTCCAGAGTGGCTCCTTCGAGGTTGAAGTCGCCCGTGGTTCCGGCGCGGCAGGCGTATTCCCATTCCGCCTTCGTTGGGAGACGCAAACCGGTCTTCTTACAGAACAGCCCGGCATCAATCCAATTCACCCGTTCTACGGGATGATTCGACTTCTTTCCCGTCAATATATTTCCTTTGAAGTGGCTCGGATTGCTGCCCATGATCGCGGTCCATTCCCTCTGAGTCACCGGATATTTCGCCATCCAGAAATCCGTGGTCAAAGTCACGGTGTAACCATTGCGCCCGAAACATCCCGCCGGAATGAAGCAGAAGGGCATTTGGACGCCTTGGCCGAGATCGATGAGCTGCTCTCTCGGTAGGTTTGCAGCATCGACTAATACCCGTGCTTCGGACGTGACGGATGGCATCGACGTCTTTGGTGCTTCCGACCCAAACGCAGGTTTGATCTCCTCGGACGCGATCTCGTCCGAAGATTCCTCGAATTCGGGAACATTCACGATCCCGTCCGATTCCACCGCAGGCTGCGGCTCTTGGGTTTCATCTTCCAGCACCGGAATGTCGAAATCCAAATGAGAGGAATCGACCGAATCTCCCCGTTCTTCGGTTTCATCTTCCAACTCCGCGATATCGAAATCCTCATCGGAAGGATCGCCCCCATCGCCCGGCTTCTCCGGTTCCTGCATTTCATCTTCCACCTCCCCGATGTCGAAATCGTCGTCAAATGACGAGGCATCCGCCTCCTCTTCTACTACCTCCCGCGTTTCCACCGGCTCGAGCGTTGACTCAGCCACTGTCGCTCCTTCCCCGTAATGCCGATCCAGATCGTCGGCCAAGCGGTTGACGTGCGCGTTGAAATCGCGTGCCAGATCAATCAACACGCCGTTGCGCCGGGAGAACGGGGCGATGCTTGGCGGCAAATCAGCGCTCTTCGGCATGGTGGCGTTACCGACCAGCAGCGGCACGACCGGAATTCGGCGTTCCAAGGCGCTTTCGATCTCGATCCGCACGAAGTCATCTTCATCATCCGCCCGCTCCTGAATGAACTTGGCCCAGTCCCGGCCCATTACCGCGAGCAGCACATTGGACTGGGCGACCGCCTCGCTGAGGTGATTCGCAAAATCGACCCCCGGCGGAATCGTGTCCACATCCATGAACACGTTCTCCGCGCCATAGCGTTCGCAGAGTCGTTCGTAGAGTCGCGGCACCGTCGCCGCAGCAAACCCGTCGTCGCGCCGGTAAGAGATGAAGACTTTCAGGGTTGCCATCGTTGGTCGGAAGTATGAACACTGCCGCAACCGCTGTAAAGGCGAAGGTAGTTTGGCCGCCGTGGTTCATTTTTGAGCGGGTCACGACCATTTCATTCACTGGAAAGCGGCCCTACAAAAACTTGGCAAAGGCCTGAAAATCCCCTAAACCCTCTCCATGCTGACTGGCTGGTTCCAGATCGACAAACGACCGCTCGCCTAGGAAGGTTCCGTTCCGGGACGAAATCCAATAACAGACCGTGGCCCAACTTTACAAGGTGCAGCCTTTTACGATCAGCTGGTTGGATTGGGCTTGTCTATTCTGTTGCTCTCAATTTGCGCTTTCGGTCAGAGATACCGTCAGCTTCTTGCCAAAAAATTCCTGATCGTGCAGAGCCTCAACGACGCGCCTGGCTTCTGCGGCGGTGGACATTTCGACATATGCGTATCCTTTGCTGCGTTGGGTACGGGGATGACAAACTACCTCTGCCATCTGAACTTTTCCCCCGCCATTAAACAGATCGAAGAGATCTCCCTCTGTTACTTCGTAGTCTAAGTTGCCGACATAAACTCGTTTTGAGTCAAGCCTACTGATGCTAACAATAGGCTGATCTCCGTCCCACTCCGTGATCAAATCAGTATTTCCGTCCCAGTCTGCGGGAAACTCCACCTCCCAGTGACGGCAGAGCGTTTGGAGCGCCTCGCGGACTTCCTCGACGTTGAGATGCGGGTTCTGCCGCAGTTCCTGGAATTGCTCGAACTGCTCGCCCCAAGATTGCTGGCGCTCGGCGAGGCGTTGCTGGCGCAGGGCTTCCTCCTCGGCGCGCTGCTGGGCTTTGGCGGCGTAGTCTTGGAGCGGGTTCGCCGCAACGGGTTCCGGCTGCGGCAAAGATGGAGTGACTACTGGAACCGGTTCCGCTTCACTCGTGCCCACCAGCCCCTTGAGCAGCAGCGGCAGCAGGCTGTCCATCGTGTCCGGCTCGAAGCTCTGGCCGTTGCAGTAGTGAAATTCCTGCAGAAGCTTAGGCAGATCCTCTAGGCTCGGCATGGTCCCGCCCAGCAGCAGCGGCACGACGGTTTTCTTCAATTCCAGCCCTAGGCGAATTTCAAGCTGGACCATGTCGTTGGGATCGTCGCCCTTCTGGTCGAGGAGCGACTGCCAACGGTCGCCGATCAAAACCAGCAACACATCGGAGGCGCGAATTGCCTTTTCGATCTCATCCCGGTAGTTCGATCCCGGCGGGATTTTCCCGGTGTCCCGGTCCACGAACACTTCCTCGAAACCGCATTCTGCGCACATCGCGCCGATACGCTTGACCTGCCAATTGGGAAGCGGGTCGGCCCGCCGGTAACTGAGGAACACCTTCGCCATGGTTGGCGAGTTTAGAAAGCTAGTACGATCTGTAAAGGATCAACCCTGTTCCTGACGACCTGGCCTGGATGACAGGCCGCTTTCAGGCCCGATTCTGCCCCTCCCGGTTTAGCAGTGTTTCTGGAAAGACCGCACTGGCTACGCCTATCATCAGATACTCCTGAAAGGTAAGCCGCGTCGCCCCAAACTCCTGCCAGATCCCGACCGTATCTTTTCGCCATGGGCAACACCAGAAATACACCTCTTGATTGAGGATCGGCGCTTCAGCAGGAAATCCCCGGAACAACTTGGCGGCCCAACCGCTGTATTTCGGATGTTGGTTTTTTCCTAAATGCCCTGGAAGAACAACGGCCCTGAGAACGCCGCTATGGTAAACACCAATTACCTGTTTATATTGGTTCTCGCCCTATCTGCCACCCGTTTACAGTCCTCCCAAAGTAACCGTGTAGGCTCTGCGTTTGGACCTGAAATTTCCAAGTGAATCTGGCAGGCCTTCTTGAAATAACTGAAGGCAGCGAAAAACTGTCCTGCAGCTTCCGAATCAATCCCTTTCCGCTTCAGGATTCCAGCAGTATTGATTGATAGTTCATGCGATGATATCGGTGAGATAGGTTTGTGATAATGCATCACGTTTGGGAGGTCGAATATCGATTTATGAAGCCCATCCAAATCGGCGTCAATTGTTAATGAGATTCGCTCACTAATATATTCCTGGCGGTGTTCTTCACTGTTATGCTGGCTAGATTGTGCCGTGCTTCGAACTCTGCGCCCCACCAAAAAATCGGACACTTGGGCGTGGGAAATAGCCAACGGATGATTCGGACCGAACGCATCTTCGTAGATTTGCTGAGCGCGTAGCATCATTTCCTTAGCTTCTGCATGACGCTCTGCTTTGGTCAGGACCATGGCTAATGCATTGAGCGGAATCGCCAGGGTGATAGGCGTCTTTTCCTGCGCATGTTCCGTTAAACGAATCGACTCTCGAATGGAAGTTTCTGCTTCTTTCAGTTTGCCAAGTTCACCATACAATACTCCAAGATTATTGAGGTCTTTAGCGGCTTCGATCGATTCCCTTCCTAGCGTGGATTGATGAATGACGAGTGCTTTCTCCGCAGAAACAAGCGCGTCATCATACCGCCCTAGCGAAGCATAAACCGAAGCCAATCTCCGATTCATCTGGGCGTGCAGCGAGCTACGCACCCCGAATACTTCTCCAGATAAAATCACCGCTTGCTCGATCAGCGGGACAGCGTTTTCAGCTTGGTCTCGTTTCCAGTAGAACGTTGCCAGCCCGTGAAGGGGCTCTATCCGGCTCTTGTTTGAATCCGACAGCGCCAGTGCATCCTTGAGATGCTGCTCAGACGCCTCATACTGCGAAAGCAGAAGTTGTAAAGCTCCCATTCTCAGGTGCGGGCGAGACCAATTTGGCGCAATCGCTAAAACCGAGCGATAATTCTCTTCCGCCTTTTCCCACTGCAAAGTCGTTTCGTAGAGAACTCCCTGCAGCAACAAGGGCTGCAGAGCAGCTCTCTTTTCGTCACGCGCCTGCGCCTCTTTTGAAGCGAGCAGTTCTGCCTTCGCTTGGGCAGTCAGATCATGCTCTTCCAAATACGCCAATGCCTCTTCTGTTCCATGGACGGCCAAAATCTCTGACGCATTCTTTGAGATCGGATTTGGCGCTGATATTGACCCAAATTGAATTGCAGAGATTATATCATCAACTCGCTCAAGCGCTACGTTTCGCCTCACCTCGATGTCCCGAATTTTGCTTCCCGTGCTACCGCTGGCGATTTCGCGCTCAATCTCACGCTGCGCGCTCTCCTGAATCTCAGTTCGCATCCTCTCACCCAGCGCCCCCCAATGGGTCATGTCACCGATTGAATTCTTCAGTTCATAAGTCATTAAAGCCATTGCTACGAGGCTGGCTGCGATCACTATCAATGCCACGGAAAGCCGACGGACTTTTCGCTTTGCTTGAGCAAGGTCTTCCTTCAGTTGGCGCACAGAACGGTCCAACTGGACAGGATCTTCGATCGGAACATAGGCTTGCTCACCCCGCAAAATATCGCGCCGATGGTCGGCCTGTAAGGCTTGCTTGTCATCCGTCTCGGAGGACGATTCGTCGTAGGGAAAACCTGATCCGGAACAGACGAACACATACACACGTTTGCCAAGTTCGCGCGCGAGGTAATATTCCATTTGAGTATAAGAACGCCGACGCGTACCTTCTGGCAATTGATCCGGATCCGGCTCATCTCCATACCGATTGCCCACAAGATGCACCACGGCATCACATCCTTGGATCTTCTCCCTCAGCATGCGCCGGATCTCCCGATAATCCGGAGGAAAATCGCTTTGCTCCACTGGATGATGATCGATCGCAAGAAGGGCATCTCTCACAACCCTGCGGATGCTGGCCAAGTCCGCCGACGTGGCACTGATAAAAACGCGAGCACTCATGGTTGAATCTATCAATTAAACTACCATCACTCACGTTGGCTTGGCAAGCGCCACAAAAACGCCTAAGGATCCTATTCTGCTTCCCCCTGCACAGACCCCGTAGGCTAAAAAGTGCTGCTTCAGCCGGGTCACGTTCTTGCCCGCCAGGAATGCGTTCGACTTGTTCTGGGCGGACTCGCCGCCCGCCACGAGAATTTGGACGTTTTGGAATGCCAAGATGATCTTAACGCTCTTCCGCTTCACTTGAATTCTAGTGCAAAGGGCGCGCCGCTCCGGCTGTTCCTTTTCTGTTGCCCCGTCCATAATTCGACATCAACTGACGGTGATGATCAGAATCCTGAAGATATTTTTGGCAAATTGATCTCTGAGGATTCAGGGGAGATTACCATTCAAGGTGAACCAGTGGACGCAGTGGAAGTCGGTGATAAAAAAAAGCGGGGAGTAACTCCAGTCTACCAACACCAAAGAGAGTCATTGTCGGATGCAGTATAGCCGTTGTGGTTGTCGCATTCCTTTTGATCCGATCCTGTTCGGCGTAACTTTCCTGAAAATGGAGCGCAGTGATAGCCCCCTGCTCTTACTTTTTTGGTTGGTCGTGAAGTTCATGGCCTTCGAGCGTGCCATGAACCAGCCGGGCTGAAGGCAGGTCATGCTTCGCTCAACCGGTCCAATAGAGTCTGCGAGGGAATCCATGGTTTTTTCTCTAGAGAGAAAACGTTTCCGACGTACCCAGAGCCACGGGTGACTTAGTGCCTCCGGATGAATCGCAGCACTGATTTGTCGCTCAATTGATTGCTAATCGCTGCGAGGGTCTGCTCGGCCAGCTTCTCGCGTTTGACACCTCTGAACCGACTCCGATCCATCGCAATGTAAATCACACCATCCAGGTCGGAGGGCATCTTCGCCCTCTTGTCGCGGATAATCAGAACCTGTTCGTGCCCCCTCAAAGTGGGCATATTCCGACGGAATTCTCAGGGGGACTCCAGCAACGTCCACTTCATGCCTTCCGAGCGCGAGGACCAGAGCTCCATCGCACCGCTGCATCAGCCGAATGGCGAGATCAAAGTTCCACTTCAAGGCTTTGGGGACTCCAGAGACCCCGAACTCCTGGAGCGAATACCCAAGGGAGGCAACCTCATCAAGAACGGCTTTTTTCAACGCCAATGTCGCAGGATCGCCCTGAAACGGCGCATGAACAAAAATCCTGGGCTTGTGACCGGTCATGGAGGCAATTGGTCTAGCGAACAAAGCGACGCAGTGTCCATCCGCAAGATCTCTCCCTCACAATTTTGGTGAAGGGGCATTGCCGTGAAGGAGACTCTCTGTCAGCAGTTTACCAAACACCAAGCCAGCATTCGCACCCCACCTAAGCAATGGGGCGCTCATGCCGCCAATCACTAGATTCCACGAGTGCCTCCAGGCAAGCTCTTGTCAATGTCCGCCGGTCGAGTCAGTTTGCGGGGCGAGCGGTCTTGGCTGGCTTCCCAGATAAACTCATCGGATCCAACGATTCGCCTAGCGCTGCGCTGATCGTTGATCTGTTAGACGCTTGACAGGTTTAACTTCCGAGGCTGGGCGTGTTAGCTGGCTCACGATCGATTCTCCATGCTCGCGCTCATGCTTTGGAACGCTTCCCTTGGGCGCTTGTAGTCCAGGTAGGAGAGTAGGTTTTGGTTGAGCTTGAACGACGCTTCATACGGCGACATCTCTCCGTCATCCAGCAAGGCCTTTGCCAGAAAGACCTGATCATTCATGGAGCCGGTGACGGAGCGATTCAGCGCCTTGGAGAAGGTCACGGTCCCGGTTTCGGGGAGAATCCATCGCTCCCAAAAGAACTCTAATCCATCATCCTTCAAAACCTCACCGATGAGACTGGTCATCCTCATGAGGAACGTGTTGTCATCCGTGATACCACGCCCGTAGCACAGCACCGAGTAAAGTGACACGGTATTACAGGCTAGGATGTATTGGGTGCGGTCGAAGGTGAACAGGTGAGCTGACCAATCAGCGAATGGGTTACGGGACAAATCGACCGATGTGCTGGGCGAAGTCTTGATCTTCTTGCTGAGCTTGGTAGAGAGGCGAATGATCATCCTTGAATGGGAAACCGGGGATCTAGCTGTCGCAAATATCGGAACCCCACAAATGTCACGGCCCTCCGGCAGCCACGGCACGTCTGCCACCTACGCCGCTATCGCTTGCTTCGGTGTCCGCCGTTCCGTTTCTGCCTCCGGGTTCCTTACTGATTCGGCTGGACGGTGCTGGAGGGGACCAGACACGGGCGCAGACCCAAGTCGTTGTACCGGATCGTGGGCGGGCCCGCTCCACGGCTAGCAGACCGGCACCTGGCGGCGGAGTTGCAGAAACCGCCGCCCCGGTCCACGCGGATCGGGCCACGCATACCTACTGGATCGGCTACGCTGTGTCCGTTTGAATCCGGTGGCCAATCGCTGCTATCGCGACACCATTCCCAAACGTTCCCATGCATGTCGTAGATTCCCCAGGGATTGGGCGATTTTTGCCCCACCGGATGTGTCATTATTCCGCTATTGTCAGCATACCAACCCAGTGCATCAAGGCTACTACCTGCAAATGGACCGGTGGTTCCCGCTCGACAGGCGTATTCCCACTGCGCCTCGGTCGGCAGCATGTAATCGCCTTGCTCGCTCTCGCCTAACTTCCGGCAAAACTCCATCGATTCCTCCCAGCTCACCGTTTCAACGGGTGCCTGGGGGCCGGACTCTTTGAAATGGCTGGGATTATCACCCATCAATTGCTCCCATTGTTGCTGGGTGACTTGATAACGGGAAATCCAGAATCCTTTCGTCAACGTCACCTCATGCTGCGTTTCCCATTCTTCCCACCCCTCCTCTGACTCGGGGCTTCCCATGAGAAACTTCCCTGGTGGGCACCAGATCATTTCCATACCCAAGCTGTTGGTGAAGTCCTGGGGGACAGGCTCCATCTTGGTTGCAGGAGGTGCCTGGGGATCGGCTCGCATGCGCTCTGGGTCGGGCGGTGCCACGACTTGCGGCTCGACGCCGGGAGCCGCTTTCGACTCCACGGAGAGAGTCCGCAGGACTTTGCCCTCGTAAACGTCACGCGTCAGTTCGTGTCTGTGGATGGCTTGAAACGGCCCCAGTCGCATCTCCAGACCGCCCGTCAGGGTTGTCGGTTCCAGGTGAATACAGAGAATGGTCTTGCCCTTGGAGAAGGCGTAGAAGATCTCCTCCTTCACATGCTTGGACTCCACTGCGGTGGGTGAGAGGAAAACGAGGAACTGGGCGCAGCCTTCGATGGCTTGGGCGATCGCATCTGACCACTCGCTGCCCAGTTCAATTCCCTCGTCATACCACATCCGGTGGCTCTGCCCGTGAAGCCACTCCATTTCGGGATACACCGCCCCACTGTCCGTGTGGGCGTAGCTCACGAAAAGGTAAGGGTCGGTTCCCTGGTAGGCTTCAAATGGTAAGTCGATCGGCACGACGTTCGATTAAAGCCGTCCCAGCCGATCTGTAAAGATCAGGTTCTTCTTCGATGACCTCCCAGAGACCGAAAACAGCCCAGAACACCGCCGCCCGTTCCGGGCTTTCGGACCGACCGTTCTCGGCCATCCTTTCAACGATGCGCTGGGCTGCTATGCTCGGTTTTGCCGGTGACATGGCACAGCCAGAGCCACCGGTCGGGAAACGCTTCTGGTCCCCTCCAGATTTTCTCTTCTGGGATTCCACCCACTTTTTCTCTGGCGGGAGCTACGGGCGCAGGCCCAGGTTGTTGTTCCGGTTCGTGGGCTGGTTCGCGTTACGATACGCAGACCGGCACTTGGCGGCGGTGTTGTTGAAACTGCCGCCCCGGTTCACGCGGTTCGGGCCACGCTACGAAGCATTCCCTCCTGACAATTCCACCAACTTGAAGCTGGGCGCAACCCTCTTTCATCGCTTCATCTCGGAGAGCAGCTTGCCCCGGTAACGCTTGGACTGAGCGGGCGCGATGAAGGCCAGGCACGCCGTCATCCGCTGTTGGGCTTCCAGTTCGGTGATTGCTCCGCTGGCCAAATCCTGGGCATAGCCCCGAAATCGCAGCTTTAAACGGCGGCGGCTTCGACGATTCAAGCCGATCCAGCCGGGGTGGAAACGAAATCCCAGGAAATCCATCCCACCGGACGTTCGGTTCAAGACAGGTGGCTTCAGCTCCAGACCCAGTTCCTCACTGGTGAATCGCTGAATCTCGTCCCGGCATTCCAGCAGGGTCGATTTGTCATCATGCCACAAAACCAGATCGTCCATATAACGGACGTAGGCACGAACCCGCAGCGTCTCCTTAATGTGACGATCCAGGAACCCGAGGTAGAAATTCGCCAGATGCTGGCTGGTGAGTGCGCCAATCGGCATGCCGCGTTTGCTTCCAGGGCGGTAGCTGTCGAGAACGTCCCACCACAGTTGCAGCATTTCCGGTTCTACGAAGAGCCGCTCCAGCTTCTCCATCAACCGGCCACGCGGCACGGTTTCGAAGTAGTGTTTCACGTCCAGTTGCAGATACCATTTGCGGCAATTGACCCACCGTTCGGTCTCTCTGACGGTCGCACGCATTCCTAGCCCAACCCGGCAGGCAAAGGTCTGCGAAATGAGCCAACGTTCGAACACCGGTTCGCAAATATTTATGACCGCATGATGCAGGACGCGATCCGGGAAACAGGGTGCGCTGATGAGTCGCTGCTTCGGGTCCCAAATGGTGAACTCGCGATACTCACCGATGGGGCCATGACCGTGGAGCAGACGGTTGCCCACGTTGTTCAGACTTTCCGGCATCGCGTTCAGAAACGCGATCACGTCCTGCCGATCTCGCTTACCCACTTGCGCAAGGTAAAGCGCCCGCTCCAGGTTGGACCACTCGTAGACATGATGGAACAAGCCCAGTTCCCTACGCATCTTTTTCCTCTTCCTTGAGGCTCCCAGCTTCCTTCAACCAATCGAGAACCGCTTGGCCGTGCTTGTCGATCCGCCCCTCACCGATTCCCGAGATCTGCTTCAACGTTTCCAGGGTGCCACAGCGCCGCTGAGAAATCTCCGCTAACTGCGCGTTGGTGAAAATGGTGTAAGCCTCCACGTTGTCTTCATCGGCCCGTGCCTTGCGCCATTCCCTCAGTTGCAGATAAAGCGAGAAATCGTCCTCATTGAGAATCTCCTTGTAATCCACCTGCCCCTTCTTGGTTGGAACATTGCTCGTGCTGGTTTGTTTAGCAGGCTTGTCCTTGTCATCATACTGCAAATGATATGCCCAGAACGAATCCAGCCCCGCATCCACGAACTGCTTCTCCAGCTTGATCACCCGGTGACGTTGCAGAAACTGGTTGAAGCGGTCCTCCTCATCGCCTCCCTGGACTGGAATTTGAAAATGAGCGTGCGGCATTTCCTCACCCTTGGCAGAAATCTCAAAATCCGCATCTGGGAAAAACCGCCCGTTTTTGCTCCCCCCCGGTTTTTCACGCGTTCTTACCCAAAATTTTTTGCCACGGCCCTCTGGCAGCAACGGCACGTCTGCCACCTTCGCCGCTATCGCTTGCTTCGGTGTCCGCCGTGCCGTTTCTCCCTCCGGGTTCCTTTTTTTTACGGGTCCTGATTCGGCTGGACAGTCCTGGAGGGGACCAGACACGGGCGCAGGCCCAGGCGGATGGACCGGAACGAGGGCTGGGTCGCGTTACGATACGCAGACCGGCACTTGGCGGCGGTGTTGAGGAAACCGCCGCCCCGGCTCACGCGGAACGGGCCACGCCTAACGAATGGATCTGTGACAGGTTCTGCCGGATAGTCGGCATTCTGCGGGTCGATGGAATCCCGGCACCATTCCCGAACATTTCCATGAACGTCGTGGAGGCCCCATTCATTGGCCGGATAACTGCCCACCGGCGCAGTGAATTGATTACCGTCGTTGTTTTCACGATCCCGATCCGAATACGTGGTGCTGGCATCGTTGTAGTTGCCGTATTTGTGCAGTTCACCTTCCTCGTCGCCGAAATAGAACGTAGTCGTGGTCCCGGCGCGGCAGGCATATTCCCACTGGGCTTCGGTCGGCAGACTATATTCCCAATTCGACGGAATCGTGCCCCTGGCCCGCTCCCGGTCGGTCAGCTTGCGGCAGAATTCCATGGCCTCGTGCCAGTCCATGTTTTCGGCAGGGGCAACTTTGCTCCATTCTTCCGCAGTGTAGCGATCTTTCAGGTAAGCGTGTGGCTGTCGGTAGGTGCTGGAGTTCGTGCCCATGACAGCTTCGTATTGGGCCTGGGTCACCTCGTATTTCCCGATCCAGAAGCCAGCGCTCAGAATCACATTGTGGCGATAAAACGGCCCTGGATCTTCGTCTTCGCCCATCATGAACTCGCCTTCCGGGCACCAGATCAGGTCCATGCCATCACCATTGGTGAAATCGGTGCCTTCGGCGGCCACCGTGCCGACACTCTCCTGAAGCTCCGCAATCCCGGAATCGACTCCGGCAAGCGCCACCTGAGCCAAACGCAGCCGGGCCAGGCTCAGTTGATTCTGATCCGCTGCCTCCCCGGCTTCCGCGATGATGGCCTTGGCCAGTTGCGGTTTTTGGGCGTCGGTGGCGACCAGGGTAGCTCCGGCCCAGTTCCGGGTTTCCTTGAGCCGGGCGAAAATGCCATCAACCTGGTTTTCGTGCCATCTGCCGACGACCGAGTCTGCTGGCAAATTGAGGAAACCGCTCCCTGCCTCCCAACCGGGTTCCTGCGTTTTGGGATCGAACCGGTACCAGCCCTCCGCCAGATACGGAAACAGGGGCAATGCTTCACCGATTTTTCCGGAGACGTTCCACAACTTGGCGCTCCCATCGGCCCCGGCGCTGGCGAGGAGCCTTCCACCGGGGGCAAACAGGACGTGGCTGACAGGCGAAGTGTGCCCCGTGAGGGTGGCCACGACATCCGGCACATCCGTCTCCACGTTCCAGAGCTTGACGGTCCGGTCGGCGGAGGCGCTGGCGAGTTGCTTACCGTCGTAGCGGAAACTGAGATCGAGCACCGGGACGCCGAGAGGAAGACCATCCTCAGAGAGCGTGGCGTGCCGCTGCTGGGGGACGATTTCACCCAACTGGCGGGCGCTGGCGACTTCCCACAGGCTGACGAGGCCGTTTTCTGCGCCCATGGCCAGCCGTAGACCATCGGGACTGAAGGCTACGGAACTGACATCACCCTGGTGTTCGGCCCAGGAGAGGTGCGGTTTCCCGTAGTGATGGAAGAAAAGGCGCAGCCCCACTCCGCGATACACCGCCGCCAGGGCGGAGTCGTCCGGGCTGAAGCTCAGGTTCGTGGCCGCCGTGGTCTGATGGGTTTCGATCACGGTCTGCGTTTCGCCGTTCCAGAGCATGATCGAGCCATCGACCGTTGAACCGGCCAGAAACTGACCACCGGGACTGTAGGCCAGGGAGGTAACGGCAACTTCTTTTTCGGCGCGATACGTCTTGGCTTCCAGATCCCAGAACCGGAGTTTGTCAGCCGTGGCGACGGCCAACTCGTTGCCATTGGGGTGAAAAGCCAGATCGGTCACCGATTCTTCATCCGCGCTGGCGATTTCACTCTCCTCGCCTGTGGCGAAATCCCAGAGCCGGACGCCGCCATCCCCGGTGCTGAGGGCGAGAGTTTTGCCCTCGGGACTCATTGCCAGCCCCGTGACCGGGGATTCGCGCAATGCGCTGCTCCAGACCGGCAGGTAGCCGGGCCGGTCTCGAATCCATTTCCGGGCGCGTTCGTAGTCTTCCGGGTTTTTCCAACGGCTCCACAGGCGCGGGGTTTCGTCTTCCTGGCTGATGGTGGGAAACCATTCCCCCACGAAATCGAGCGGCGTTTTCCCGGTTTTCTCGTCGCGGCCCACGCCATCGAAGCCGATGGCGCGTGCGGCGTAGAACAGGGTATCCGGGTAACGGTTTCCTCTCTCCACGGCGACTTCGGCCTGAAGCATCCTGGCCTGGGCTTCGTTGCTCCGGGAGTCATCGCGTTGCTGTGTGGCATCCAAGGTGCGCCAGACGGCGAGCCCGGTGAGGAGAAGGAGGAACGTAGTAACCGTGCGGCGGAGGCGTTTCGTGCGTTTTTCGCGGGCGGCGACGTGTTTTTGACTCAGGGTGATGTAATCGCGCACCGTGTCGTATTCGCTCCCGGCGAGGAGTTGCGGAGCGTCCTTGAGGAGGCTGACGCCTTCCTCCAGGTCGAGCCCTTCGGAGAGGAGGAGTGTGGGGTGCTGATCTTTGCTCTGCCAGCGGCGCATCGCTTGCTCGACGCGGGAGCGGATCCGAAGGTGCTGGCGGTTGTCGCGGACCCAGTCGGCGACGCGGTCCCATTTGCGGAGAAGGGCCTCGTGGGCCAGGGAAACGCTGGGACCATCGGCGGTGAGAAGGCGGGCGTTGATGAAGGCATCGACGAGGGCGGCTTTTTGCGGGGTGTCCTTGAGCGCGGCGAGATTGGCGCGACGGCGCACGTCGGCATCGGCTTCCACGGTGACGAGAGCATGAAGGATTTCCGGGCAAGTCTTCTGCTGTTCGGCGGTGAGGTTGTCGAACTCCTTGTCGGCCCGGGTACTCAAGGCACCTTCCAGTCCGGTGACGCCTTTTTTCGGATCGCCGAGCGATTCATACGCGGCGAAGGTGACCATGTTCTCGGGCGTGCGGCGCTGGTAGAGTTCCAGGAGCAGGTCGGAAAGAAGCGGGAGCATGTCCGGCTGGTTTTTGGCGTCTTCCAGGATCTTGCCGACCACGCTCTGGCCGCCCAGTTCCGGGGCGCGGCGCTCGAAATGCAGCCCGGCCATGCGGGCCGGTTCAGTGATGATGCGGCGCAGGGCTTCCGGGCCGGGCGCGAGGAGGTCGAATTGACCGTCGTTTTTCGGATGGCCCTTGAGCCGCAGAAAGATCTCCGATTTCTGGGCCACGGAGTAGAAATCGCTCCGCATTGTGATGACGACCCAGCAGAGTCCGGATTGGGCGAGGGCTTCGAGCGTGGTGAGGAAGGCGTCGCGGGATTCGGCGCTGATGCGTTTGTCAGTGAACAGTTCCTCGAACTGGTCGATGATGATGAGGAGCTTGACCGTTCCGCCTGCGCTCTCGGCAGCGCGGGCCAAGGCTGGTTTGAAGATGGTGCGAATCGCAGACGGTGGTGATTCCTGGAGCGTCTCGATGATGTCTTCCTCGCTCAACCCTTGCCCGCTCAGTTCCGGCAAAGCGGTCTGTTCCTGGGCAAGGACCCGGAGCAACCCCGCAAGCGGATCGCCGTCGGTCTGCGCGGGAACGAGCACGGCGGAACGCCATGCGCTGACGGTTTCATCGAGGTTGAACCGGGTCAGGTTGGCCCGGAGACCGGCCCGGACGAGAGAGGATTTGCCGGAACCGGATGCCCCGATCACGGCGACGAAGGCGCAAGGCGGCTCCTCGGTCTCGCGCTGGCGCAGGCGGCTCTCCAGTTCCACGACCTCCTTTTCGCGCCCGAAAAAGATGTCGGCGTGCTGAAGATCGAAAGCTTCCAGGCCGCGATACGGCGCATCGGCCCAGGTCGCTTCCCGGCTCAGGCCAAAATTCTCCAGACGCTTGTCGATCAATCCCTGGAGATGGACCTTGAGCCGTCCGGCGAACTCAACCGGCTGTTGGAACGAATGGTAGGCGCGGGTGTTCTGGCCGTCTTCGTCCCAGAAATGCTCCTGAACGAAGGATTTCGCGAGATTGCGCTGGGCGATGAGGCTTTCGAGCTGGTTCGCGTTTTCTGGAATGGCAAGCTTGGAGGTGAAGCCGTCGTCGTCATCGCGCCGGTAGAAGATGATATCAGGCCGCTCCCCGCCGCTGGCTTCCTGGGCCTCGAGCATCATGTCGAACTCGCGTTCCGTGCCGGAGTTGTAGTGCTTGTCGCCGATCGTGACCGGTGTCCCGATCCGGCTCCAAAGGATGAACACGGCGATGTCGATCCCTTTGTCGCCGGAAAGAATCACGTCGATCCCTTTCTGAAATGAGGCGTTGATCTCCAGCGGCAGATCCTCCCACAGCACGGGAACGAGCCGCACCATCGGCCCATACCACTTTTGGAGCTGGGCAATAACCTGCTTCGCCTTATCCCGCTCCGCGTTCACGTCTCCCGGTGAGGAGATGAAGATGCGGAGGGTTTTGGTTTCCGTGGTGGTTGATGAAGTCGCTACTGGTTCCATGCCGAAGATGATGCCTTGAGTTCTTTTGCCGGTTTCCTGCGAGAAAGTCAAATCGCTTGATTTCGCGGGGCGGGCGTTTGTCGGAACGAAACCGCCTGAAAGACGAACACGATTCGAGCCCGATTCTGCTCGGCTTGTTCAGACTCTCCGCCGGAGCCTAGCCGTCGAGTCGCTCAAGCACGATGAAGCCGTAACTCACTTTGGGATTGACTCGATTAGGACGGAACCAGTAGGTAAGTGCCTAGCAGAAAAGGAAGAGGCAATGAACAACTCCGAAAAATTAGACGAGCGATTCGCATCGGATCAGATCCTTAAGATTAGCTTGGACCATCTCCGTAAGATCGTTTTTTCAAGTGATGAACCGTTCCAACTAACGATCGATCCCGGATCGATTGCATCGCTCTCAAGCAGCGGTCGCGATGCTTTAGTTGGAACCTGCCAGGGCAATCCCGGTGTTGCCCTCATCTTTGGAACGGAAAAAGGTTGGTTGTTCGTGCGTTCAGAACATGTTCGGAGGGCATTTGCAGCAGACCCTGCGATCGAGAATGCGCGGGAGCTTGCCTCGCAGCTTCTGAAACTCGGTTTCCACGTTGGGCATATGGTGGACTCTCCATTCGATGAAGCATCTTTTCGCGAAATGTAGGGCAAACTGATTGCCCCCCCTTTATCGCAACGGCAGACAATGTTGGATCCTTACGAAGCATTTATCAGTTACCGAAACTCGGAAGCTGGGGGACGGGATTGGGCTGAATGGCTACATCAGGAACTTGAACGCTACGACATCCCGCCTTCGCTTGTGGGTAAAACGAACCAATTTGGAGTCCCGGTTCCCGAGAGGATTTATCCGATTTTCAGGGATTTGGAGTCATTGCCAAGTGCTCCAAACCTCAGCAAAACAATTCTCGAAAACATCGAGGCGAGCAATTCCCTGATTGTCGTTTGTAGTCCTGCCAGCGCTACCAGCCCGTGGGTGGAAAAGGAGGTTGCAGCATTCAAGAAAACCGACAAGGGAGAACGCATCATCTCTGTCCTTGTTGCGGGAAAGTTTGACCCTGCGAATCAGGAATACGACTGCCTTCCTCCTGGGATTCTAACCGATTCTTCAGGTGAGCCCATCGAGCCTCTCGTCGCGGATCTCAGACCAGAACAGCAAGAGATCAACATTGTATCGCCATCTGGCTATGAAGACTACCTCCGGCTCGAACACCCTGAATTAGACGAAACCGAGATTGTGCAAAGAATCAGCAGATACGCTGATCAACTGAGGAAGATGCTGTTGAGAATCATCGCTGGAGTCCTAGGCATTCAGTTGGACGAATTGACCCGGCGGGATCTAGAATGGCGGCGACGGAAGAGCCGTTCCGCACACACCGCGGCGGAACGACAATTCCGCATGGGACGCTGGGCAGACGGGATTACGGATTTGGGACGCGCACTACAAATTGACCCCGAGAATCCTGAACCTGGATGGCACCTTTGGTCTGCTGTGCTTTGGGGGAAGGGCGAACGAGAGACCCTACCAGATGCGGCCTGGACGCTACCGGCACCATCTGTCGCGCTTGCAGTGCATGCTGCATCACAGACACCATATGTGCTTGGGACTGACGGCCGTGTGCATTGGTTGCCGGGAGGGACATCAAAGTGGCAGTCCTTGCGTGTGTCGGACAGTGCGCAACGCGTCACGACCGTTCTCCCCCGAATGTCATTCGATCCCACAGGCTCCTTTCTGTTGATTCTTTCGGACAATCTTTTTGGAGCCGTTCTCGTTCGCGACGAAGTGGGCACTCTTGCTCTCGATGGCACCTTCAAATATATGATGAGCGACGCCTGCTGGTCCTGCGGGAACCTTGTCTGGAGGGATAGCTCGGAGGCCATCTCTGTGAGAAAACCTGCCCGGAACTCGCAGGAGCAACTCATACCGATGCTGGACGAGGATGAAGTTATCCTGTCGATCGCTGCCGGGAAGCCCCTACTCGTGACCCACGACAACAGGGGAGTTGCCCACGTCTACAACTACGAAAGTAAAGAACGAATCGCCAGTTGGCAGATGGATTCGCCACCTTATGCGGGTATGCTGTCACCCGACGGTTCGGTGTTGCTTCTTCGGGACCTGAGAGAAACATGGTCTTGGAGAGATCCGTTAACGGGACGTGAGCTGACGGGTCGTTTAGAGTCCTTCGAAGGAGAACATCTGCCACAGTTTAGCCCTAAGGGAGAGCTAATCGCGCTACCTGGACCGGCAGAGGAGATGTTTATTTACGATCGGTATCAACGACTCCGAAAACCATTGCCGTTTGGCGGTGCCTGGACCAGCTATGCCTTTGGTCGCGACGCTAGGAGGAGACCCGTTTTCTGGGGATTGCCTGATGAAATGACATTGCTGAGTTGTCATCCATTTTCATCTCCAAAGCAAAATCCTCGATTCAGAATTTGCTTTGAATCTGCTGCTCAGATCCCGCTACGCTCTGGTGAATATACTCACTTGGCGGATGGTCACCTTCGCGCCGTCACACCCGATGGTCAGCTAACACCGCCGCTGGGATCTGCCTACAAGCAAACGGCGGGACATCGACTTCTTTTTTCGCCGGATGGCGAAGCAATTGCAGTCGTGACTCGGCGAGTCATGGCTGATTTAGAAGAAGAAAAGGAATCGCCTGCGCCTGCCACAGAACCGTCACTCCTGAAGGGTGCGGAGGTCGTAAGTCACTTGTCGCCAGACGGACAGCCTCCCCTGCCCTCCCCGGAATGGCGACCACTAAGTCTTTCCCATCCCAAACATGCCGCACTGAAACTTGCAGAATACGGCGGACGAGTGCGCCTCCTCTATGGAGAAGAGGCGCGTCCAGTTGCAGAGCCATTCATGGAAGAAGGCGAGTTTCTTCTACCAGGCTGGACACCTGATGGAAAGACACTTGTAGCCCAATGCCTGATTGGAGAGACCTTCCCCAATACAAGTGATCGTTCGATCCACCAGATTCGGCCTTTGCGCTTCCTCCCTTGGCCCGAGGCCCCGGCGAAAGGGGAATGGGTGCAATGGTTCGTGGAGGCGTTGTCAGGTTGGGACATTAGTCCGGGCAAGGAACGGCAACTCAGTTTCGCTGAACGTCATGAGCGCCGTGAATGGCTAGCTAAAGCCGCCGAACCCGGCACCCCTGGGAACAGACCTCCCGAAGAATGGTGCCGGTTGATCCGCTGGTGGAATTCTGGCGGCGAAGATTGGAATGCGATCACGCCAGTCCCGGACGTTCCCGTGCAACTTCTCCTGCGACCGTCCACCGGTTCAGCAAGAACCCGGTCTTTCCTTCCAACTGCACTTGTCAAAAAGCATTCGGAATACGGGATCCCTCTACCGGTAGCCCCAATGGCAGCATCCAATCTATCCGTGGCCATTCGGAGAGACTGGAAGTCACGCTCGGTTCTAGTTACTCTGGCGATTCTCGGGTTATTGATTTCCATCGCCACCGCAGTCCCGATCTTGCAGCAGACTGAATCATCAAACCTTCCCTGGTATCTCCCTTTTGCGCTCCCTGCGATAATCCTTGCCTCACTGGGGATTTGGTTTGCGAAACGTAACCTCGCCCGCCGCAGGATAAAACAACTCCTCAACCAGTTCGTTGAACAGCCGAGTGACCGCATTCACTTGGACAAACTCGCGGACCGTATCTACAGAACCCATCCCAACGATCGAATAGTCTTGAGGTTTTACGTCACCTATCTCGATTGGAGCGATCAGAACGATCTTGCATTCCAGAGACTCGCCGAACAGGCCGACGTTGTTGAGGCGAATCACGAATTTATCGCGCAACTGGCTTGGTCCGCAGTTTGCGCGATGTCACCCGAAGAAGGGCGACTGTGGGTTCAGAAGGCTTCGGATAAAGGAATCGTGTCCGACACTTTCACCGACACGATGGCATGGCTTGCTTATCGTGAGGGCGACTACCCTAGAGCATGGGCGACGCTGAGTTCTGTGGAGCACGCCGCCTCCGATCACCCGGAAATAGGCTATCACGCAGGGATGATTCTGAACGCGTTGGATCGGCCTGAAGAGGCCGTCAATTATCTATTTAAAGCAACCCGCCATCCGCAGCCATTTGCAGGCAAGGCGCATGCGCAAGTGATACTCGAGCAATTGTCAGAACACTAACGGCAAGTGTGCGCATCGCGTGACCTGCCGATCTAAGCGCACTCCCTGATTCATTGACTCTGGGAAACGCGAGTTGCCGCAATTACCCGATTTGCCCTGATGGTTTTCCGCCGGAATCCCGCCTCATTGGCACGATACTAGGCAGGACGGTGAGATCGACCTTACTGGCCTTGAAGCCTTGGGTGCGGCTGCCGCCGTGCTGCTCTCGTTCGACATCATTTATGGAATGCTGGTTTTTCTCTATGCGCTGATCATCCACCAAGCGTTGAGCGGGCTTCGAAAGAAGGCGGAACGATGATTGCCTGGAGTTGTCGCAAAGCAGAACTGGATGAAGCCCCGGCTGATCCGCCATCCTTCTGACTTTAGGGCAGTCAGCAATCATAGTTCAGGCCGCCTTCATCCAGTCGCGGTCGGGGTCAAAACGCAGGAGGATTCGAATAGCCACGGACTTCCTCAAACAAGAAGCTTGCGCCCCGGTTATGAGGTCGGGAGGAAGGTAACCCGCATTGCGCAAGACCTTGATCCGTTTCTGCAGTTGCTTTACGCGCATTCCTTCGTAAACCCGGTAGTCGCTGATCGGAATTGGAACATCTGGCACGGGTTCTCCCAGAGCGGGAACAGATGGTAAATCTGGCGTTTCTGGAAAAGTTCGACGGAGACGACAATCAACCGTCGTTGGCGTATCGGGAACGCCCTTCATCGAAGCCTCTTTTTTGGTCGATGACTCATCAGGAGACTTTGGCACATTTGGCACCGATGGCAGATCGCGATGATTTGAGAACAGGACGGCAATCAAACTACGAACGGCAGTCAAAAATTCGTCGCGTCGATAGGGAAACGGCGTATGCAAGAGGTCAGAAATCGCATCGCTATCTTCCTGAGAACAATGAGATGGGGTCAATGCGCCCGCCAAGAGTTTGACGCCGTCGTGTGCCAGGATCATGCATTCATTCGCGTCGTTTTGTTCCGCGTCCGCCAACTCTTCGCGCTTCGCTAATTTTCCCTCCCACGAAGCCAAGCGGATTGACTCCTTCTTTTTGTGGGACTCGAATTGGCGTTCGCACTCTGCTAGTTCAGCAAGCTTGTGCCGGAACCAGATCAGACAAAACATTCCAGCCGTTAACCCAAGCGCCATCATTATGGCCAATGAGAGAGTTGAGATTTGTGAACTAATCATTCTGTAATTATTGATTTTGAGGCCAAAAGAATTAGCCAAATTCAGATGATCAGGCAAGCCAAAGTAAGTTTTACCCGTGCCCAACCCGTGCCCAAATTGCTGCATTTCAAGCGCATTTTGGTGCATTTCGCTGCGTTTGGGCGCTTCCGGCGTGGGAACAAAAGAGCCCTGTAACCTTTTGGGTTACAGGGCTTTAAGTAAGAAGCGGGGGCCAGATTTGAGCTGACGACCTTCAGGTTATGAGCCTGACGAGCTAACGGACTGCTCCAC
>CAYGQD010000117.1:0-21748 GCA_964351855.1 uncultured Verrucomicrobiales bacterium
CAAGATGCCGTATCCCAAGACGGCGACTTCGAAGCCGGCTCCCGGCGCGCGTGTGGCCAGACCTCGTGGGAAGGGTAAGGGAAGCGCGACTGTCAAATGAATCGCCGCGACCCAATCGGGTTACGTTCGTTTAATAACGGAGACATTTACATCACCGTGCAATCGTGCTACCGTGCTGCACGAAATCATGAATGTGACCCTGAAACTTGAGAATGAACTCTGCCGAGAGGCCCGCCACAAAGCAGTGGATGTTGGAATGTCGCTGTCGGGTTGGATCACTGAGTTGTTAAAACGCGAACTCTCAAAGCCCGAAACCGGGACGAATGGTGGTTCACTTCTCGATTTGGTGGGATGCGAAGATGAGCGTGATGTTGAATTTCCGCGATCAAAAGACCAGCCGCGGGAGGTGGATTTTTAGTAGATGGCTTTTCTTCTCGATACCAATCTGATTTCTGAATTGAGGAAGAAGCACCGATGCGACCCGAACGTTGCCAAGTGGCAATCCGGCGTGGCCGCAGAGTCATGCTACCTCAGCACGATCACCTTGATGGAGATCGCCCATGGAATCGAACTGACGCAGAAAAAGGATGCGCCTTTCGCTGCGACCTTGAAGGACTGGTATCAACACCAGATTATTCCCGCGTTCAGAGAAAGAACGCTTAGCGTGACGCCCGCGATTGCCGAGGCAGGAGGGAAGATTATGGCGATTCGAACCCGAAGCACAGCCGACGGCCTACTGGCTGGGACTGCGCTCGTTCACCGACTGACTCTGGTGACACGAAACGAATCAGATTTTTCCGACACCGGCGTTGCTGTTTTTAACCCGTGGAAGTAAACGCTATCAGGCAAGATTTGTTGCATCTGAACCCGAAAACGAAACTGAAGGAACTCGGACTGGAAGAGGACACCATCATTGTCTTCACGGGGGACAACGGCGGCATGTCGGCGTCAAATGGGTATCAAGCCAATGAATCTTGTGAGGCGCTCGATTCCCGCTTTGCTTCGTCCAATCTTCCGCTGCGTGGGCCGAAAGGCTGGAACTACGAAGGAGGCATTCGCGTGATCGGTCGGCTTACCCCGGAATGTAGATTCTCGCACGAATTCTTGATCCGTCGCTCCCCATCCTTGGTTGAGCTCGAACGTTGCGCGAGTTCTCAAACTCGCATCACAAGCCAGAGGCCTCCATGGCATCAGAATCCATTCACCTCAAAACAGAGATCGATGACTCCTACATCGGCGTTGATGTCTCCAAAGAAGATCTCGATGTCTTCGCCAATGCTCACTGTGGATTGCAGTTGTGCCGCCGGGGCTCCGCGCTAGGCTTTTGCCAATGTCAGGGACGATCCAAATCCGCGGCGCTCGCCAGCACAACCTCAAAAACATCGACGTAGAGATTCCACGCGAACAGCTGGTGGTGATCACCGGGGTGAGTGGAAGCGGAAAATCGTCGCTGGCTTTCAATACCTTGTATGCGGAGGGGCAACGACGGTATGTGGAGTCGCTCTCTGCCTATGCGCGGCAGTTTCTGGATCAGTTAGAGAAGCCAGATGTCGATTTCATCGAGGGCTTGTCCCCGGCGATCGCGATCGAGCAACGCGGATCCGGCTCGAACCCGCGTTCAACGATCGCCACCACGACCGAGATCCACGACTATCTCCGGATTCTCTACGCGGCGATGGGTGTTCCGCACGATCCCGTGACCGGCGAACCGCTTTCTCGCTCAACCCCGGCGGAAATCATCACGGAGCTGGTCAAGCTGCCGGAACGGACTCGACTGATCATGCTGGCGCCGGTCGAACCGAATCCAGCGGAAAGCATTGCGGAGATGGCCGATCGCTTTAAGAAGCAAGGGTTCGTCCGGATGCGGATCGATGGCGAAATCGTGGATCTCGATGGCGGAGAGCTTCCGAAGAAGGCGAAGGAGTTCGAGCTGGTTTTGGATCGGCTGGTAATTCGGGAGGAGATTCGTTCGCGCGTGGCGGAATCGATCGAAGCCGCCCTCCGCATTACTGGAAATCTCGTCCTCGTGCTGATCCAGGAACCGGAGGCGGAGACCTTTACGCCGCGATCCTTCGTCACCACCTTCACCAATCCGGAGACCGGATTCACCTTGGCAGCGCTCACTCCGAAGCATTTCAGCTTTAATAGCCACCTCGGGGCGTGTCCGCTTTGCCACGGGCTTGGCTCGGAGTTAGTGCCCGATCCCGAGCTGATGGTGCCCGATCCCGGAAAGTCCGTCGCGGCGGGAGGCGTGAAGACTTGGTGGAGCGGCTCCAAGTCCCGCAAAGGAATGCATCAGCGCCAGATCGAAGGACTGGTCCGCTTCTTCCAGGAGGACCCGGAGTTGCCCATTCGCGAGCTTTCGAAACCGCTCAAACGCGCTCTCTTTTTCGGCACGGAAGAGGCGGTCGGTGCTGAATTCGGCGGAAGCGGGAAACCGTTCGAAGGGCTTTCCGTCCAAGCCAAGCGGCTGCTCGAAACCAGCGATAGCGAAATTACGAAGCGCAACGTGCGCCGTTTCATGTCGAGCAAACCCTGTTCCAAATGTGAGGGCCGGAGACTGAAACCAGAGATCCTTGCCGTGACCTTACCTCATGGCGGTATCCAGAATGCGAAGCTGGAGTTTCGAGGATCGATTCACGATTTCTCTTCGCTCTCGATCGAAAGCGCGCTGGAGTGGCTCGATGGGATCCAGCTCACGGAAGAGCAAGAAAAGTTCGCGGTTGAGGTGATCGGGGAGATTCGTAAACGGCTCCGATTCCTCTGCGAAGTCGGTCTCGGTTACTTGACGCTTGATCGCGAAAGCGGCACCTTGTCTGGAGGCGAGAGTCAGCGCATTCGCTTAGCGACTCAATTGGGCGCCGGGTTGGCTGGCGTTCTCTATGTGTTGGACGAACCCAGTATCGGCCTGCATCAGGCGGATAACGAAAAGCTGATCTCCACGCTGAAACGCTTACGCGATTTGGGGAACTCGATCATTGTCGTGGAACATGATGAGGACACGATTCGCGTCGCCGATTACTTGATCGATATGGGGCCGGGCGCAGGTGAAGCGGGAGGAACCATTTTGGCCCAAGGAACGCCGACGGAAGTCGAGCAATCTCCCGAGTCCATCACCGGCCGTTTTCTGAGCGGCGTGGAAAAGATCGCCGTTCCCAATCAACGCGTGAAACCGCCCAAGCGCGGAACGCTCAGCGCCCGCACCTCGAAATCCGATCCTCCTCTGGAGGATGGCTGGATCACGGTCCTTGGTGCCAGCGAACACAATTTGCAGAACGTCGATGCTGCCTTTCCCCTTGGCTGTATCACCTGTGTGACGGGGGCATCGGGCAGTGGGAAATCGACCTTGGTGGATGACATCTTGCGGCGGGCGCTGTTTCGAGAATACTTTCATAGCAAGGAAGCTCCCGGTGCACATCAAGACATCATCGGCTTAGCTCAGCTCGACAAAGCGATCGTCGTTGACCAAGCGCCGATTGGCCGAAGTCCGCGATCGAACCCGGCCACCTATTCCGGCGTCTTTGGCCCGATCCGCGATCTCTTCAGCGAGATTCCGTTGAGCAAACAACGCGGCTACGAACCTGGCCGTTTCAGCTTCAATGTCGCTGGCGGTCGCTGCGAAACCTGTCAGGGCGATGGCTCGATCAAGATTGACATGCACTTCCTCAGTGACGTTTACGTGACCTGCGAGACTTGCAACGGACGGCGCTACAACGACGAGACGCTCCAAGTCACCTACCGTGGCCAAAGCATCGCTGACGTCCTTGAACTGGGAATCGATGACGCTCGCAAGTTTTTCCAAAAGATCCCTCAGATCCATTCCAAGCTCCGTGCGCTCTGCGACGTCGGTCTTGGCTACCTCAAGCTCGGTCAAAGCGCCACTACGCTGTCCGGAGGAGAAGCCCAGCGCGTCAAGCTGGCCGCGGAACTGGCCAAGAAGGCGACCGGCAAAACCGTCTACATCTTCGACGAACCCACCACCGGCCTCCACTTCGCCGACATCGCCACCCTCCTCGAAGTCTTCCTGCGCCTCCGCAACGCCGGAAACACCCTCATCGTCATCGAACACAACCTCGACGTCATCAAATGCGCCGACTGGATCATCGACATGGGCCCGGGCGGCGGAGAACACGGCGGTAAGATCGTCGCCGAAGGTCCGCCCGAAGCGATTGCGGAATCGAAGGAAAGCGTGACGGGGCGATATTTGAAGCGCTACTTGGGATGAGCCTCCGCGCTACGCCTCCAAGCCTGTGACCAATCGAGACTTTGCGAGAAGATTCTGCAAGACACGCTTTCGATCGAACGTCAGGGCGAACTGCCGAGCCTCTTCGCTCAGTTTCTCGCGCTCAGCTTGATTCATCTTCCCCGCTTGATCGAGACATGCTCGGAGTTCATCGACATTTCCGGCCTCATGCTCGAGGCAGAATCCGCCGCTTGCTTCCGGAATCCCACCGGTCCGAGTCGTGATGACGGGACCGAGACCTCCTGCGAGCATCTTTTCAGCCACCGCAATCCCGAAAGTTTCGACGAATTCAGGACGCGCCTTGCTTGGAAGACACCAAGCGAAGCATCCATGCATCAGAAATCCTTTCTCTTCATCGCTGACATCATCTAACACTCGAATATTCGGGTCCGTCTCCGCAATCTTCTGGATCTCCGCTTTGGAAGGACCATTCCCGCAAATGATGAGTGGCTTCTTCCCATATAACTCACTGGCTCGATACGCTTTCAGGAGATCATCGACGCCTTTGGCCGGAGCGATCCGAGAAAGAAACATCACGTAGCCGTCTTGCTCCAAACCACGACGACTCAATACCGCTTGCAGATCATCAGGATGGGTTTCAATCGATGTATAGCGTTCGGTCTCAATTGCTGGATAACTGATCAGAACCCGCTCGCGCAGTTGATCTGCAAATTGCGTCCCAATCGCCGCATCCACATCTTCTCCTGCGGCAATGATCAAATCTCGAGTGAATTCACTGACGGCAACGGGTAAATCGTGGGCCAGATAGTTGGAGAGAACCAGTTGCGCTGCGCCAAACTTCCCTGCTCGGATGGCATTGGAAACGACGTTGGTGATATCTGATCCTACCGCTTCCCCCACAGTGAAGACCGATGCCGTGGTTCCGGAAGCTTGAAAACTGGACACTGCGGACATGACCATTTGGCCATGAGGCACCAAGTAGAGATCCATCAACATCGTCTGACCGGGCAGCTGGTAGAGAAGATCTGTGAGGTGCCCGGCGATACCAAGAATATATCTTCCATCCAGCACCTTGTAGTCTCCAACCGGCTCTGGACGATCAACTGATATCCCGTCGGAATACGAAGAAATGGTCTCCAGCGGTTTGAGAGGTAACCCGCTGTTCTCCAGCGTTTCGATGGGGTAGCTCACAATATGGACCGACTTCATCCCCATCTCGATGGCCGCTTCGGCCAGGTTTCGCGCTTCGGTCGAGTGCCCGCAGATAATGGGATCTGCTCGAACCACCAGGATGAGGTTATTCACGTCTTCTCCGGATGGTATCCGATCTTCCGATCCGGGTGAAGGTCTTCGTGTTTGGAACGGCGATAGGATTTTCATAGAATAGATCAGCCAAAGTCATTCGATGTGGTTATGTTAGCAGAAGTTTCACAGAATGTAAGGAAAAGTTAAAGAAACGTTTCCGTCACCTAGGTTTGGCGAGATGGGGGCCGCGACTCAGACGCCCAACCGAATGACTGGGGACTCATGCGAAGTTTCAAATTCCCGCCTGCTTGAAAGTCCTTCAGCTCCAGCCAAGAGCGCTCCAACGGCTCTTCATTCAGCCAAGCCGCTTCTATATGAAGGTTCTCGATCCCCTGATTCTCTGCTTCGATCACAAAGTCTCCACCCTCCAGATGAATCACGGATCGATCAAATATCGGACTCCCAATCAACATCAAGGGCTGTCCCGCCACCGGAAAGATCCCGATCGCGCTCCAAACAAACCATGAAGATAGCCCTCCGGAGTCATCGTTTCCCGGAAGCCCTCCCTTCCCCGTTGCAAATTGATGCCGCATGACGCGTCGGACCACTCGCGCCGTTCGATCATGCCGCCCCACATAGAGATAGGCATACGGCGTTTCCATATCGGGCTCATTATTCAGTCCTTCAAAGCGATGCACCGTTTCCCCCGGCTTCGGCTCGGAAAAGCCAAAGAAGAGGTCTAACAATTCGACAAAACGCCGCTCTCCCCCCGCCAAATCGATCCTCCCCGCCATGTCATGGAGGAAGCGGAAGGAGTAATTCCAATTTTCCCCCTCATAATAGGTCGAATCTTGCTTGAGCAGGCCTGACTTTTCATCATACGCGTTTTTCCAATGCTGAGCATGACCGATCGACTTATCATAAATCACCTGATGTCCCAGTTTTTTGGCGAGCTGTGCCATGCAGAAATACGCCGTCGCTAGATCCAACGAATGGGATAAGGGCTCGACAATCTGATTCTCTCGATAATCGCGGAACTTCCCCTTTCGGCTCGTTCTCCAAAGTTCATTAAGGATGCGATCCCAATCTCCTTCGATGCCACGCTGAAACGCATCATAGAGGATCAAGTGACAAAGCCCCGTGGCCTGCTTGGCAAAGCGCTCCGGGATATTATCCATCAGATAACTGATCGGGAAACTTCCCTCTCGCTCCTCAACTTCGGTGAGGAACTGGACAAAATCCCGCCCCCACTCCGGCCATAAGGTCATGACCAATGGAAGCTGGGTTTTATACAGATCCCAGAGGGTAGATAGGTCGAGAAAAAAGGGCCCGGGCAGCTTCGTAAACGGGTTCTCATCCCGAAAATCTGCAGGTTTGAGCGTCGCATGATAGAACGACGTGTAAAAGACTTCCCGCTCTTCATTCGTGCCTCCCGAGACTTCAATCTTCGAGAGAACCTCCTCCCAGCTCGATGCCGCCGCGCTCACGATCGCCGGAAACTTCTCCTCCTGAGCCAGCTCCAGAGCGGCCTCGGCACGCTCACAACTCTGCAGCGAGAAGCCAATCCGAAGCTCCATCTCTTCCCCGTCAGCCGCCTCCAACCAAATCCCAAAGGGACGCTTTTTCTTTTGGGCCTTCTCATTCAAGACCCATGACTTCGCCTCTGGCAGTTTTTCATGATTGACCCAAATTCCACCATCCGCGATCGGCGTCATCGCGCGAATCCAAAAATGAATAGGAACGCCCTCCATCATCACCCAGCCGCGACACGTCCGGGGATCGGTCAGGGCAAAACCGGCCGAAGTCGGGCGCGTCTCCATTTCCTCGATCCGCAATCCACCCGCTGAGAAATCGATCGCCACCTTCGGCCGAACGCCTTCGGCAAAATGATAGCGATGATGCACTGCGCGATCGCTGCACGTCACTTCAAACCGAACTTTGCTCTCGGAAAACGTTCCGGAATAATAGCCCGGCTTGGCCGTTTCCTCTACCAGCTCAAACGCTTCCCCCAATCCCTCCAGACCTTCCCCGACGAGAGGCGTTGTCAGGAGGTAATTATAATACGTCCGAATCCGGCCGGTCCCACTTTGTTGAAAGTGAGCAATTCCCCGCGCCTCATGCCGATCGAGCCAACGAGATGGCGGACCACCGCTCAAGGAGACCTGATAGCTTCCATACCCGGTTACATAAGCCCCGGAATACGCGCAAGCCGACACCATCCCAAACGGCAACGAAGCCCCCGGATGCGTGTTCCCCACCGCCGGCTTCGCACACCACCACGTCGCGGCAATCCCCTCCGGTGGAGGCAACTGCGTCGCCTCACAGCCAATGAATGGATCGACCAAGCTGGAATAGCCAGCTTCCGGGGAATTCTCTGGAAAGGGCATATTTTCAGGAAGACTTAAGCAAGTATGATGCCAAATCCAGGAAAACGCCGCCCTTCCCAGAGGGCTGTTGCTAAGTGGGGCTCACAGAGAGCGCAGCATGAGCCGTGGCTCCGTTCCTAACCAAGGGACGTGCCTCCGCTCGCTCGTCGCCGGGATGATCTGTTCAGTTCTCGAATTTTGGCGAACTCTCGCAGGTTTTTTGAAGCCGAATTCGCTCGTCCGCCGCTTTCAGAATCAGCCCAAGCATCTCGCCGTAATTGTGACCAGCCAGCGCGGACATCTTCGCCAGATGACCGTCCCAGCACCAGCCGGGATTCGGGTTGACCTCCAGCAGGCGCGGAGTGCCAATGTTGTCCAGTCGCCAGTCAAACCGGGCGTAATCCCGGCAGCCAAGCCGTTCGAAGAGTCGTTGGCAGCAGGTGATGAGGAAGCCTTCCGTATTCTCGGGGAGCTCCGCCGGGATGGAGCGCAGGTTGGCCCAATACGGCGATTTCGGATCCCATTTCGCCTCGTATCCGCAGATGTGGGGCAGCCCGGGCGGCAGGGCAGAATAGTCTTCCTCCACGATGGGCAAGGCGATGCTGGAGCCGGGCGGATTCCCGATGATCCCCACGGTGATGTCTTTACCCGTGAGGAATTGCTCGACCAGAACGGGGCGCTCGTAGCCGAAACGATCCCGCGCTTCGAGGATCGCTTCCTCCAGCTCGGTGATGTTGTGGCAGACGCTCTTGCGGGTGATGCCCATGCTGGAGTCGCCGAAGTTCGGCTTCACAATGACAGGAAACGGCAGGGTCAGCTCGAAAAACGCAGTGTCGTCCGAGCGAATCAGAAACGCCTGTGGCGTCGGGATATCCATCTCATTGGCGACGCCTCGGGTTAGCGATTTGTCATAGCAGTAGGCGAGGCACTGCGGGTTGCCGCCGGTATAGGGAATTCCCAGCATCTCAAGCAGGGCCGGAACATGGAGTTCCTGGGTCGCCTGGTTCCCAAAGCCCTCGTCACAGAGATTGAGGACGAAGTCTTGCTCGGCTCGAATGCGACGGGCATCGTTGATCAACGTCTCGTGGTTGTCGAAAAAGGTGAAGGCGTAACCCGGAACTTCATCCAGAGCCGTTTTGAGTTGGTCGATCGTGTGAAAATCGTCTTCGTCAAAGGTTCCGTCCGGCTTCACCGCATCCGTTTTGCGGGGATCGCCCATGACCACGGCGACTTTCCGGATCGCCGCCGGTTTCTTTGGGCGGGTGGCCCAGGTTTTCTTGGGCTTCGCGGTATAGATCATGCGCCTTCCCATCATTCCCAGGTCCTGGTTGCGCTGGCTCTCCGTGGCAATTTGTTCCGCCAACTTCACGCTCACAAACCCACTTTCGCGCAGCAGTTGTCGCATTTGCTCCTCGGAATAGAGCCGCTCGGCGTAGAATTGGTCCGAAACCACTCCCTTGCGAACGTGGGTGATGACTTCTCGGGAAATCAGCCGAGATCGATCGTCAGACAGGCTCCGTTCGCGACAGACGAAGTAGTTCTTGTCGATCCATTCCCAACTGCGCGCGTCGAAATGCTCACGCATATGCTCGCCGTCCGTCAGATCCAGCAAAAGGCGACCGGTCGGCTTCAGAATGCGGCGGACTTCGCGTAAAACCAGGCAGTCATCGTTCAGGCTCTCAAAGTAGCCGAAGCTATTTCCCATGATGAGGACGTGATCGAACCGGTCGGTCTCGAACGGAAGCTTGCGGGCATCCCCCTCGCGGAAGCCGATCGAGAGTCCCTCCTTTTTCGCCAGCGAGCGGGCGCGGGTGATCAGATAGTGGGAGCGGTCCAGTCCGGTGACGTTCACGAACCCGCGCCGCGCCAATCCCAGCGTGTGGCGTCCCTGCCCGCAGCAGAGATCGAGGATCTGAGCATCTGACGCGGGCTCCAGGAGGCTGGTGACGAGGTCGATCTCACGCTCCGTCAGTCGCGCATCCTCCACCACGTCGCCGTCGGTGCGCAGGTAGTTCGAATTGAAGATGTGGCGCCACCAATCGGCCTTGACGTAGCTCTGTAGATCTTCGACCGGGCCGAGCACTTCGGTCAGTTTCCTTTTTGGGGCTTGAGGGGCAGGTTTGCCAGGTTTCTTCGCCGTTTTTGCTTTGCGGATGGCGGGGGATGCGGTTGGAGGCATTGAGGTGGGTTTAAGGGGTGAGTTGAGTTATTGAGAGGAAAGAGGGGGGAAGAGTCCCAGGGCCACTGCGGGCGCGCCGGGAAATGCCACCGAGGAATCTGCCACTCCCAGCACCAGAGCATCTGATTCCGCGCGCAGGGTTTCCACGGGGCGTCCGAAGGCGTCTTGAACCCGAGCGAGAATCCGCCCGGTTCGGACCGTTTGGCCCGGTTCGCAGCGAAAACGCAGAATTCCACTCTTCGAGCAGAGCGGTCGACTGGAATAGCGGAGCGGCCCCTTCCGGGATTGCATGCCGGGCGCTTCAGGACCGGGGACGGGTTCCACCATCTCCAGATCCTCCAGCATCATCCAGATGGCCTCCACTCCCAGGGCCACGTTCTTCTCGTTGACGACCCGGGATTCGCCCAGTTCGATGGTTAAGGCCGGAATTCCTGCAAGCATCAGACTGTGGGAAAGCGTGCGACGGAGGGGGTTCGCTTCTTCCACGATTGGAAAGGCCGTGCGGGTGGCGAAACGCAGGGCCTGATCTCGCGCCAGTTCCGCGTCGCGCTTTGGGGAATCCGGCAGCGCATCCAGCACCACGTAGGGTAGAGTGCGCGTCCAGTCATTGTGGAGATCCAGCACCAGAACGGGGCGCGTTTTCAAGATGGTCTGAAAAATGACGTTTGCGATCCGTTCAGCCAGCGATCCATTTGCGTCACCGGGAAAGGATCGGTTTAGGTCTTCCTCACTCAATGACACGTGACGGGAGCAGACATCGAACCCAATGGGATTCATCAACGGAAAGGCGCGCAAGCTTCCGCGAAGCAGCGGCTTTTGGCGCAATCGCCGGAACACCTCATGCACCGCGACGATTCCGCCGACCTCATCTCCATGGGCGCAGGCCGTCAGCCAAACGTCTGGCCCGTCATGTCCTGACTCAATCTCAAGACGTGGCAACCGCCGTCGCGATAGATCGCAACCGGTCAGAATCGGAATGAACCCCCGGCGGATCGCCGAGGTGCGGGATGATTTCATGGAGCGAGACCAAGATGGTCCCTGTTGTCAGATCATGGCATGAAGCTAGAAAAATTCGCGCGAAATTCGTGGGTTGGAAACAATTTTTTTGGCGATCCCTTTTGAGCGTGAAATTCCCAGTCTGAGCCTCGCAATTTTTGAGCTTGTCAGACGAGGTTGCAGGTGGCTAACTGGTTTTATCACATTTGCTGCTAAATTACGGATCGAACGATGGTTACACTGACTCACTTCAAGTGGGTCGGCGGTCGTCGATCCAAATTAGCCAAGCGATTCGCGGATCCTGTCGATTCCGCGCCGTTTCGTGATGTTGGGATCACGGCTGCTTTGTTGCAGAGCGACACTCGCTCTCTCCCTTCTACCTCTTGCTACTGAATCATCATGCCTGAAACTCTTCCTTGGGATCTTGTCGGTCCGCAGTTCAAAAAAGACCGCAAGCGGGCCGGGATCCTCATCGATCTCCGCCGTTGTGTCGGTTGCCACGCCTGCAGCGTCAGTTGCAAAACGGAAAACGAAGTTCCCCTCGGTGGGTTTCGAATGCGGGTTCGATATCTGGAGCGGCCGGAAGCCAATCGCAATACCCTGACCTTTGCGCCCCTCATTTGCATGCACTGTCAGGATGCCCCTTGTCTGAAGGCCTGCCCGAGCAAGGCCATTGTCCGGGGAGAAGACGGGCGCGTGGTGGTGGATGAAGGGAAGTGTGACCTGGAGCAGGAATGCGTGACCGCCTGCCCCTACGGAGCCATTTTCATCAATGAAGAGAAGCAGGTGGCGGAGAAGTGTGATCTCTGTCAACACCGGACCGATGTCGGGCTGGATCCGGCGTGCGTCTCTTCTTGTCCGTCCGAGGCGCTTCAGTTCGGGGATTTCGACGATCCTGAGGATCCCGTGACGAAGATTGCCGCAGCCACCGGGGCGAAAGGCTGGAAAGAAGGCGAAGGGACCAAACCTTCCGTTCTCTATATCGATCATGAACCGTGGATGGAGGAGAAAGCGAATACCGGCGTGCAACTCTCTGAAGACGATGCGGATATTATCTACGAGCAGAATAATTTGAAAGGAGGGAAGTCTGCATGAAAACGCGATCCTTATCCCGCCGTGACCTTCTCAAGCTGGGCGGCGGACTCGCCGTTTCCGGCCTCATTCCCGTTCCGGCTTTCGCGGACCGGATCACGGTAAAGCCCGCGCCACCCGGACGACTCGGTCGGATCGATTTCACCAAGGCCAAAGCCACCCCGACGATCTGCTTCGGCTGCACCACGCATTGTGGCGTGATCGGCTGGGTGCAGGATGGACGCGTCCGTCGTATCGATGGCAATCCGCTGGATCCCAATTCTCAGGGGAACATCTGCTCGAAGGCTCAGGGAATGATTTCCTATACCTATTCGCCGGAACGCCTCCTCTATCCGCTGCGCCGGGTGGGGAAACGAGGCGAGGGAAAATGGAAGCGTGTCACTTGGGATGAAGCGCTCACGGAGTTGGCAGATAAAATGCGGCCGCTGCGGGAAAATGGCGTTCCGGAGGAATTCGTCTTTCACTACGGGCGCGACAAGACAAAAGGCTATACCAAGCGCTTTACCGAGGCCTTCGGGACCCCGCATCGGTTGAACCGCCGCTCGATCTGTAGCTCGAATCGGCGCGCGCCGCTGATGAGCTTTTACGGGCGCGAGTTCGAATGGGAAACGCAGGATTTCGAGAACACCCAATATATTGTGAACTTCGGTGGGAATCCGATGGAAGCGTATCAGGGCGGTCTTTATATGATGCATCGGATCCAGCGTGCCCGGGTCGATAAAGGGGCCCGCATGGTCACCTTCGAGGTGCGTCCTTCGGCGACGGCTTCCGTCAGTGATGAGTATTATCCAATCATGCCGGGAACCGATGGTGCGGTGGCCTTTGCCATGATCCACGTGATTCTTGAGCAAGGGCTTGAGAATCGTGCGTTCTGGGAGCGCTGGGCCAATTATCCGCTCGAAGAACTCCGTCAGGTCGTGGCCGACTACACTCCGGAATGGGCGGAGAAACACAGTGGAGTTCCGGCTGCGGATATCCGCCGGATCGCCATGGAATTCGCCGGGGCCGCGCCCGCTTGCTGCACGATGTCGAATCGCGGTAGCGCGAAGCATTATAACGGCGTTCAGGCAGACCGCGCTATCCGCACCCTCGATGTCCTCGTCGGCAATGTGGGGAAACCCGGTGGGTTTTGTCTGTCCACGCTCCGGGGATGGGCCGGACGCTACGGTCAGGAAGGACTGCCCAAACTGTCTCAGCCAGGGCCGAAGACTTCGGAACCCCAACCCTGGGGTATCGGCGAGGGGTTTAACGAAGTCGCGTTCAGAAAACTCCCTCAAGATGTGCAGGACCGCGTCAATGGTTTCCCGGATTATTGGAAGAAAAAATACTTTGGTGAGTTAGCGACGCCGAGCGAGTATCCGCTCGCCTGGCACTGGTATCAGATGCGCGTGGGCCAGCTGGTCTACCCGTATATCAAAGAGGGACGGCAGAAAGTCAGTGTCTATATGTCTTATACCCTGGGGGCCGCTTACGGCTATCCGGAGGCGAATGTGGTTCGTGATGTGTTGATGGATGAGGAACTGATTCCGTTCCACGTTGCGGTCGATATCAGCTATGGCGAGCAGGCCGAACTCGCTGATCTTATCCTCCCTGAAGCGACCAGTCTGGAGCGTTGGGACCAACACGGCACCAACAACTACGGACTCGTTCCCTACACCGGCGTCCGTCAGCCGCTCGTGCCGCCGATGGGACAAAGCCGCTCGATCCAGGACATCCTCAAAGATCTCGCGCAACGCATCGGCGGAGGCGTGGAAGCGTACTTCGCCTTCGATGATATGGAGTCCTTCTACAAAGAATGGTATCAGAATCTTCCGATCTCTTGGGAAGACTTCAAACGACGCGGAATCTGGATGGATGAGACCCGGGAAAAAGACTACGAACTCTACGAGCGTCCCCTCACCGAAGCGGAACTGGAAGGGACGAGCGTCGAACCCGAAACCGGGATCATCCGCAACACAGACTCCGGCAAAGCGGTCGGCATCGTCAAAGACGGGAAGTCCATCCGCGGATTCGACACTCCGAACCGGCTCATCGGTGTCTATGACGATATCTGGCGGATCGCGGCCGAAAAGACCGGGCTCCCTCCCGAAGACGTCAACGCCAGCCCCATCGCGATTTACGACACCGTTCCCGAGCACCGGGATCTCCCCGAAGACCGCTTCATCTTCACCACTTTCAAGTGGAACGTCCACACCCAGGGCCGATCCTCCAGTTGGAAATACCATTCCGAGATCGTCCACACGAACCCGGTCTTCATGCACCCGGATACCGGCGCGCAACTTGGCGTTTCCGAGGGCGACACGGTGAAACTCACCGTCTTCCGACCCACCGGACACACCTACAAAGGTGGCGAACCGGGTGCGATGGGTGCGTTTGAGAACCACGTCCGCTTCTTGAAAGGGATGCATCCACGCGTCGTCGCCTGTTCTCACCACGCCGGCCACTTCGCCCAAGGGGCCGTCGCCCGGGCTCAGAACGAGCTTACGACTCCCAAGGAAGGCATCGATGGAAACGAAGGTGCGAGTCGCGATGCGGATGTTCCCAAGGGCATTTGGTGGGCCAAGGAAAAGGGCGGTATCGGCGGCGGCGTTGCGATCAATGACGCGCTTCCCATCAATCCCTGCCCCCTGACCGGAGGACAAAACTGGTATGACAACGTCTGCAGTGTCGAAAAAATCTGATCCCGTCGCCTCCGTCTGCATGCTCCTCGCTGACCTCCTTAGTCGGGAGATCGACGATAGCCTGTTAGATGTGTTGCGCCTTCCGGACGTCCGTGGCGTCGTCGAACGCGCCGCTCCGGAAGCGGCTCCCTATCTTGAAGCGGATTGGGACCGCGCCAAATTCGAAGAACACGCGATCGAGTTTTGCCGCCTCTTCATCTACCCGGCCGTCTGTCCCCCGCGCGCCGATCCCTGGGTCAAAGACTGTGGAGAAGAGCACTTTTCGATTCGACGTTGGTTCGCGGAAGGAGGAATCCCGGAATTCTCCCCCCGCATCGCGGAGCTACCCGATACCCATGTCGCTAAAATTCTCGTGGTGCGAGCCGGGCTCGCCGACGCGGACGCCCAAACCATCACCGCCTACGAATCGCAGATGATTCAACCTTGGGCCACAACCTTCGCGGATGCCCTCGGGAAACAGAGTCAGCTCCCGATTTATCAGGCCGCGGCGGCGATCATCGCGGCCTTGGTTTAAGGGAGTGGGCCACAGAGGATATCCCGATCAAGAATCCACAGGTGGAGTGAACACCCGCGCCATCGTGTCTGGTGCGAGTTCGCCGATTTGAGCGAGCATTCGGGTAAAATCGACGACGTTTCGGGTTTCGATGAGAAGGCCGTCCTTCCATTTCCCTGAAAAGCTGAAATGGGTGGAGACGTCTTTTCCGGTGGCGCGATGGGTGCCCGTGAAGAGGCAGTGGCCCATCACGTGGTCGCCGCTCTCGATGAGTTCGAGGATCTCGACGTTCAGATTGGCGAAGGCGCCTGATAGAGCGCGATGGAAGGCGAGAAAACCTTCGCGGCCCCCGATCGGGAGATCGAGACCGTGAAGGTCACAATCTTCCGCCATGAGTTCCGTAATCATCGCTTCGTCTTGCTGATTCCAGACTCTCTCGAACCACTGATTGGTGGCTTCGCCAATGGACCATGCGCTGTCTGCTGCCATGCGGCCAATAAATGGGGAATCCTGACGGCGTCGAGCCAAAAAATGGAAAGACTTGGTCCCTGTGCTTGGCGAATGAGGCTGAGGAGCACAAGCTGCGGAGGACCGAACCGTTCGCAGGAAGATTTGGCATCTTCCGCTACGTGGCGCGAGTGTCCGCTCGCCGGTTAGCCGTCGAATTTGCAATCGGATAGGTACCGCTCCGCGCGTGCGCCTAAACTCCAGCGAGCTACGGTAAAGAATCGATGCCAAATACCGGAGTCATTCCTGGTTAAGAACCGATTCAACAGATGCTCAACCGTTTGCGTCCGAATTTCACCGGAGTTCTTATGTATCCGTGCGGTTTTCCGGACACGCTCGATTGCCCGAATGATCTCCGCCCTTGCGTCCTTTAGTCGTTGGCAGTTGAGACCCAAGAGATCAATTGTGGCCTGCGCTTTGTGAGAATCAATATCGGCTTCTTTACAAGCCTGCTCATCGATCTGCATTTCCCCATCACCGATCCTGTATTTAAAGATTCGCGGAAATGCCGGAATCTCGCCGGGGTTCAAGATACGGTCATCCAACACGTCTTTCCCTTTGCGCGCGTCACAGCTTAGATTTTCGGCTGTTGGCTGCTTGGTGCGACCTTGGAGAACGGCTTGGTCGGTGGCGTAAGCCTCACCACCATGGCAGCAAATCCAGAGGTTCTGCCAGTCCAGGTGCCAGTTACGAAGATTTGTAGAGTCAGCTTTGGGATGGAAATGTTCGACGCGCTGGTCTTGCGGTCGAATCACGTTGATCTCACAATAGGCACATAAGCCACCCTGATCTGACTTCAGTCTCTCAACGACGTCTTCGTAGGCGGTTTTAGCCTCATCTCGAAATTCTTGCCACGTTCCGTTCAAATTCGAAGAGCGATATTCGGCAAGTCCAGTCGGCTCTTCATGGGACTTGAAAACCCGCTTCATTCTGGCAACGACTCTTCCCATCGCCGATTCTCGATGGCCATTTCCGCTTCATCCAAGGCGGGTTCTTCTCCTTGACTCCATTCTTGCAATTCAGCCAGAACCTTCTGCGCGTCGTCCAACTGGTTGTCAGAGATGAGTTGCATGAGTTCAGTGATTCGCTGGGTCTTTCCAACACCCGGAGGACGACTGTCCACCTTCATGATCCGTTCTAACATGCGAACGCTTTCCGATCCTTGACTAGCGGGTGGTGCAGCGCGAATTTTTCCGTCTTCCAAGATGCGAATGCAGCGGCTTTCTACCGTGGTGAGCACTTGTGGACTATGGGTGGTAACAATCAATTGCGTGTTTGGAAACGTCCGCTGTAAATCTCCGATGATGGTTTGTTGCCACTTGGGGTGCAGGTGTAAATCGATCTCATCAACTAACATGATTGCCTCTGCCTCAAGAGGATTCGGAAGTTGCGGATTTGCCTGCGCCAAACGCCGCGCAAAGTCCATGACTAATGCCAACATGTTCCGATAGCCATCGCTGAGTTGTCCAAGTAATCGTTCCTCGCAGGTCCCATTGTCGACTCGCCACTTCAAGGCAGGCTTGGGTGGTGTCGCTGCCGTGAAGTAGATTCCTTCAGCAGGCCCAAGAACTGAGGTCACTGCGCGGCGAACACATTCGAGGTCCGGAAGTGTTTCGATGGTTGTTCGAGTTCGATTTGCTCGCAACTCCTGACTCTCTTTCGCATAGAACCAGTCTATGGCCTCCGAATAATCAGCACGCGCTTCGAAGGCGGAAAGAAACGCGCCAAACCGATCAAACTGTCGATTCGAATCTCCGAGTTGGGTTTTTCTATCCAAATTTCTCGTGGATTGATAGTAAGCGACAACTGGAACGATCATATCGGATTTCGAATCCATCAAAATCGCCTTCTTCATGGTCGAAAATTTTTCACTTAGCTTTTTCGGAAGTGCGAAATACTCCAAATTGATTTCGAGATCTTCATCGGGATAGTCCTCGCTTTTGAATTGAAGCTTCCAAGTTGTGTCGTCCGAGAGCGTAGTCGAAATCAATAAATCCCCACGGCGGGAGCCATCGGGCAGCCTTTTTATATCTCTGATAGAGAGGTGAAGTTCAAGGTGCCAACTAGCAAACTCTCCAAAAACCGCAATGAATGCAGCCGATAAGGCGTCCAATATCGTGGTCTTACCCCCGCCATTGACGGCCACAATCACATTGAGATCCTTTTCGAACTCGATCGTGAGGTCATCAAAGCAGCGAAAGTTTTGAATTTGGATGGATTGAAGGCGCATTCTAATTCTCGTTAATTTAGAGCGTTTCGGGGTGATCACAAGTCCACTCCTCGGGATGGGGGTTTGACAAAAGCTGGAAGAGGCCGGCCGGAAAGGTCGCTCGCGAAGTCCTTCCAAAGAACAAACGGCTCACAGCAAATGTGGCGCGAGTTGAACGGTCAGCCTAAATTCTCGACCCGCATAAGGACGGGGGCTTCGCAGACGCATTCGAGCGCGGCGATCTGGGCGACGGCTTTTTGGACGATGCCGAATTCGGCGTCGTGGAGCATGAGGACGACGGGGGCGCTTTCGCTTTCGTCCGCTTCGCGCTGGATCATGGAGAGGATGCCGACGTCGCTCTGGCCGAGGAGGTTGGCGATCTGGGCCATCACGCCGGGCCGATCCACGACCATGAGGCGGAGGTAGAACTGGCTGACGCTTTCGGCAATGGGGAGCGGTTTCCCGTAGAGGCCGTGAGGGACGAAACCGGAGCGGTGACGGTGGAGGGCGGCATCCGCGATGTCTGAGATGACCGAGCTGGAGGTAGGATCCTGGCCGGCACCGCTGCCGTAAAAGAGGGTTTCTCCGACGATGTCTCCGCGCACGGCAATGGCATTGAAGACCCCGTTGACGCTGGCCAGGATGTGGTCGTGCGGGACGAGAGAAGGCTGGACGCGGACTTCGATGCGGTCTCCGCAGCAAAGGCGAATGACAGCGAGGAGCTTGACGGCATAGCCGAGGTCATCGGCAAATTGGATATCGACGCGGCGGACGCCTTCGATGCCTTCCACATGGACGTCTTTCAACGGGATCCAGCAGCCGTAGCTGAGGCTGGCCAGTATGACGGCTTTATGGGCGGCATCGCCTCCGTTGATATCGAGCGTGGGATCGGATTCCGCGTAGCCGAGGTCCTGGGCTTCTTTGAGCGCGTCTTCGTAGCTGAGGCCCGCCTGATCCATCCGGGTGAGGATGTAGTTGGAGGTGCCGTTGATGATGCCGACCATCGATTCGATGCAGTTTCCAACGAAGGATTCCTGGACGGTCTTGATGATGGGGATGCCTCCGGCGACGGCGGCTTCAAAGTAGATCGAGGTCTGGTGTTCTTCGGCGAGGGCGAAGAGTTCTTTCCCGTGTTCCGCGAGGAGGGCTTTGTTGGCGGTAACGACGATTTTTCCGGCTTTGAGCGCTTCTTTGACCAGGTTTTTCGCCTGATCAATGCCGCCAATGAGTTCGACGACGATGGAGATCTCGTCGTCGTCGATTAAATCCGCCAGCCGCGTGGAAAGCAGTTCGGGCGAGAGGTCGAGGCCGCGCACTTTGTGAACGTCCTTGACGACGATGCGCCGGATGTGGATTTCCTTGCCGGTTCGCTCGCGGAGAAGCTCGCGATTACGGATGAGGTTCTTGTAGACGCCAGCGCCGACGTTTCCGAGTCCAGCCAGGCCAATTTGCAGTGATTCGCGGTGTGCCATCGTTTGATTGAGCGGGCCATCCTGTGCCCGAAAATCCCCCGACGCAAGAACTGAGATTTTTTGTGAAGGAATGGGGCGGAGCTGCGTCTGACTCTAACAAGACGCGAAATGTTGCTCGCGGACCTTTATCGTTGTTGATTGTAAAGCCTATTGTCAGGAGAATTCGATGAAAACGACTCGTTCAGAACTCGGTGCGGACGAAGCCAGTGTGGCTCTACCGCCTTTTGCCAGAATCATTGTCACCTTTTACGTCACCGTGGGTATCCTCTGCGCAGGACTCATTTTGAGCATGACCGCCCTGCATCGCGGCTGGGTGAAAGTGGCCTCGTACGAGGCAAATTCCAGTTCGGCCAGCGCGCCGCAGATCCAGCTCAACGGCTTTCAGTTTCGCTAGTTGCGTGGTTTGACGGGTTGGCAGGCATCGCGATAGTGCGCGGATGAAGCTGGCCCTCAATTCTTCGACGATCCGGACCACGCCGTTGCTCGACAAAATTCGAGTGGCGGGCCAGGCCGGTTATGAGGGGATCGAACTCTGGGCGGTGGATCTCTATGAGCATGTCGGACGGGGAGGGGAGGTCAGCGAAGTAGAAGCCGCGCTTTCGGATCACGGGCTGACGGTGCCGTGTTTGATCGCGGTGCGAGGCTGGGGCGATACTCAGGGTCGGGAATACGACCTGGCGCTCGATGAAGCGCGGCGAAGGATGGAGCTGGCAGCGAGGATCGGGGCGCCTTTCGTGGTTTGCACGCCGCCTTTGGAGAGGCCGGGATTCCAGGGACTGGAGCAGAGCTACGGCGATTTGCTGGAAATCGGCAGAGCCGCAGGCGTTCGGGCGCTCCTGGAATACATCAGCTTTTTCCCGAGCCTGAATGCCTTGCCGGACGCAGTCACGGTTCTGGATCGATGCGCAGATCCGGAAGGCGCCTTGGTGATCGACGCCTTTCACAGTTGGAACCAGGGAGCGACGCCGGATGATCTGCGAGCGCTGCCCTTGGAGCGGATCGCTCACTATCATCTGGACGATGCGCACCCGGAAAAACCGGCGTTCACCCAGGTGGATGGGGATCGGGTCATGCCGGGCGATGGCCAGATCAATCTCGCCGGAGAAATGGCGGTGCTGCGCGAAAAAGGCTACGAGGGTTGGATCAGCCTGGAACTGTTTAACGAAGAACTTTGGGCCCAAGATCCCCTGGAGGTGGCGAAACGGGGTTTGGAACGAATGCGAGCCCTGCTGGATGATCCGTCCGTAACCGCTTAACACATGTCTGTGAAACCTTCCCTCATTGTCGGTATCGACCTCGGCACGACGAATTCGCTCGTCGGCGTGGTCGATTCCGGATTCCCCATCCTCCTGGCTGACAATCAAGGGCGGCGCATTTTGCCCTCTGTGGTTCACGTTCCGAAATCCGGCGACCCGCTCGTGGGAGATGCCGCCCTGCGAATGCGAGCCCTCCAGCCGGAGCGGACCATTTCCTCGGTAAAACGCTTCATGGGACGGCGGCTGGATGAGGTGGAGACGGAAGGCGCAGCTTACGCCGTAAAAGCCGGGGAAGACGGCTTTGCCACGCTGGATCTGGGCGATCGCGAACTCACGCCGGCGCAGATTTCCGCGAAGATTCTTGGTCGGCTCAAGGAAATCGCTGAGGCTGCCTTGGAGACAGAGATTTCCCGAGCCGTGATCACCGTGCCGGCTTATTTCAACGATGCCCAGCGTCAAGCGACGAAGCTGGCGGGCGAGCTGGCGGGCCTGACCGTAGAGCGCATTGTCAACGAGCCGACCGCAGCCGCCCTCGCCTACGGCTTGGATAAACTGGAAGAGCGCTCCCGCATCGCGGTCTACGATTTGGGCGGCGGCACCTTCGATATTTCGATCCTCGAACTCAACCAAGGCGTCTTCCAAGTCATCGCGACGACCGGCGATACCCGGCTAGGCGGAGACGATATCGATCACGCCATCGCGGAATGGATCAAGGCTGAGATCGGCGGCGCGAGCGATGACGAGCAGACCGCCGCGCGGATTCTGGAAGCGGCGCGCAAGGCGAAGGAAGACCTCAGCGCGAAGGAATCCGTCGAGATTCAGCTCCCGTTTTTGGACCAGGGAGAAAGCTTCGCAAAGACCCTGACGCGGGCGCAGTTCGAGACGCTGATCGGGCCGATTCTACGGCGGACCCGGCCCCATTGCCTCAAGGCGCTGGCGGACGCAGGCATCGCGAATCCGGCGGACGACCTGGACGCGGTCATCTTGGTCGGCGGCAGCACGCGAATTCCGGCGGTGCGCGAACTGGTGGCGACCCTGTTCGGCCAAG
>CAYGQD010000118.1:0-12332 GCA_964351855.1 uncultured Verrucomicrobiales bacterium
GCGCGGGGCGGATGAGGTCGTTCATGCCGCTGTCGACGATCTCGAACACTTTGGCCGAGCCGCGCTTCTCGTAAACGACTTCGGTGATCATGATGCCGGCGTTTCCGACCATGAAGCGACCGGGCTCGACGATGATCTTGAGGCCGAGGTCTTTGATTTTGGGGACGATTTGTTCGGCGTATTTTTCGACGGTGAGGGGACGGGTCTCATCGCTCTTTCCTTCCCACCAGGCTTTGTCGCCACTGGCGAGCGAGTTTTCATAAACAATGCCGATCCCGCCGCCGATGCTCCAGAATTCGATGCCGTAGTGTTCCTTCAACTCCTTGACGAGAGGCGCGATCTTTTCGACCGCTTCGACGAAGGGATCGACGCTGGTGAGCTGGGAACCGATGTGCATCTGGAGACCACGGAGGGAGACGTTCGGCAGCTCGGCGGCGCGCTCGTAGGCTTCGCGAATCTGGGAGTAGTCGATCCCGAACTTGTTTTCGCTCTTGCCGGTGGAGATGTACTTGTGGGTTTTGGCGTCGACGTTGGGATTGACACGGAGGGCGACGGGCGCGGTTTTGCCGAGTTCTCCGGCGACTTCATTGATGAGGCGGACTTCGGCTTCGGACTCGGCGTTAAAGCAGTAGATGCCTTCTTCGAGGGCGTATTGGATTTCGGCCCGGGTCTTGCCGACTCCGGCGAAGGTGCACTTCCCGGGATCGCCACCCGCTTTTTTGACCCGAAAGAGTTCCCCGGCGGAGACGATATCGAACCCGGAACCCATTTTGGCGAGGAGACTGAGAACGGCGAGGTTCGAGTTCGCTTTGGTGGCGTAACAGATAAGGTGATCCAGCTCACCGAGGGCGGTATCGAGCCGTTGATAGTGGTCGCGAATGGTTCCGGCGCTGTAGACATAGAGGGGCGTTCCGTGCGTCTCGGAAAGGTCCTGGAGGTTCACGTCTTCGCAGTGAAGGTGGCCGTCGCGATAATGGAAAGAGTGCATAATGGAGGGGGTGAAGATAGGGTGAACGCCGGGAAGGTCAATTCTTAGTAACGAACGTTCGCCCCGCTCTTAAAGGCGCTGAAAGGCGGTCAATCGGTTGAAGATTTTCTTCACCGTGGGTGTGAGCCGCGTCTTGTTGTAGAGATCGCCGGACTGGCGAATGGATTCCGCCAAGGTGGGATAAGGATGGATGACGCTGGCGAGATTACCGAGGCCAAGCTTTCCTTTGATGGCGACGCTGATTTCACTGATCAGGTCTCCAGCATGAGGGCCGACGATGGTGGCGCCGAGAATCTCGTCCGAGCCTTTCTTGGTGTGGATTTTGACGAATCCTTCGGTTTCGCCTTCGAGGATAGCACGATCGAGGTGCTCGAAGGTTTTCGTGAAGGTGGAGAACTCGATCCCGCGCTCTTTCAAGTCTCGCTCGTAGAGGCCGACGTGGGCGATTTCCGGGTCGGTGTAGGTGGACCAGGGGATGAGGAGATCGGAGACCTTGTCCTTGCCGAAGAAAAGGGCATTGCGAATCACGATCCGGGCCATGAAGTCGGCCATGTGGGTGAACTGATACTGACTGGCGACGTCACCGACCGCGAAGATGCTGGAGTTGCTGGTGCGTAGCTGATCGTCGACGTGAACACCCATGCGGGGATCGAATTCGACCTCCACCTTCTCCAGCCCCATGCCGTTCACATTCGGCTTCCGCCCGGCCGCGACGAGGATGGCGTCGAAGGTCTTTTGCTCCTCCCCTCCCCCGCTTCGGTAAACCACCGTGACCGGGTTTCCGGGGCCGTCGCTGAGAACTTTCTTATACACGGTTTCGAAGACGAAGGAGACGCCGTCCCGCCGCATCGATGCCTCCACCACGTTGGCGGCTTCCGGGTCTTCCTTCGGCAAGATGCCGTCGCGGCGGGAGAAGACGGTGACCTCCGAGCCGAAGCGCTGGAAGCTCTGGGCCAACTCCATTCCGATGGGACCGGCGCCGATGATGCCGAGCCGCTTCGGAAGCTCCGTCAGGTTGAAGATGTTCGAGTTGGTGAGGTAGGGAGCTTCGGCCAGTCCTTCGATCGGCGGGATCGCCGCGGTGCCGCCCGTGGCGATGACCGCTTTGGCGAAGGTGAGGGTTTTCCCGTTCACTTCGACGGTATTCGCGCCGGTGAACTGAGCCCGACCGATAAAGACATCCACGCCAAGGTCCTTGGCGAAACGCTCGGCGGAATCGACCGGGGAGATGTGAGCCCGGAGCCGTCGCAGCCGCTCCATCACCTTGCCGAAATCGACCCTGATCTCGCCTGTCTCCACCCCGAACTCGCTCGCGCGCCGGGCGGTCGCCGCGACCCGCGCCGCACTGATGAGCGCTTTCGAAGGGACGCACCCGACCGTGAGGCAATCGCCCCCCAGGAGATGGGATTCGATCAAGGCGACCTTGGCCCCGACGCCCGCAGCTCCAGCCGCGGTGACCAATCCTCCAGCCCCAGCCCCAATCACGACGAGGTTGTATTTCCCGTCCGGCTCCGGATCGATCCATTCCTTCGGGTGGGTGTGGTCCAGCAGCTTGATGTTGTGCTCGTCCAAGGGCGAAATGCCGCAGGTGTCCAAATCATCCTGGGCGAAATTGGCGAGATCCGGATCGCGTTCCGGAACTCCCGGCTGGAGGGAAGGCGTTTCCTCGCCGCGGTGAAGTTCTCCCAGAAAATCGGCCCAGCTCACCGGTTCGCCATCGAAGTTGGTCGCGACCTCCCCGTGATCTTCATCGACCTTGAACCGATAAAAGAGGTGGTCGTCCTCGAACCCGTGCTCCTTGAGGACATGGTGAAAGACGCCTTCATTGAGCAGCAGCTTACCAAGCTGGACAGCGTCTTCGCGATCTGCCGCGATCTCCGCCGCCACCAGGACATCGACCGCTTCTTTCCCGATGAAACAGCGGCGGTAGGTTTTCGACGGCAGTCCATACTTTCGATCCTGAATGTCGAAGCGTTCCCGGAGTTGAGCAGTAAGCTCGGAAAGTTCGTGTTCGCCGAAAGCTTCCTGCAGTTGGGTCGGGATTTGGTCAGACATGGTTGTGGGATGAGTTGGAGCGTTCCAGACCGGCTGATCCTTACGCACAAATCCTATCCTGAAGGCTGCAATGATCCTTGTCAGGTCCGGAAATGCCGCCAAATCCGGGGAGCAGTTCGGATTGACGGCGATTTGCTCGTGGTTCAGGTTCGTTCATCGTTTCTAAAAATTACCCCACTATGAATTCATCCTCCGCTCGTTTCTCCCGTCGTCGCCTCCTCCAAGCCGCGCCCGCTTTTCTTGCCTCCCCGCTCTTCGCTGCTGAAGACGATGCGACGTATCCGCTCAAAGGACGGCTCTTCAAGACGCTGAAGATCGGAATGACCAGCAAAGCCGGCGATACCCTGACGGAGCGGTTCAAGGCGGCGAAAGAAGCCGGGTTCGGAGCGATCGAACTCAGTTGCCCGGGAAGCGACGTCGAAGAAGTTCGCCAGGCCATCGCTGAATCCGGCCTCCCGGTTGATGGTTCCGTCTGCGCAGCGCATTGGTCCGTCCGCCACACGGATCCTAATCCCGACGTTCGAGAGGAAGCTCTGCAGAACCTGCTCGGAGCGCTGCGGGAAACCAAAGCGGTCGGAGGCAGCACCGTCTTGCTCGTCGTCGGCAAAGGCGAAGACGGACCGGAAGAAGAGATCAATGCCCGCTCCATCGAGAACATCTCCAAGGCGCTTCCCCTCGCCTCGGAACTGGGTGTTTCGATCGCGGTCGAAAACGTCTGGAACCAGATGCATTATGATCACGATGGCGACGCCACCCAAACCGCGGATCGCCTGGCGAACTATATCGACGCCTTCAACTCACCTTTCGTCGGGATGCAGTTCGACATCGGCAATCACTGGAAATACGGCAACACCGGCGACTGGATTCGCACCCTGGGCAAGCGCATCATCAAGCTGGACGTGAAAGGCTTTTCCCGCGCGGAAAACAAGTTCACGAAGATCGGGGAAGGCGATCTCGACTTCGCCGACGTCCGCAAAGCGCTCACGGAAATCAACTTTTACGGCTGGTGTGCTGCGGAAGTGGGTGGCGGAGACCTGGATCGACTCAAGGAGATTTCCGCGAACATGGATCGAGTTTTCGGCCTCGTCTAGGAGGACGCGGTGAAGGCTTGTTCGATCATCTGCACATCCATTTGGGCGACTCCGCTGAAGCTGATTTCCTCGCCTCCCTTGGTGACAATCACGAGGCGGTGAGGCATCGCTCGAGTGGTTGCCACCCCTTTGAAGGCGGCGGCAAAGGCGGCCAGAATGAAGAAGGCAATCACCGCTTTCTCAATCGGCCCTAAACTTTCCCGCCCCCAAATCGCCAGCCCAATCTGAAAAGACGTCACCGCGGCAAGGAGAAACAGCAAGGCACTCCAGGTATCTCGCTTGGAGGAAAGCTTGGAGATTTCCGAAAGCTTCAACGAGGTCTTTCCGATCGTGATCGACTTTGAGTTGATCTCAACATTCTGTCCGGCCAATCGTTTCGACTGATATTCCATTCTGCAGGCAAGGGTTGGGGTTCCTCGTTCTCGTCACCCTGAAAGGCGCTTCAATCAACGAGCAAATTCAGATGCGGGATGGAGGTTGGAACAGAAAAGCGCTCGACAAAACCGCGCGACGATTCACAACATCCTGTAGGATCCTTTTCCCACCAAAACCCCACTCATGACCTTAAAAACTCTCCTCTGGCTCGTTTCCTTCGGCTTGGCCTTGCCCGTCGCCGCAGATGTCTTCCTGGTTGAAGACGGTCAACCTCAGGCCGAAATCGTCATCTCGGAGGGACCGACCCGCTCAATCCGACTCGCAGCGGCCGAACTGCAGGAAACCCTGGCTAAGATCTCCGGCGCGCCCCTGCCGATTCGGACCCGTGCGAGCGGTGAAGGAACGGTCCCGATCTACGTGGGGCAAAGTCCCGGCACCGAGAAGCTCGGGATCACTGCGGACGGCCTGGAACACGGTGCCTACCGGATCGTGTCGGGCGAAAATTGGCTCGTCTTGATCGGCGATGACACCGATTTTGTGCCCCGCGAACCCTGGGCGAAGAACAATGGAGGGATTTCCTCCGGCAAACTCCAAGCCGACTGGGAAGCGGCCAGCGGGCTGCCCTACGGAGTGCCCAACGCGGGAATGTACAAGCACCGCGCAAGGCTTCCCGGGACGACTGGAAAACCGGAGGGTGCGACGACCGAACCGAAAGAGATGCTCGAAATCTGGAGCTTCGATGAACGCGGTTCTTACAACGCGGTTTGCGGCTTGCTCCGTTCCCTCGGCGCACGTTGGTACCAGCCGGGGGACTTGGGCGAAGTGCTTCCGGACCTGCCGACGATTCCGCTCCCGGAAATCGACGAAACGACAACGCCAGACTTTCCCCTGCGCCGATTCAACGGGCGCTTCTCCACCGTCAGCGATGCCACCCGACGATGGATGATGCGGCTCGGGCTGCGGGATCGCTACGGCTTCATGGTCGCCCACGGGATGGCCAATATGACGGGTCCAGAAAGCCTCCTCGAACAACACCCGGAGTGGTTCGCGCTCTTTGGCGGGAAACGCGACAACTCGCCCGGAGATCGCCACCATCATCTCTGTTATTCAAATGAAGAGTTACTCGGCGAATCGGTCCGTTGGGCGCGAGCCCAGTTCGATATCTACGACTTCGAGTCCGTCTCGATCATGCCGCCGGACGCCTACATCTCCATCTGTCAGTGCCACCTTTGCGAAGGAAAACAGGTCGATGAAATGGGTCCGCGCGGGAAACTTTCGAACCACGTTTGGGACTTCGTCAACCAGGTCGCCAAAGAGGTCGGCAAAACTCACCCGGACAAAACCATCGTCTGTTGTGCCTATGGCGCGAACACCAATCCCCCCACGAACATCGACCAGCTGGAGCCGAATGTGCAGGTCGTCATCGTCGGAGGGCGTCGCCCGCGTAGCAACCTGCCCGAGCAACGCGAAGCCGTCCAGCAGCTACGCGAGGGTTGGCTGACGAAGACCGCACGACCGATCATGATCTTTGAGAACTATCCTTTCACGGATCGCGGTTTCTATCAGCCTGCGTTCGTCGGTCGAACCATCGGAGAAAGCATCAACGCGACCAAGGGAGTTTCCTCCGGCGAAGATATCTGGTTGAGCTTTGGGCGGAACTTTGAAGGCGATGGCCTCGCTCTGGATCACTTCCAGGTCTATTTCACGGCGCGGATGTATTGGGGCGGAAAGGCGCAGAGCGTCACTGCACTCATCGACGAATACTGCGATTTTTTCTACGGACCGGCGGGAGAAGAGATGAAGGCGTTCTTCGCCTATTGCGAGGATCACTGGCAATCGATGACCGAAGAGAAGGAAACGGTTGATCAAGCACTGGGGCTCTTTGCTGCGGCGATGGCGAAGGCCGACGCGGGTTCCGTTTACGCGAAGCGGTTAGGCGTGATCGACACGTTTCTCGAGACGCTGCGAAGCAAATCCGAGCAACTCGGTCAGAAACGCGGCCCTCTCCCCAAGCTGCGCACCGTCCGCGATGTCACGGATGTGACGATCGATGGTCGCCTGGACGAACCCTACTGGCGTGAATGTCTCTCCACCTCCACGACGACGTTTCGGGAGTTGCAAACCGGCAGCCAACCTCACTTTGCCACCACCGTGAAGGCTGGTTGGGATCGTGGCGGCAACCATCTTTATTTCGGGATCCACTGCGAAGAACAACCGGGCGAACCGCTCAACATCACCGCGACCAAGCACGACGATCAGGCGATCTGGTACGGGGACGTCATCGAGATTCTCCTTTCGACCGACTCCCACAAGTATTACCAGATTGCGGTGAATCCGGCGGGCGCAATGGCGGACCTGGATCGCGGCGCGGACAAAAGCGCGGCGCTACGTTGGGAATCTCAGGCGGAAGTCGCCACGCACGTGGCCAATGATCACTGGACCGTGGAAATCCGAATTCCGGTGACCGATGACGAGAATGATCCGCTCAATCAAGTCGTGGGACGTCTGCCCTCCGGCACGCTGCCCTGGCACATCAACCTTTGCCGCCAGCGCATCCGTGAGAACGGATCGGAGCACTCCGCCTTTTCCCCGACAGGCGCGGCCGGCTTCCATGTGCCGACCAAGTTCGGCTACTTCCACGATGGCTCCTCCACTCAATTCGACGTCGATCCCACGGTCACGGATTTCCTCATCGAGTTCCGGGCTGCCGAACGCCTCATCAGTTCGAAAACGGCCGACAAGGCCCTAACCGCATTCCTCACTCTGGCCGAGCGTGAAGACCTGACGCCGCTTCAACGCTCCCGCACCCTCCAACACGCCGCCACCTGCGCCCGTCTCCTCGGCGATCACGAGCAGGCCACCGCCTTGACCGCGCGCATTCCGCTCGAACCCATCGCCAAAACCGTGACCATGGAGAATCACCTGGCCCAACGCGACTGGGAGGGAATCGTCGAAACCTTCGCTGAGGAGGATTTCGCGGCTTGGCCGTTTTGGCAGGTCGGCGCGGGAGCGTTTGCCCGTGGTCGGGCCTACGTATCGGCGAAAAAGGGGAAAGAAGCTGATGCCGACCTGATTCTGGCGCTCGAAACCACCGCTGATAGCCGTACCCGAATGAGCATCCTTCGCACCTTGGGTCAGAGTCGCGAAACGGTGCTCCAAGACGACGAAGCCGCTCTCGAAATCTATCGCCAAATGGCCGATACCACGACCAACACCGGGTCCGCGGAGTATTACTACGGGATTCAAGGAGCCGCTCGCATCCTCACCCGCAAAGGGGCCTTCGACGAAGCGCTCGCCATTCTCGACCGCATCCCTGCCGATCGTATCAGTGGAAGCTGGAGCAGCTCGATGCAGCTCGTTCGTGGTCAAACGCTGGAAGCTGCTGGCCGCCGCGACGCTGCCCTTGAAACCTTTCAAGCAGTCATCGCCAACCCTTCCGTCCTATCCAGCCATCAAGCGACGGCCGAGGCCGCGATCCAACGATTGCAGTAGGCGAACGTCCAAAGAGGAAAACTTCCCGCCCTGACCGGGGTTCATCCATCCATGAATGCTCCAACGCCCCTTCTCGTTCTCAGCCTGCTCGTCGGTTTGACGCTTCCTACCAACGCGGAAGATCGCTCGACCGAAGCTCGCCTCGCCAAGGCGCTCGCGAAATTTCCGGATGCAGACGCCAATGGTGATGGGAAGCTTTCGATGGAGGAGTTCACCGCTTATCGAGCAGAGAAAAAAGGAATGTCTCGACCGGAACCTGGCGCAACAAAAGGGCCAACGGATTCGTCACGGCGCTATCAAGCCTCTGAGTTGACGGAGCGATTCGAGGCGCGTGAGTTTCAGGGGGTTCTCTATCGCTTTTTCGCGCCAGATCTCAGCCAGACAAATGGGAAGAATCTTCCGCTCGTTCTCAGCCTTCACGGTGCGGGTGGAAAGGGGACCGATAATCTGGCGAACCTGAAGGGCTGGAACGGAACCATGACCGAACCAGCGTTCCAAGCAACGCATCCCTGCTTCATCGTTGCGCCCCAATCGAATGGACAATGGCGGGCACCTTCGGACGGCCCTCCCGTCAGCGCGGAAGAACTCGCCTCGTTCCCGCAGATTTGGCAGGATCTGGCACGCGGTGGGCGCCAGGATTGGGTTCGGCGAGAAACGGACGGGAATCTGGATCGGGTCTTTGTCTTGCTGGATGAACTGGCGGAAACGTATCCGGTCGATCTGGATCGGGTTTATGTGTTAGGGCATTCCATGGGTGGATTTGGCAGCTTTGAAGCCGTGGCCCTGGCACCGAATCGATTCGCCGCAGCAGTCCCTTCCGCCGGGGGATTATTTCCCTGGCACGATGTGACCGCGTTTTCGCACGTGCCAATTTGGGCCTTTCACGGTTCCGAAGATCCAACGGTCCCGTTCGCTCTCAGCCAACTCGTCTTTGAGCAGATGAAAGAGACTGGCGGGAAGATGAAGCTGACTCGGCTGGGTGCGGTTGGGCATGGTTCGGCAGGATTTGCCTTCAACTACGTCGGGGAGGATTCCCAGCCCGGATTCGAAACTCTTTCATCCTGCGACGACTGCGATTCCACGGCGGACATCTGGGAATGGCTCTTCGCCCAGCGGCGAACCTCTTCAAATTGAACCCGTGAAGGCGTATTCCGGATCGCCCGCCGCGGCGGCCCGGCGGCGCAAACAACCGAGCGCTCACCGGACCGCCTCCCTGCGTAAGGGGTAGGCCCAACACCCCTTCCACGCGACCCACATTAGGCCGCTCCCACCCTAACCCCAGCCACCGTTCTCAGTTCGGGGTTGCCCTCCCTCTGCTGAGTGTTGAAGAACCCACCACATTGAGTTCTCAAAAGAGTTGAGGGAGCGAATCGGCAGAGGTGACAACTTTTATGATGAATCTTCTGGCCAATGGTTTGAAGGAGTTGTCAGACTGAGGATCTGAAGTAATTCATCGCATGAATCCTGAAGGAAACGCCGCATTCCCGACCACGGGATGGAGTACCGTCCTAAGAGCCCGCCAGGGAAGCGAGGCTGATTTCGACACCCTCTGTGAACGCTATTGGTTCCCGCTCTACGCCTTCGCGCGGCGGTCCGGGAATTCGCCCGAAGAGTCCGAGGACCTCACCCAGGGCTTCATCTGCAAACTCCTGGAGCGACAGTGGCTGGATGAAGTGAACCCGGACGATTGTCGGCTCCGCACTTTTTTCCTGACCCGGCTGAAGTCTTACATTCGAGATGAATGGAAGAAACGCACCGCCCAAAAACGAGGCGGAAGAAACCCGCTCCCTTACCTGGATTACGAGTCGGCGGAGCGCCAGTATGCCAACCAAATGGCCGACCAACTCAGCGCCGAGCGCGTCTACCTGAAGTCCTGGGCCACGAAAATGCTCAGCAGAGCCCATGAGGCACTTCGCGCGTACTACGAACGAAAAGATCGCCTCCATGAGTTCGCAGTTTTGAGCCCCTATTTGCCCAAAGGCGAAAATTTACCGCCCTACTCGGTCGTAGCGCAAGAACTCGGCGAAAGCGAGGACTGGGTCAAAACCAACGTCAGCCGAATGCGGAAACGCTATCGGCAAGTCCTGGAAAACGAAATTCGCGAAACCCTGGCGAGTAATGATGAGTTGGAAGATGAGCTGGATGGACTGATGAGGGCGTTTGATTGAACGTGAAGAATGCTACGCTAAACCGGAAGAATCACCAAGACGCGTTCCTCGTCCGTGCAGACCACTAGGTCATCGGTTGAGGAAAACGACCTGGTGAGCGGCGCGGAGTTTCCAGAGCCCATCACTTCGACGACCGTCAATCGAGAGCAGGCCGCTAACTCCGGCGGGAGATTCCCCAGCCGTGGATCCCGGCCGTCGGTCTTGAAAGTGCTGACTTGAATGGAGTCGCCGGAATCCGTGGCTTTAACCGCTTCAAGAATGACTTGGCAGATGGTCTTCAACACGGTTTCGAGGGGTTGGTCGAGCCGTGGTAAGTCGAGCGAAAGAGCGGTGCGAACGTCAACTTTGGCGCATCGCAGATGAAAGTGAAGCTGTTTCAAACTCCGCATCACCACCTCCGTCAGGTCGACCGTTTTCGCTGAGATCCGAGGCTGAAAGATCTCTGTTTTGGCATTTTCTGCTTCAATCGCTGGACCGCCCACCCCTGTTTCTTGAACCTGGAACATAGTTTCCCTTTCATCGATACTTAGGTATCGGAACGAAAAAGGTGACAGTTCACCTTTCCCAAAAAACAACCTCACCCGAGTTACCGAGTGAGGTTGCGAAAGGTGGAATCAGCCTTCATAAGCCGAATTTTGTCCCGCCGGAGCGGTGACGGCCATTTATCTAATCTCCCCCGAAAGGGACATTTCCACCCGAAGGTAGATGCGACTATTACCCGAGAATATTCGCGAACGAACCGGGCTGGCAACCCGTTCTCTCTGTTATGTCTTGCACCGCGTGGGGTTTACCTTGCCTCTCCGGTTACCCGAAAGAGCGGTGAGCTTTTACCTCGCCATTTCACCCTTACCGACGCCCGAAAGCGCAGGCGGTATCTTTTCTGTGGCACTTTCCGTCAATCCCGCATTACGCGAAACTTCCCCGGCTTTCACCAGGCACGCCACCATATGGTGTTCGGACTTTCCTCTCATCGCGAAATCCGAGGATTTCCGACAAGCGACCGTCTCCGGCTAATTCCGCTAAAAAGCTAACGGTTCCAAAAAAATACGCAACAGAGACTTTTAAGCGTGACTCTCGTTTGGCAATTTCCTACGCTGTCTCTGGCCTGCGCTTCTACTCCTCAGTAACTCACACACGCAAACCTATGAAAATCCTCCGTCACTCACCCGAGTGGCTCCGAGCGATTGGCGACGCTCCAGATGGTGGTAAGACCAACTGGATGTCCGCAGTCATCCTCTATGATGACGCTTCTCTCGCTCATGCCGCTTCCCGCAAATGCCGGGAAATCGAGCAACACGTAGAAACGGCCAAAATCTACGCGATGCGAACCGTGAATCTGAACACTCTCCCGGGGAGTGACAAGTCGCAAATGGCCAGCACCGAAGCCGCCTCCGCGGATTTGGTCTTTGTCTGCCTGAAACCGGATCATCAGCTTTCCCGCTGGACCCAGCTTTGGATGCGGGAATGGGCCTCGAACCGAAGCAATTCTCGAGGTGCCTTGATCCACTTCTGCCATCAGGAAAACTTTGCCGATTGGCGAACGACCCTGGTGCGCGAATTCCTCGAAACCATCTCTCGATTGAGCAATCTGGAACTGGTCGAAGCGAGTGCCACCGAAGAATTAGCGTCGTCCGATGTCGAACTCGCCGGGCTGAATTAGGGTGCGTGGCGCGAGCGTCCGCTTCGCGTTGCCCTCTGAAACGCAAGCGGACGCTTGCGCCACCACTGAAGCGTGCGCTAACCGACGGCTTCCAAGGTCCGCCGCAAAGTGCGCGTCAGTTCATCCGCCGCAGGAGCGGAGAGTGGCGCCCGAGTGACCATGCTAAGGCAAACGGGGCCATAACGGGTTTCCGCACCTAAAACGCAGAGCCATTGTTCCGCGCTCAAGGGCAGGTAAACTCCAGATCCGGCACCGTCTCCGCCAATCTTCGGCCCAACGACTTCCAGCACCTTCATGAGTTGCAACGCAGAGCCCACGAAAGAGGCTTCCTGGTCATTTTCATCCTCTAACAGCGAGTATCCTTGGTCATCGGTCACTTGAAAACGGGTGCATTCCGTGACCTCGCGAACCCAATCCCCGTAGGCTTTCAGCCGCAGACGAAGGGAGCCGCGGGGCAGGAACAGGGCCCGGGTAAGAGAATCTGAGGCCGGAGTCGGGTCGGT
>CAYGQD010000118.1:12342-21705 GCA_964351855.1 uncultured Verrucomicrobiales bacterium
CCTCTGCTGGTGGCGCCGCAGAAGGTGCGACTACCTGCGGGGGCGCTTCAACTGAAGCGGACGTCACCGGCTCGGGTGCCAGAATCTCGGGGGTGGGCGGTTCAGGATTCTTGTCAGGAGCGATCTTCGAATCGGGCAAAAACGCATCCTCTGGTCCGACCGGCTCATCGTCAGTCTCCGCTTTTAAAAACGGCTCGTGATCGACCGCTTCAGGGATCGAGTTTCGCCCCAGGCGGCGAATATGGGCCAGTGTTTCGTCAGCTCGCACCTTGCTCTGCATCGAAATCACCTTCGGCGGCGCAATATCATCCTCGACGACGGCTTCGTCCTCCTCGGCTTCTGGCGCGTTGACTTCACTCTTGGTTTCAGGCTCCGGAGCGGGATTTTCGGCCGCGATCGGTTCCGGCTCGGGCGAACTTGCCACGATCGGCTCAGGCACTTCCTCGCGGAGCTCTTCGTTCGGCGGTTCGACCGTTTCGGGCTCTGCTTTGGCTTCCGGTTTCGTCGAAAACGGGAACACCGGAGTCGCTCCCGGTGTCTCGGGCACTTCCAAGTCGTCAAGACTGGGAAACGATCTGAGCGTATCCGGCAGGGCTTTCTCCCAAGCGCTGGGAATGTCCGGGATCAACGAAATGGGCGCATCATCCAAGGACGATGGGGCAACCGAGTTGCTCTGCCGCAATGGTGGCAACTGCGGAGGAGGCTCGCTGCCGGATTGACCGGACGGCATCAGCTGCTCGACGAGTTTGGCAATCTCGCTCAGGTCAATCCAAGAGTCGGATGAGTTGTGGGGTGGCATCTTCTTGGTCTGGGGTAACTAAATTCATTCGCAGCTCTAATTCAGCTGCCAATTGCTCAAAAATCAGCGCGAGCGGAGGGGGATTCTTCTGCATCAGGCCGATGGGAACTCCATAGTCGCTCGCCCGCAGAAACATGGCATCGCGGGGAATGGTGGTGTCCAGCATCAGCTCCGGAGGCAGCATTTGCCGCATTTGGCGGAGGACATCCAGGCTGGTGGGATCTTCGCGCTGCACCATCGTGGCCAGAATTCCCGCGACCCGCGTCGGCGGATCTTTTTTCTGCAACTCCGCCATACGTTGCAAGATCTGAGGGAGGCTGCGCATCGCCAACGGCTCAGCCTGCTCCGGAATCATCACGAAATCGGAGACGCTGAGAAGGTCACTCGTGACGCTGTGGGTTCCGGCCGGGGTATCGATCACGATGATTTCGTAATCCATCAGATTGATCTGGGAAAAGAGGGTCTCGACTTGAGCCCGCCGCGCGTCCGGGTCCATCGCGATCGGCGTTTTCAGAAAGCGCTCGTAGTTGCCGGCCGTGAGAATGCGAAATTCGGGCAATCGCGTCTCCAGCATCAGTTCCTCGATTGAGTCTCCCACCATCGTATCAAAAAAGCCCCGGCTCAAACTGGAACGATCCGTCACCGAGAGGCCGACCGATCCCTGCGGGTCGCAATCCAGCAACAGCACACGCCATCCCCGCCGTGCCAAGCTGTAGGCAAGGTTTACGGCCACCGTGGTCTTCCCCACGCCGCCTTTCTGGCTGGAAATGCAAAGTTTCGTCACAGGATTGCGACTATTAGCGAATCCTAACAGGTTGCAAGGCTGAGTTCGTAAATCCTGAGGCCGGGGATCAGAAGGCAAAGCGGGCCCCTTCCGCCCCGGTTTTTTTGGCGGATTCCCAACTCAGAGGGGCTGTCTCCGCCGATTGGCGGCGATGTTTCTGGAAAAAGTCCCACATCAGGTCATTGGCCGAGATATCCCGGGTCGATTTTCCGAGGAAGGCAGCCGCGCCAGGAGGCTCGACTCCGGGCCAGGTGTGCACCCCGCCCTCGATCTCGATCTCGATCAAGAGCACCTCAGTCCTGTTGGTGCCATTCGCCCAGGTTTTGCACTTCACGGTCATGCCGTCGTCGGCGAGGTCTGGCAGAGCCTCCACCAACGGAACCTCGTCACAACCGTTGGCCGCGATCCACTTCTCCATGGTGAAACGCAGAGCAGCACAAGAAACCTTTTCATGCTGTCCCCTGACGCGACAAGGAGCGGTCCGGTTACCATTCGAATCCACACCATTCCAATTCCGGCGCATTAGCCAACGCTGGAGGTGGGGTTCCCGCAGCATCTCACTTGCCAATCGCAACCGTCAGACTCTGCAAGGAGCACAAATCGCCGAACTCAAGAGGAAGGCAACCAAACCGGAAAAGAGCAATTGAAGGCGGATAGCAGGTCACTAGCTAAAGCAGCGGCGGAAAAGCCATCTTCATCTCGGGGGCCGGTTCTCCGGCCAGATATTCATACTGCTGGCCGATCCGCTCTCTCTCAATTCGCAGCAACTCAATGGTATTTCGTAGCTCTGCATATTGCTCTGGTGCCACCCTGCTACTTCGGAGTTGATTGACTTCTCGGGTGGCTCGGTTCAGGTCCATACTAATGTTCGCCAAATCCGTTCGCGCTTGGACCAGCGTGCCTTGAACCTGAGAAGCATCGATCCGAGCGTATTCGACCATCCTTTCCAGGTTGACCCGTCGTTGGACGTTCTGGCTGAGCAGATGTTTCTTGTCCTGAATTTCGGCCATGATCGCATCGTAGGAGTGCCCGTATTTGTTGCGTTTCGATGCATTCACTGAGCCCGCTGCAGCACCGATAGCGGCTCCGGCCAAGGTCCCCGCCGCCACGCCACCAGCGGTTCCGATTCGATTGTTGTTTCCTACCACTCCGCCGGTCACACCACCGACGGCAGCTCCGACCAGCATTGCCTGCCGCATCGCTCCGCCTGTGGGGTAGGGAGAATTGGTCGTACAGCCCGCTATCGGAATCACCAATACGAGGCAGAGGATCACTCTAATATGCTGGAGTTTGGCCATCGAATGGCTGATACGTGTAGGTTCCAATGAGTTGATCGAGGTCCTGGTTAAGGGCTTCGACGATCGCTTCCAGTTCCATCTTTTGATGTTCCAATTGAAGATAGTCTGACCGGCTCGGGTTTCCGCCTAGTTGCCCTAGTTCATCATGCGCGCTTTGAAGTTTGGACTCCGCGTTCATCAGCCTTCTTTGTAGACTGGTAAATTCCGCTGCATCGACACGTTTTTGACTCTGAATGGTCGTCAACCGGGATTGAAGCGCCGCGATATCCTGAGAGTAGCGAGATAGTTCGGAGTTCAGGCCCGCTAGCTCCGTTCGTTTTTCAGCGAGTAGCATATCTCCTTTCCGGGCGCTGAACCACGTGTCTTCGTAGGGGTTACCGGTAGTCGAACACCCCATGAGGACAATCCCCAAACCCAAAAGGGCAACGTTGTTACGAAATTGATTCATCGAATTAGGCCTATGTTCTGCCGATTTTCCCTTGAAGGGTCTCTAGAATCATCTTGTAGTCGAGATCCTCAGTGGTCTGAAGATGAGCAATGACCATTTGGTTAGCCACTTCTTGCCCGGGGCGAGGATTTCGAAGTCGATCGGTTATATTGTCATCTTCCTCGAACGGGTTCTCCCGCAGTTCCGCAATGGCATTGAAGTAGGTTTCAATAGAGTTTCCCATGATCAGTTCAAGTTGGCGCTGACGGGCAAGCCACGCCTCCTTCTGTTTGACCGCTTCTGGTAAACCGTTTTTGGCGTCTTCAAGCCGTTCTGATACAACATGAAGCGCTTGAATGTGACCCAGCAGAGTCTGGGCGGTCCCCAAGGCAGAATCTAGGTGAACGCCGAGGATTTTTCCCATTTGAAGCTTCAGCTTCTCGATCTCGTTGGTATTCTTCTCGATCTCGTTGGTATTCTCCTCGATCCCGTTGGTATTCTTCTCGATCCCGTTGGTATTCTTCTCGATCCCGTTGGTATTCTTTTCGATCCGGTTGGTATTCTTCCGAATCTGGTCCCGGTCCTCACCCGCTTGTTGTATGATTTGCTGGATCAATTCTGCGTTACCGTCAATGCGGAGCAGATTCAATTCAATCTGCTCCGAGTTTTGCTCAATCGCACGAGCGTTCACCCGAACTTGTTCCTCAAGATCGCGCAGGGCTTGATTCGCCTCCCGTTGAAACTCCGCAAAGGTCAGATTGGGATTCCGGCTCACATAATCGCGGAGGATTTTCATGACTTTATCCAACGAAGGAACCTCAAACTGACGAATGTGCCTTTCTACATACTCCAGCCGCTCATTGACCTTTCGAATATTGGGCTTGTTGGTAACCTTATCCCAAAAGAAATCGATGCCCTTCCCGGCAAGATATCCTTGAGCAAATTTGAGAAGCCCACCCACGATGGGAGCGATTGGAACGGCCTCACTTTTGGGCGGAACGAGCGAAGTGCTTAATACCGCTCCAATGATGATAATGTTGGCTGTGCGCATCCTACCGGTTTCATGGGTTTCGGCACCGAAACTGGCAAAGTGCAGCCCCTCAGACAAGAAGAATTTTTCAAAACTCATGAGTAGCTTCCATTCAATCGTCACCTGACTGAAGCTGACAACAAGGCCGCGCTCACCATGTTTGAACGCCGAGGCCAGAACAGCCGCAACCAGCTCGCGCGAAGATGAAGCGGCGCGATTTCGATTCCAGTGAGGGAGCCTGCGCCATAGAACACTGCCCGTGGCCCTTGCGGATGTCCCTCCCAAATTTCCACGCTGCACGTGGCTCATACAGCTTCCTTCTCACACCTTGAAACTGAAAACGAGCTTGCGGGTCTCCCGGGACACTAGCGAACAGATTTCCCGCTCCAGTTTTTGACGACGTTTCCGTCCGGACCGAGGAGCCGGAGATTGGCGATGGTGGCGCTTCCGGCGACATCGGCAACGTCGAGGCGCAGCTGCTGGAGGTGGTTCTTGGTCGGGATAACGACTTCGATGGATTGGGCGGCGGAGCCTTCGATGGGGAACTGGATCTGGTCGCCCCGAGGCAACACCGTCTTCGGATCGGTGGTGTAGAAGACATCGCCCATTCCTTTCCACTCCGTGGTGAGTTCGAAAGCGAGGCGGTAGGGGCCATGAGGCAACTTCTCGCGGCGCAGGTCCATGGCGAGGCCGGGGTCTTCACCGGTGAATTTCAGCTCCAGGTTTCCTGCCTTTCGCGTCAGTTTGGTGTTTTTGCGAGCGCGGATGGCGGGACGGGCGTTCTGGGGAACGGGGGGCTCCATTGAATCGCTGAATTTGGTCCACTCCCGGTTTTGGCGCGGAAGGACGGCTGGCTTGATCGTCGGATCGGCGAGGCGTTCGGAGTGGAGCACGTCTCGGGACATTTGTTTCCACTTGGCGACCATGGCGGCGAGGCGCTCGGGCTCGGAGCTGGCCAGATTGTTCCGTTCGGTGCGGTCGTTGGCGAGGTTGTAGAGTTCCCATTCCTGACCTTTGAAGCTGACCAGCTTCCAGTCGCCATCGCGGAGCCCGTAATCGCTCGCAAACTGGAAATGGATCGGTTCAGGACGATTCACCTCTCCTCCTTCAAAAATGGGCCGCAGCGAAATCCCGGAAACCGCTCGTAGCTCGCGCGTCGGATGTTGCTCGGGAATTTTCGCGTCGGAAAGATCCGCGAGGGACGGTAGAACGTCGATCAAATGGGCGGGCGTATCGACAATGGCACCGGGCTCTGTCTTCAAACCCGCAGGCCAGTGGACGATTCCCGGGGTGCTGATTCCGCCCTCGAACTGATTCTGCTTATAAAACCGGAAGGGAGCATTGCGGGCCCAAGCCCAACCCGTCGAATCGCCCAGTGAGGTATCGCCATTGGTCGGCTCCACGTTCAACTGCGGCTTCTTGCGATCATAGGGACACGCTCCGTTGTCAGAAACGAACAGAATCAGGGTGTTCTCCAGTTCGTTGTGGCCGCGTAGGTCTTCCACCAGACGGCCAATCTCTCGATCGACACGGTCAATCATCGCGGCAAGCGTCACCATTCGGTTGATTTCATACTCGCGTTCCCACGGGACCAGTTCCTCCCAAGCCCGGACATGCGGGGGGCGAGGGCTCGGCTCCAACGCCTCCGGAAGCAGCCCCAGCTCTTGCTGCTTCGCGATTCGAGCGTCGCGAATCTGATCCCATCCGGCATCATAGCGTCCCTCGTATTTCGCATAGTCCTCCGGGAGGGCGTGCAGGGGCGCGTGGGGCGCATTGAACGCGACATAGAGGTAAAACGGCTTCTCGGTGCCCCGCGCCTCGCTCAGGAAATCCAGGGCAAAATCCACGTTGGCGACGGTGGTGTAAAAATCCGCCGCCGGAACCTTCCAGGCTTCCCCGTTGAGGCGAAAGGTGGCATCGCCTTTGAAGAAATTACACGCCCCGCTGAGATGGCCGAAGTAGCGCTGAAAGCCGAAATCCGTCGGCTCTTGTTTGAGGTGCCACTTGCCGGTCATCGCTGTAAAATAGCCCGCTTCCCCCAAGACTTCGGCGGACGTAACCGCATGGGAGAGGGCCACATCACCGGCGGCAATGCAGTATTGCCCGGTCAAGAGCGAGACTCGGGAGGAATGACACTTGGCGGTGTTGTAGAATTGAGAGAACCGTAAACCTCCGGTTGCGAGCGCATCCAGCGTCGGCGTTTCGATCTCCCCGCCGTAGCATCCGATGTCCGAGTATCCCAAATCATCGACCATGATGACGATCACATTGGGGCGGGCGGCGGAGGAAACAGACGCCGCAAAACAGGACCCGAGCAGGAGAACGGCGAGAGCAAGAGAATGGTGTCTGAACATGAGAATGATCACGAGACTCATCGCTTCAACCTTGCGGAATTCAACACGCACCATGCGCGGCGTTTGTCAGCCCGGCTCGCTCATCACCGCTTCCACCTGTTCCCGGGTGAGACGCCATTTCGCGGCGCAGCGGGGACAGGTGATGGTGATGGTTTCGTCTCCGAGAAACAGTTCGTCGAGCCCTTGGCGGGCCAGGGGGGCAATGGCAGGAAAGACGCGTTCCAGATTACAGCCGCATTGATAGCGGAACCGCCGCGTTTCGAGGGGACCGAGCTCCTCGTCTTCCGACAGCGTTTTGGCGGTCTGAACAGTGAGACCTTCGAGCCACTCTTCATCGCATTCCGGCTGGGCGCTGACCATGATGATTTCCTCATCGCCGAGGTCGAAAATCCGGGCCCGGCGCTGCTCGCTCTGGAGGTAAAAATCCTCGACCGTGCCAAAGATATTCTTCCCCTGAACTTCCACGGTGCTGGTGCGCGCTTCCTCGTCCTGCACCTTGGTCTGGGCATAGAAGAGACTGGTATCGCTTTGGCGAACGCCTTCCGTGAAGATGCGCCCGACCACATTCTCACCGAGACTGCTGGCGGTGACGAAGAGGTTCATGACCGGCTCCGCAAAATTCAGGGTCCAGGCGTGATGCTCCTTCCAGGGCCGGGTCGTGGCGTGGAGGACGACCGCGGCAATCGCGTCTTTCAGCATCTGATCGGGCTGCGGCGGGTATTTCAACCCGTTGTCCATCAGATGAAGATAATAGTCGACGTAAAGCGGCTCAAACTTGGCCCGGACGAGCAAGGCATTGCGATGGCGCACGAAGAGGCTGTGCGCCACGATCAACGTGGTTTCTTCCGGAGGTGTGGAAGGCTTGGGGGAGGTGTCTGACACCGCGTTTTTTCGGCTTAGGCGGCGGCGGGACCTGCTCCGGCGACTTTGGCGGCTTCCGCATCGAGAACTTCCCGACGAAGGTTCGTCTTCCGCGTCCGCGCCCACCAGAGAACGATCGGGCAAGCCACGAAGATGGAGGAATAGGTTCCGATCACGACGCCGATGATCAAGGTGAGGGCGAAGTCATTCAGCGACGGGCCACCAAACACAAAAAGCGTTCCCACCACAATCAAGGTGGTCAAGCTGGTGAGGATGGTGCGGCTCATCGTGGCGTTGAGACAGAAGTTCATCACGTCTTTGATCTCACCTCGCATTGATTTGAGACCTTCGCGAACCCGGTCGAAGACCACAATGGTATCGTTGATCGAATAGCCGGCGATGGTCAGAATCGCCCCGACCGTGATGAGGGTAATTTCGTGCCCAAGCAAAAGGACAAGCCCCAGCGTAATGATCAAATCATGGATCACGGCGACAATCGCCCCAATCGCGAACGCCATCGATTCAAAGCGAAAGCTGACATAGGCCATGATCCCGAGGAGACCCAGTCCGAGCGCCCACATCGAGGAGGTGAGCATCTCTGAACCGACTTTCGAACCAACCGATTCCAACGAGGTATCAGCTAACGGCATGCCCAGAGTCTCCCGCAAATGCTCGCGAGTCATATCGCCTTTTTCTTCCGGGGTCTGGATGGTGTAAAACGTGGTGTCTGTGCCCTGCGGCTTTTGCTCTTGAACCAAGGGTGCAGCCCCTAGATCGATAGAACGCAGCGCCTCCTGAATTTTTGGGACGGAGAGGTCTTCGGTCGATTGGATCGTGAGCAAATCTCCACCGCGGAGTCCTACTCCCAAGGCGTTTTCCTGCTTCGAGAAAAGGATGAATCCGGACAAAATGACGAGCGCGGAGGAGATGAAGAAAGCGACTTTCCGTTTACCCAGGAAGTCGATATTCTTGATCTCTCCGAGCTGCCACAGGCTGAGGTTCTTAAGGATTCCAGCATCCACCAACCAACCGAAGCAAACCCGGGTGACGAGCAGGGCGGCAAAGAGCGAACCGAACACCCCGATAATCAGAGTAATCGCAAACCCTTTGATGGTTCCGGCAGCCAGGAGGAGGAGAATCAGTGCCGCAATCAACGTGGTTACGTTCGCATCGAAAATTGCCGAGAACGCCTTTCCATAAGCCGCATCCAGCGCGGACTTGAACGACTTCCCGGCCTTCAACTCCTCTCGAAGCCGTTCGTAAATCAAAACATTGGCATCGATCGCGATACCAATGGTCAAGATGATCCCGGCAATCCCCGGCATCGTCATGACGAACTGGAACATCGACATCACCCCGAAAATGATGACCACGTTGAGGGCCAAACCAATCGTAGCGACGACGCCCGCAATATTGTAGTAAACCAGAACAAAGAGAAGCGTGATCCCCAAGCCGGCGATTCCGGCATACATGCCCTGTCGAATCGTGTCCGCACCCATCGCCGGGCTGACGCTGGACTCGTTGACGATCTCGATCGGATTTTGCAGCGGATTCTTGAGCTTGGTGGCCAGGGTGAGCGCTTCTTCCTGGTCGAAATCCCCGGTAATGACGAAATTCGAGCCGAAGACGCCGTTGATCGACGGCGCCATGATCGCTTCGCGGTCCACCAGAATCGCCATCCGTTTCCCGACATTCTCCCGGGTCAAGGTGCGCATTTTGCTGTCCGCTTCCCCTTTTAGCTCCACCACAATCTGGAATCCACCCGGAGCATAACTGACACCCGCATTGCTGATCAGTTCCCCACCAATCG
>CAYGQD010000119.1:0-21612 GCA_964351855.1 uncultured Verrucomicrobiales bacterium
ATGCTTGTCCGGGCGCTGGCGGTGCGGGGAGCGAAGGTTTGCGCGAGCGAAGCAATGAGCAGAGCCTGCAGGGTGAGCAGCGCCGCGATCGGGATCCAGGCGGAGAGAGGAGGAGCGATTTTCATGAGTCGCATCCTGGAGGCGTCAGATGACGCCAAACCGCTCGCAAGGATTACGAATCCGTCATTTTCGAAGAACTCGCCGCTGAATCCGGAAAATGAGCCAGGGCGCGGAGCGAGTTTCCATCCGACCGTGGCCAGACATACGCCGCCGCCAGGGTTTCATGGAGGTAACGCCTGGCGAGGCGAACCGCTTCTTCCAAGGCAAACCCTTGTGCGAGCCGGGCCGTGATCGCCGCGGAATAGGTGCAACCCGTCCCGTGAACATCGCCTTCCGGAACCCGTTTCCCCGAAATCGGGACCACCTTGTCCGTATGCGCCAGAACATCGATGCAATCATCGCCCTCGAAATGCCCTCCCTTCAACAACACCGCGCATCCCAACTGCCGAGCCAACGCTTGAGCGGCGTCTTCAACCTGGGAACCAGAATCAATCGCATGTCCCAGCATCGCTTCGGCTTCGGATCGATTCGGCGTAACGAGCATGGCGTGTTCCTGGATGAAATCGAGCAAGGCGTCAGCAAACCCCGGCCCGACCAGGGAATCGCCCGTGGAAGCAACCGCCACCGGATCCACGACCAAGGGAAACGACGAGCCCTCCAAGATCTTCCCGGTCGCACGAACAATTTCCGCTGTCGCCAAAAGTCCCGTCTTCGCCGCCGCGATGGGAAACGTCTCCAGCAAAACGCGAACCTGCTCCGCGACAACTTCCGGCAATTGCGGATCCACCCGAACCACTTTCCCCGGCGCTTCCGCGACGAGCGAGGTCACCGCTGTTACCCCGTAAACCCCGCAAGCGGAGAACGCTTTCAAATCCGCCTGCAATCCCGCTCCGGCCGAGCAATCCGAGCCGGCGATGGTTAGTGCGACCGGTAGTTGGGGCGAATCCATACAACTCTAATAGCGAGGGACGTCAGGATCGATTTCGGTCGACCAGGCATCGATCCCGCCGCGCATGCTAAACACTTTGCCGTATCCTTTCGCACGGAGAAACTGGGTCGCCTGAAGCGAGCGCATCCCATGATGGCAGTAAACCACGATGGAATCCCGGGGATCGGTCAGACTCACCGTCGCAAGTTCGCCAAACTGGCTCAGGGGAATGAGCCGAGAGGTCTCAATTCGGCAGTGGTCGTATTCATCCTGTTCCCGACAATCCACGAGCACGAATTCCGTCGCTGCGGATTGCAGTTGTCGAACCGCTTCCGGCTCGATCTCCATGGTAGTTTTGGGATCCGGGAAAGGCAGCGAACTCACTGTTGCACGATGACCGGAGTTTTCAGGCTGACGTTCGCGAAGTAGATCTCCGCCATCCGTTCCGGCATCCGCACACAACCATGACTGGCGGCGAATCCGGGCAAAAATCCGGCGTGGAGGCCAACTCCGCCGTGGAACCGCATGAAATAGGGCATCGGCGCACCTTCGAAGGTCGATCCCGGCGGCTTCGGATCTTTGGTCACGTCCACGTCTTTCTTGGCAACGGTCCCGTCTGAGTAGACATAGTTCCCGTAAAGGTTCGAACGATGATCCTTGTTCTTCTGGGTGATCTTGAAGGAACCGGTCGGCGTGGCGTGCCCGTCTTTTCCACTCGATACCTTTGAGACGCCGACGAGGTGATGCCCTTTGTAGAAATAGGCCCGTTGGTCGGAGATATCGATGACAATTTTGGGCGTTCCGCGAACCCCATCGCCTTCCCAGTGAGAGACATTATCGGCAATCGGGCTATCGTTGGTCACAGCGCTTCCCAATGCCGCAGGATTGGCCAACTCGTAAGGCAAATAGCGTTCCGCTCCCGGAGAAGACATGACGGAGCCACCGCACCCGGAAAGCAAAACCGAAGCAAGGAGAACGCTCGAAAATAAGAGAATCTGAGGAACCTCTGAAGGGGAAGTCATGGGGCTTGATTGGTTTAGACGCCAGTCAGGGCGAATCATGCTGAGGAAAGTGAGGATTGACAACCGCTAAGGTCGACAAATTAGGGGGTTTCCTTACAAATCAAGCGGACTGCGAATCGACTCCTGCTGATGGCGAATCGCGTAAAGGTAGGAGAGGGTCGTTTCCAAGGTGCGATGGCCCATCAGCTTTCGGACCGTCTTGGGATCCGTGCCGGATTGCAGCAAATGCGTGGCAAAGCTATGACGAAAGACATGCGGGGTCACTTTCTTCGTCAACCCCGCTTTTTCAGCAGCCCGCTTCACGCTGCGCTGAAAGGTGAACGCGTTCCAATGGTGGCGGCGACGCTGATTCGTCTCGGAGTCGCGCGTCCAGTTCCGTGAAGGATAGACCCATTGCCATCTCCAGGCGGTGTCCGCGTTCGGATGACGCTGGAGAATCGCCTCACTCACCTCCGCTCCCGGAGCTCCTTCTTGACGATCCGCCTCATAGCGACCGAGCACGCGTTCCAGGTGCTCTCGCAAATCGGCTTGAACCGCTCGGGGGAGCGGAGCCGTCCGTTTGGGCTCACCGCGGCTGTCGGGAACCACCAGCTTCTGCTCATCCAGGTCGATGTCACGAACCCGCAACTCGAGCAACTCGGTCAAACGAAGACCGGCCCCGTACATCATCCGGCACATCAACCGGAGATCCGGCTCCATCCCTTCAAAGAGCGTTTCCAGCTCTTTCCGGGTCAGAACCACCGGATTGCGCTCACTTTTGCGAGCAGGTTTCACCTTGGCATCGAAGGGTTTGGAAAAGACGTGACGGTAGAGAAACTTTAACGCGTTCAGCGCCTGGGTCCGGCTCATTGGCGCGAGTTTTTCGACCTCCTTGAGATGCTCTAAAAATCCTTCGACGCTGCCCGGCTCATCCATCTCCACCTGTTCCTGACGACAATACTGATCGTAGCGGCGCAACCAATTCCAGTAAGACTTCCGAGTCCGCTCCTGAAGCTTTTTCGCACCCGCTGCACTTTCGAACGCGACTCGATTGAGGATCGGAGCCGATGTCGGGCCGACCACGGAACGTTGAGGAATGGCGCGCTGCTGAAATCCTTGGGCAAAGGCCTTCATCCGCGGCGTGCCCACAGTCGTCTCCGTCGGTTGAGAACCGTCGAAATACCAGTCCAACGCGTCGCGCCACAGCTGAATTCTATCGGCACTAGAGCGGCTCTCGCGGAGTTTACGCAGCGTCTCCGAAGCTTGAACTCGGGAAGGCGCATCTTCACCAGCTTCCTCCCACTGGCTGAGGAAGGAGGAAATAACCGTTTTGTAGTCACGTTGCCGAACTGGATCCAAAGGGGAGGTCTCGAGACGTGCTTGCCAATTTTTGAGGAGATCTTCCATTCTGAGAAACTAAGGAATCGAGCGAAACGGGTGGGTTAAACGATCTCCGGAAGCGTGTCGGTCAATCGCTTGCGGAGATCGGGCAGATTTCATAATTGTTGGAATTTCCAAAAAAATCAACAGAACGATTCTAGAAATTCCAACTTTTCTGCAATCGTGATTTCCTCCATCGACCTGATTGCTTCCCTTCAACTAATCACAATCAGTTGATTATTAGGGAATCATTACCATTTCTGGAGAGTTTAGCAACGCCCAAATCGCGTCTTCCATGGTTTCGCGCCAAGCCGACCGCAGATAGCGCGTCGGTGGATCTCCTTCCCGAGCGACCGCTTCCATCTCCACTTTGATCGCGTTCGCTTCGCCATTGAGGTGATTCGACCACGAAACGTAGCGAAAACGATGCGGCTCGGGAAGCGGAACAATTTCGCTTTCCGGGACGAGACGATCGGCAAATCCCGGGCTCAGCATTTCGACAAAGCGCGCGGTTTCAGTGGGAGTTGGCTTCCGGGTGAGGATTTGGAGGAAAAGGTCTTCGACCAGGCTTTCCACCCGATCCGCGTTTCGAGCAATCGTCGTCAATTCGCTCTCGTCACTCAACCGCGTCAGCCAAGTCCCCAAAACACCGTTCGCCAACACGCCGGGTTGGATCAAATCAGGCGCGACCTCCCGATAACTGGTCGGCTCCGCCCGTGCGTTCCGCCAGCCGAACGCTTTCAAGACGTCGGTCACCGCTTGGGCTCGAGGAAGCGCGAGGCTGGGACGATCCCGCTCGTTCGCCAGCGTGCTGAACTCCCAGGCGCGTTGCGGTCGCCCGAAATTGAGGAAGGCGCTCGCCTGCAAGGTTCCTTCGAGATCGAGCGTCAGGGGTTCGGTCCGCATCGGCTGGCCAGCCGCATGGAACGCCGTATCCACGATTTGCTCGGCGCTCATGCGCCGCCGATAAGGCCCTTCGAAAAAGCGTGTTGCACCAGGAGAAATCACCGGTGCTTTGATCGCCTCACGCTGGTAGGTTTCGCTCGTCAGGATGCTGAACGCCAGCTTCTTGAGATCATAGCCATCGTCGATGAACTGATCCGTCAGCAGGGCCAGCAGTTCCGGGTCGCTCGGTGCATTCCCTTCCCAATCATCGACCGGCTCGACCATTCCCACTCCCATCAATCGCGCCCAAACCCGATTCACCATCACCTCCGCAAAGCGGCGCGATGTCGTCACCTCCGCCGTGAGTCGCTCCCGAGTGTCATCCGGCTTCACGAGAAACGAGGCCGGAAACGGGTTCTGGAATTCGTCGAACGGGTATTGCGGCTCCACCCGGGAACCGGATTTCAGCGTCACTTCAATCAAGGATTCGCGGCCATGGTTCGCCTCGAAAAACTCTGCCGGAACCGTGCTCGTGGCCGGGACCGCGAGCGGCTTGCGATCCAGCATCGCGGCCAATTGAAACAGGTCGCCCTGGGTCCACTCGTGATACGGCGCATCGTGACAGCGCGCGCATTTCATTTCCACGCCGAGAAAGGCGGAGCCGATCACGTGCGCTTTCGCCGCCATCGGCACATCATTCTGGGAAGCGATCCCAAATCCGGCGGCTCCCCCACCCCAGGTGCTGCCTCGCATCATCATCAATTCGGTGGCGAAGCGATCCATCGGCTTGTTGTCGAGCAACGCCTCATGAATCCAGAACCGAAACGGGCCGGTGTTGTTGAGATTCGGTTTGAGCAGATTCGGGTTCTCGGCCAGGACATCTTGCCAATAGCCCACCCAGTTGTCGGCCCAGCGGGGATCGGCCAGCAGCGCTTCCACGAGGCGTTCCCGCTTCTTCGCATCTTCATCCGCGAGGAATGCCTTCGCTTCCGCCAGACTGGGCGTGACTCCCACCGTATCGAGATAGGCGCGGCGTAAGAAGGTCGCATCATCCACGATCGGCGGAACCGCGACCACCTCATGCTTCTCGGGCATCGGCGCCCCGCCCTCAATCCACGTCTTCAAGGTCGCAACCTGTTCCGTGCTCAATCCATCCCCTTTCGGCGGCATCCGGTCATCCCCCGCTTCGGGCACGATCAGCTCCAGCAAATAGCTCTTGGCCGGCTCTCCCGGAACGATCGCCGGAAGGGCGGAATCACCACCGATCAAGGCCAACTCCCGACGTTGCAGATTGAGCCCACCCTTCTCCTTTTCACCATGGCAACGGAAACAATGCTCCGCCAAAATCGGTTCCACGTTCGCGTGATAGCCAGAAGCATCACCCGACTCCGCCGCCTTCTGGTTCGTCCGGTCAATCCGCTCTTGAATCCGATCATCCAGCGTTTTGGCTCTCGTCGCCACCAATTGCTGCCGCGCCCACTGATGCCGTTGCGCCCAATACGCGTTCTGCGTCGCCCCCTGACGCTGACGATTGGCTGTGTCCAGCGCGTCCAGCGCGACTTCCTGCTGCTCCCGAAACGCCGTCCACCCCGCATCCGTTAGCTCAAATTTCGGTTCCGCCCCCAAAATCCGAAACATCTCCCCCGGCTTCGCCACCGCGACGTTGGTTTCACCAAATTCCAGGCGATACCGCGGCCCACCGATGATGATCTCGAACAACACGCGATGCTTGCCTCCTTCGGAAACAAACTCCACCTGCTCTTCATCGTCGTTCATCGCTGCGGGCCGCATTCCCGGGCGCAAAATCTCTGGCAAGGGGTCAACCACGTGATGGGCTCCGCCTCGGCTCGGCTGCTTCCGCGTGGTGACGATCAATTGGTCATCGATCCAGAGTCGAGACATCCCACGGGACCGCACCAGAAGTTCGTGGGTGCCTTCGGAAAGGGTGATCTCACTCCAGGCCCGCACCAAGCAGGTCGTGCCCCAGTCTGCCCGAATCCCCCAGTCATCGTAGCGATGCGGCAGGCGGGTAAAGCCGAATTCTTCCTGCTCCCACTCCGATAGCAAAGGCACTCCGCCGCTTGGAATCTGATCGATCCCACTGATCGGCCCAAAAAGTTGCACCTTCACCTTCCCCTCCACCAATTCCGGCGCGGCCAAGGGTTGAGGCTTGTGCTTCCAGCGCGCTTTCAGCTCGTCTGCGGTGAGCACCCGCCGATACAAGGCGATTTCATCCAAGCCGCCGAGGAACGAATTGTTGCGATCACCCCGCATCGCTGAACCGAGCCAAACTTCGTCATCGTCCACCACCGGCGGTTGAGTCGTCTCGCCGCCCATGTCCCACTTCCCCTTCACCTCACGCCCGTCGAGATACCCGCGAATGCTCTTCGGGTCGCCAAACTTGTAGCTCACCGCCACGTGATGCCAGCCGCTTCCTACCGCGAAACCGCTCGTCGATGTCCAGCGATGCCAATCCCCCGGATGATCACCGTTCGCGCGGCTGCGAAAGAGAAAGTTGACGCAAGCTCCCGCGCTGGAATTGCGGATTCGGAAGGCCCAGTTCTGATTGTCGCTCGGAAATCCGGTGTTCGAAGTCCGTCCCTTGCCCAGAATATATCCCGAACCCGGGAGCGAGGAAGGATTTACCCACGCTTCCACCGTGATTTCATCCCCGTTTTCGAAATCGAACTTCGGTTCATCCGCGATCCGAATCCAGCCTGGAGATTCGAAGGCAATCGCCTGGTTGTCGGTCCTGAAATCGGGGAACTCTGGCCCTGTTGGCCCTGGAATCACCTTCGCTTCGGCAGTCTTGGCATCGTCAAAGCTCCAACTGGCGACTGGTCCCGACTTCCGGACCAGCTCTTGAAACGGAGACGCGCCCGCAGGCAACAGCCCCACCAACAGGGCGAAAACAGAGAGAAAAATGGAGTTTCGCATACACCCCCTTCACCCCAAAACGCCCCGAATTCTTCCACAACATTGCCCGCAATCCGCTCATCCCTTCCAGTATCCCCGAACATCCACCTCGCGATCCACCGGCGAGCCCGTTTCCAGATGATCGAGCAGTTGCCGGGCGAAAAATGGTGCCAGGAGCACTCCTTTCGCCCCCAACCCGTTAAAAATCGCCTGGCCGGGTTCCTGCGGATGGGTGCCCAGAATCGGGTGACCCTGCTTCGCCATCGGACGAAACGCTGCCTCGCTCTCGTGAACCTGAAACGGCAGGCGCAGGATCTCCGCCAGCGCCGCCTCCAGCTCTTCCCGACCCGCCGCATTCGGGCTTGGATCTGTCGCGTCCCATTCAAAGGTCGAGCCGGTTCGGTAGCGATCACCCCCCATCGGAAGCAGCCACTTCCCGCCATTGACGATCCGCGTTTCCGCAAAACCCGGAATGCTCAGATCCAGAATCTGGCCCTTGCCGGAACGCATCGGCAGCCAGGCAAACGGCCCGTTCCGCGTCGCCTCAAACCCTTGACACCAGACCACCTGGCTCGCTTTCACGTTTGCGGGAATCCCCTCCCCCGTTCGGTAAGCATCCCGCGCTATCAACGCTTCACGAGCCGCGTTCAAAAACCTCGGAACATTTAGCCAACCGCCACTTCGCGTTTCGAATGCCCCCAGCACCGGATGAAACGCCTCGGGATCGACCACCGCCGGCTCCGACTCCCACACCGCATCATAGCTTGGGTCTAACCGACGCCGTTCCCAACGGTTCAGCTCGTCCGGAGTCCGCAAAAGCCGGAGCACGCTGCGTTCGTGAAAGCAGTCCGGCGTCCGAGCGCGGTAAAATTCCTTCGCCACCGGCCAAACTTCCTCAAAACGCCACTGCCGCACCAACCGCTTCCCCGGAATCGGATTCACGATTCCCGCCGCCACCTTGGAAGACGTCGCCGCCTCTTCCCGATCCACCACCAAAACGCGACGGCCGCGCTCCAGCGCCATCCACGCAAACACGCTGCCTGCCAACCCCTGGCCAATCACCAGGTAATCGACCGACTTCATCGCCCCACGTAATTGAACAACTGCCGCACCTCAAACTGCCGATCCGCTGCCGCCGCATTCAGCGCCCGAGTAATCTTCCCCTGCAGATTCGCCGTCAGCTTGCGTCCCTTCCGCCCCTTCGTCACCATCTTGTGCGTGATCTGCTCCGTCGAAGCCGCGACGAGATCATGGGCCGAAAGCCCCAATTCCTCCAGAACCGCGTCCAGCGGCTGGACGCCCGCCTGCATACTTGAATCTTCAGCCATTGTGCAATGAAAAGCGTGGCGCGGTCATGGCTGCACCTGGAGGATGTGGACGGGTTTGCTCTTGGGATTGAGATCGACCCAGTTGCCTGCGCCAATCCACTGGTAGGTGTCTTCGTACATAAGATCCTTGACCGTAAAGCCACCAGCGCGGCCTTCGAGCCCTAAGAAGTCTAGCGGGAGGCTGACGCTGCCCTTGCGATCGTTGTTCGGGTCGAGGTTAACGACGACGATGATGGAGTTTTGGCCATCGGCGCTGCGCTTGGCGTAGGCGAGGATTTGGTCGCTGTCGGTGTGGCAGAACTCGATGTTCGAGTATTCCCGGAAGGCGGGGTTGGTAGCGCGGATGTGGTTGAGGCGCTTGATGAATTGTTTGATGTTGCCGGGCTTGTTCCAGTCGCGCTCTTTCAATTCGTATTTCTCGTTGTTGCGGTATTCGTCGCGAGCGGGATGTTTCTGGTTTTCGCAGAACTCGAACCCGGAATAGATGCCCCAGCTGGGCATGAGGGTGGCGGCGAGGGTGGCGCGGATCTTGAAGGCGGCGGGGGAGCCATCGACGAGAGGCGGAGTGAGGATGTCCGGGGTGTTCGGCCAGAAGCTGGCGCGGTAGTATTCCTTCATGGGCCCTTGGGTCAGCTCGCGAACGTAGTCGATGATCTCGTGTTTTTCCGTCCGCCAGGTGAAGTAGCTGTAGCTCTGGCTGAAGCCGATTTTCCCGAGCATTTCCATGAGACGCGGGCGGGTAAAGGCCTCGGCCAGGAAGATGACGTCCGGGTGGCGACGGTGAATCTGGTCGATGAGGTATTCCCAGAAGGCGAAGGGCTTGGTGTGGGGGTTATCGACCCGGAAGATGTTGACGCCGCGGCCGATCCAGAAGAGGACGATGTTGACCATCTCCGCCCAGAGTTCGCGCCAGTCATCGCAATGGAAATTGAGCGGGTAAATGTCCTGGTATTTTTTGGGCGGGTTCTCCGCGTATTTGATGGTGCCGTCCGGGCGATGGAAAAACCATTCCGGATGCGTTTTGACGAAGGGATGATCCGGGGAGCAGTTGATGGCGAAATCCAGGGCGATCTCCAGACCCAGCTTTTTGGTTTCCGCGACGACGCGCTCGAAGTCGCCAATCGTGCCGAGTTCCGGGTGGGTGGCGTAATGGCCGCCGGTTTCCGCACCGATCGCCCAAGGGGAGCCGGGTTCGTCCGTGCCGGCATTCAGCTTACCGTCTTTCCCTTTGCGGAAGGTTTTGCCGATGGGATGGATGGGCGGGAAGTAGATGACATCGAAGCCGAGGTCCTTGGCATAACGAATCCGCTCCATGCAGTCTTTAAACGTGGAATGCTGATCGGAGCGGCCGGTTGCGCCACGGGGAAAGAACTCATACCAGGCACCGAACTGAGCCCGCTCCCGCTCAGCTTTGACCCAGAGCGAGGGGGCGAAGGTGGTGGACTTCGCGCGATTGGTCCACTGATGCATGAGCATGCGGACCTCGCCGTTTTTGACGAGGTTCATGGCCGATTTGGCGTCGGCTTCGCGCAGGCGGGTGGCGACGCCGCGGAGGGTTTCCGCTTCTTTGGGACTCTTCGCGTTTTCGGCGACTTTGGCGGAGTCTTCGATGATACCGGCCCCTTCCAGAATCTCGGTCTTGAGCGTTTCTTCGGGACTGCGGGCCTCGAATTTCTTTTCGAAATCGTGAAGCCAAGTCCGGAAATCGTCCATCCAGGCATCGATCGTGAATTCCCAATCGCCTGCTTCTTCGACCGGGAAGCGAGAGTGCCAGCGATCGTTTTCATGGATCTTCATCCGCTGTTCTTCCCAGACGGCGATGCCGCGGCGACGCCACTTGAGGACGGCGTCGATCTGATCGTGGCCATCTTTGAAGATGTCTGCCCAGACATCGACGTGCTGGCCGACGAGGCGTTTGACCGGATAGCGCCCTCCTTCGATCGAAGGCCAGACGTTGCTGATGACGACCGTGGGTCCGTGATCGGACTCGAATGAAGGAGAGGGTGGAGTGATTTTTGGCAAAGGCAGAGACACTCCTTTTTATAAATGAGAGAGCGGAAGGATCAAGCATCGTTCTAGGGTGCGTTTGAAAAATGAGGTGGCCGAGCAAAACAGTTCACTTTTCCGTAAAAATGGCTCCGCCAACTTTGAGATGCGGCGCTTTTTCCCGCTGGAATTGCTGTTCGGAACTCTGTGAAGAAGCTCATCGCCGCTCCGAGCCATCAATCCCAGCCGAAAAAATCGCTCGCAGCGCACCTCACCTCATTTTTCAAACGCACCCTGGTCGCAATTTGGAGGGAAAGACGGGATCGCGCTTTTTTGGCTTGCTATGCCTACAGGTGTAGGATTAGCCTTCTTTCCTACACACGTAGGAATAGCAATGACGCCACCGAAAATCTCCGATGCGGAATGGGGAATCATGAACGTTCTCTGGCAGAACGCGCCCCTTACCGTCGCTGATCTGATGGACCGGATTGGCCATTCCCAGGGCTGGAAGGATAAAACCGTCCACACCTTCCTGAGTCGCTTGGTGAAGAAAGGTGCGTTGCGGGTCGAAAAAGAGGGCCGACGGCATCTCTATTTCCCGACGGTCAGTCAGGAAGCCTGCGTCCGGGAAGCCAGTAAAAACCTGGCCGAACGCCTCTTCCACGGCGCGTCTTCCTCCCTGCTCGTCCGCCTGGTGGAGGAGACACCACTGAGCGCGGAAGAACTGGCCGATCTCCAGGAAATCCTTGATGCGAAGAAGGGAGACACAGCGAAATGAGCTTCCTTCCTGAACTGAGCCAACTGGTAGCACACGCGGGAAAGACCTCCGTCTTCATCGCGGCGATTTTTCTGCTCCGGCTCGCTCTGAAACGACTTCATCCCGGGGCTTGGATTTTCGATCTCCTCTGGATCGCGGTGGTGCTTCGCTTGCTCTTTCCCGCCCTCCCTCTTTCTCCCGTTAGCGCCTATGGCTGGTGGGCTCCAACGGAAGCGAACGTGGCCCTGACAGCGCCGGAACAGCCGTTCCGCATCACCTATCTCGATGGGCCAGCCCCGGTCGTTCCCCGGGAACCACTCCGTGCCGCGACCAGCCAGCCTCCGGGGACGAGTTCAGTATCATCGGCTTCGTTCGACCTCGCTCCGCTGGTGCTGGTCTGGCTCGTGGGAATGATCCTCGGTCTGGAATTCTGGATTGCTCAGAGCCTGCGCATCCGGTTCCAGCAGCGGCCACTCCCTGATGCGCCCTTCATCGTGGAAGCGCATCGCCAGGCTACCGAAAGCCTCGGTCTGCGACGGATCCCCGAGCCGCGACTTTGCTCGGCCATTGCTTCCCCGATTCTTTTTGGAATCTTCCGCCCGCGGGTCTTGCTGCCTCCCCAACTGAGCGAAGATCTGTCCGAGGAAGAATGGAAGCACGTCTTTCTTCATGAGCTAGCCCATCGACGCCGACTCGATCCCCTCTGGCACACGCTGCACCTGCTGGCCTGCTTCGCCAACTGGTTCAATCCGCTTGCCTGGCTCAGCCTCAAACTGGCCAGTCACGATCGAGAACTGGCCAGCGATGACTTGGCCTTGCGCCACCAATCCTCACGGCACGCCTACGGCTCTACCCTGCTTAAAATCGTGGCGCTCATCAGCAACCGCCACCGTTCCCGTCTCACCCTCGCCTTTTTCAGCCAACCTCAAAGCACCCTGAACCAACGTATCCAAATGATCGCCAACCACCCTGCCCGTCCCCGTCACCTCCAAACTCTGCTGGGCGTCGCCGCCCTCCTCGCCACGCTCTTTTTGCTCGGGGCCGATCCCTTGGTTCGGGCGCAAGACGACCCCTTCCCCGGGGACGAACCGACTCCGATGTCCACCGACGAGAAGGTCCGCAAGATCATCATGCCGAGTGTCGAATTCGTCGACACGCCGATTCAGGACGCGATCCAATTTCTGGTAGCGCGGAGTCGGGAGCTGGACACCTCTTCAAACGATCCCCAAGAAAAAGGCATCAACATTATTCTCAAAGAGCCCTCGGATGCCAGGATTACCCTGAAGCTGACCAATGTCCCGCTGGGTGAAGCGCTGAATTATACGGCGCAGTTGGCCAGTCTCTCTTATCACGTTGAGGACAATGCCGTCGTCATCGACAAAATCGATGCCAAACCGAAAGCGGCCAAACCTCTTGCGCTTCATGCCTCCGCCGAGATCTATTCCCTGCCGAAACTCGCCGTCCTGAAGCTGCTCGATCAGTATGGAGACGAAGCCAAAAACGATGGCACCGCGTTGCGCGAAGCCGTGATCAAAGCCGTTTCCGAGGAGAACGGTGACATTCTCAGCAGCCCCACGGTGGTTTGCCAATCTGGACAACGCGCCAAGATTGCATCCGGTCGCGATGTCCAGTTGATCACGAACTACGAGGCGGAAGGGGATCGCGATAAGCCAGTCCTGAAGACCGTCTTTTCCGGTGTCCTCTTCGAGCTGGATCCGGTGATTGATTCTTCGGAAACGCTCGTCGATCTGAACTTCAGGATCAGCCACTCGCTTGCTCCGGAAATCACCCCACGGACGATCCCCGGCCCGGCCTCCGGCGAGGATCGCGAGATCCAACTCTATTCCATCAACGAGTCGCAAATCACCTCCAGCATCACGATGGAGTCGGGCACGACCCGATTGATCGGGGTGACCGACAGCCCGGATCTGACCACCGACGAAACCCTGTTGTTCTTCCTCAAGGTCGCGATCCGCTGAATTGGACCGGAGCCCTTGCGGGCGCTGAAATCACCGCATTAGGTGATCGATGCGCCCTGCTCACCTGCTTCTTGCTTCGTTTACGGTTCAGCTCTGGTTGATTCTCTCCCTCAAGGCGGAGGAGTTTCGGCCAAACCTTGGTCCTGACCTGGAACGCATCACCGTCGAATGCGGAAACCTCACCCTGCTGCTCCGCCAGAAGTCGCAATGGACCTCGGGCCGGATCGATTTCCGTGGCGTGGCCATGACGACCGAGAAGAGCGCCTATGGAACGGTTTTCAACTTCCCGGAAGTCGGGTTCATCGGAACCGCCCACCTGGAAAACGAGCCGGAAGATCTCCAATCGCTGGCCTTCTTCGTCGATGGAGAGCCGACCGACCCACAGTCTATCCTACGGGGCGATTCGTTCCGCTTCGAGCGCGATTCTCGGGTTCGAGGCTTCCGTCTAAAAAACACCATCGACCTGAAAAACGATCGACTCTACGAAACCGCGACGGTTTCGAACCTGGAAGCGATCCCGCTGAAGCTGGTCTACCATTTCATGCACGCCTGGACCCCGAGCGTTTCCGCCCTAATCGCCGGGAACGACGACTCGGCGGAGCTGATCCGTCAGGAGTTGGGCGACGGCGCTGAGGTAACCCGGAAGTTTTATGTGCAAGAGCGCGTCGATTGGATCGCCGTCTTTGAACCCGACAGCGGTCAGTTCGCCGTTTCTCGCCTCCTCGCCGCTCCGCAAGCAGGGGACCACATCTCCAAAGTCTGGAACGTCCCCGGCACCTATCGGAAATACTACCTGAAATGCTTTCTGAACAACACCGTCCCGGCTGATTTCTCGGGAACCTGGAAAATGGTGACGGGGTTTGGCGAAGCCGATGCGGCCTCCTGGGAGACGGCGGCGCGAGGGCTGGCGGTCCAGTTGAAGGAGGAAAACGGGACCTGACACGGGGAAAATTCAACAACGTGTGAAAATTTCGCAGAAAAAGCTTGTCCCAAATCTTGAACTGTGATTTTCTCACACATGATGAGTGATGCCGCCGATCCCAACCCTTCCTCGGTCGACATTCCGGACTTCAACCGGACCCAACTTCACGTCATGCAGATTCTCTGGAGCTCCGATGAACCGCTCAAACCCGGTGAGATCGAATCCCGCTTCGAGTGGCCGATCGAAAACGCGACCCTCCGCTCCGTTCTCGCGGTGATGCTGGAGCGTGGCGATGTGGATCGCGAAAAGCGTGGCAAGGCGTTCCACTACTTCGCCCGCCGCCGCAAGAACGCCGCCATGGCCGATATGCTGACCGGACTGGCAAAGGTCTTTGGCAGTGGCTCGCGAGTCGGCCTCATCGCCCAGCTCATTCAAGACGAATCCTTCAGCCCGGAAGAAGCCCGCCAATTGCGCGAAATCGCCGAATCCGTTCCTCAATCCAGCAAGCCTTCACCCAAAACCCCAAACCCATGATCGAAGTTCTCACGCGCCTCACCCTGCTGTTACTCGCCTCCAGCGTCACCCTCATCGCTCTGCGCCACATCGAGCCCACCTGGAAACTCGCCATTTCCCGCAGCGCTCTTTTGGCCGGGGTCTTGCTCCTGGCGACTGCTCTGATCGGGCCCACCTGGAAACTCCCGATTTGGCAAGCCGCAGCGGCCTCGCCGGCTCCAAGTGCCGTCGCTTCAATCACCACGCCGGAATCCGTCACCAGCGCAGCCGTCGCCATTCCTGAGGCGACGCAGATCCCGACGATCGCGTCTGCTTCCTCCTCGCCCATTTCGCTCGCGCTCCTTTTCGCCTTCATCTGGGCGACCGGCGCGTTCGCCCTTCTCTTCCACCAAACCATCCGCCTCTTCCGCCACGCCGCAGAAACGAAAACCCTGCCTTCCGCGCCGGAATCGATCACTCAACTCTGGACTCAGCTTTGCTCAGAATTCGGCGTTTCCCCGACCCGAGCCCTGATCGCACCTGACCGTCGCTCGCCCCATCTGAGCCTTCGCGGCGATCTGATCTTGCCGATCGATTTTGCTTCCAACAACGCCAACTCCGCCGCGCTGGTTCACGTCCTGCGTCACGAAGCGTGCCATCTCCGGGCCCAGGATCATCGCTGGTTCCCGCTCGTCGCGGCGCTGCGCAATCTCTTCTGGTTCCATCCTCTCGCCTGGTGGTTGAACGCTCGCCACCTTCAAGCTTGTGAGGATGCCCGGGATGCCGAATCCGCTCGAATTGGCGGGACCGCTGCGTACCGGGCCACCATCGCCCAATACGCTCTCGAATGGACCCCGGTCCGCGCAGCCACACCCTGCTGGTTCCGGAAACGCGGCGATCTTTTGCGACGGCTCGAAGGCGTTCAGCGCACCGCTGAGCTTCGACCCGCCTCCACCATTTCCCTCACCGCCACCTGGAGCCTCGTCGCCCTCTGCGGGATCGTCTTGGGAGGCGTGATCCTGGTTCCACGTCAGGCCGCCGCAGACGCGAAGCTTCCGGCCGAGGGACTGGTCGGCTCCTGGCGGGCGTTGGATCTCGGCACGGACTACTTCAAGCAGGTCGATATCCTGACCGATGACGACGTCGTCTTCATGAAGCTGTGGCACTCTACCGGCAGCACCATCGGCTCCAGTCCCACCCTGCTTCGCCTTCCCGCGAGCGTCGAACAAATCCAGACTCTGAACCCCGGGGACCCTCCCGTGGAAATGTCCCACGACTCCGGGTTCAAAACTACCCAATACGCCCTCAGCCGCGCTGAAGAGGAATTCCACCTCGGCGTCAAGACCCACTACACCGATGATTCCGGGCGGAAAGACCGCCTGGTGGACCTTCACTACATCCCCGGCACTTACCAAAACGCGATGCAGGCCATCGAAACGGCCCAAACCTCTGCGGAAGCTCAAATCGGCTGGCTCGGATCCTGGCGGAACCAAGACACCGGCAGCCGAGGCACCCTCCAGCTGCTCATCCACGAGTCTGCGGGAGACATCGAAATGGGCGTCTGGGGACGGCAGAGCGGCTCCATTTCCGAAGATCCCATCTCCTCCATGGTTCTCCCGCTCGATCTGAAAGCCGCCAAGGCCGGAGCGAACGAGCAGCCAGTCATCGCCAGCCAGGACCACGGATTCTGCACGACAACCTACACCATGGAACTGAAGCAGACCGATCGCATCCATCTCACTGTCAAGACCGATTACGTCGATCCCGAGCGCTACGACCAGGAGTTCCTCTGGATTTTCGAGCGCGGTGAGTTCGTGGAATAGGGTATTGGGGGCACTGCGAAATTCGAAATTCGAATTTGCGACCGTCCCGTTGCTTGCCAGCATGGAAGGCCTCACGTTAGAGTCGTTTTTCCAATCACCCAAGCAAGATGCCTATCCTCGTCACCGGCGCCGCCGGATTCATCGCCTCCACTGTTTCCCGCATCCTTCTCGAAGAAGGAAAAGAAGTCGTCGCGGTCGATAATCTGAACAACGCCTACGACACCCGCCTCAAGCTTCATCGGCTCGAAGCCCTCAAGCAGCACGACAACTTCACCTTCCACGAACTGGATCTTGAAAACCTGGACGCCCTCCGTGGTGTTTTCAAAGCCAACGAATTCGAAGCCGTCCTCAACCTCGCCGCTCGGGCCGGTGTGCGTTACAGCATGGAAAATCCCTTCGTCTACATGACGACCAACGGCATGGGCACCCTCAACATTCTTGAGCTGATGCGCGAATTCGGCGTCCAGAAACACGTTCTCGCCTCCACCTCCTCACTCTACGCGGGCCAGCCGATGCCCTACGTCGAAACCGCGCCGGTCAACTCCCCCATTTCGCCCTACGCCGCCTCCAAGAAATCGGCCGAAGTCATGGCCTACGCCTACAAGCATCTGCACAAGATTGATTCCACCATCTGCCGCTACTTCACCGTTTACGGCCCCGCCGGTCGCCCTGACATGAGCGTCTTCCGCTTCACTCGCTGGATCGACCAAGGAGAGCCCATCATCATGTATGGCGATGGGGAGCAATCCCGCGACTTCACCTACGTCGACGACATCGCTCGAGGAACGATTGCCGCGATGAAGCCGCTCGGCTACGAGATCATCAACCTCGGTGGTGGCCAGAACCCCATTTCGATGAATCAGGTCATCCACATGCTCGAAGATCGCCTCGGCAAAAAAGCGAACGTCAACTACCTCGACGAGCACATCGCCGACGTTCGCGAAACCTGGGCGGATATCTCCAAAGCGAAAGAACTTCTCAATTGGGAACCCCAGATCGGCCTCGAAGAAGGCCTCGACAAAACCGTCGCTTGGTATCGCCAAAACCACGATCTGGCCTGTGAGTTGGATCTGATGGTTTAGGTGGAGTGTTTCGCTCCATTTCCACGCCCGTCAGACTCGGGACATCGTAAACTTCCCTCGACCGTTTTCCCATCGGCAAATCCGTTGGTTTACTGCCGAAGCTGCGGGTGATTTTCGGGATCGGAGCTAGTGCATCCCGTCCAGCAGAATGCGTATTAAGGATGCCGAATTTTCCACAAGTTCAAGTTGGACCGGCACACCGGCGCGAGGAGGGAGTGAAGCGGGCTTCTTGACTGACAAGGAACGCAGAAATTGGGGAAAAGGCGGTATCCAACCCAAAATCAACCGCGAAGCGGCAAATTTCAAGAGCCTCAAAAATTACCGGAATGTGCAGTCTGTTGGACGGCCTACACTAGGAGCCTGTCGGACTTCGCCCGCCCGGCTCCGAAAATCGGGGATTCGGCCAAAACTCCCCTTCGTTTTCGTCGTTTGTGTCTCCACAAATTCCTCAAACTTATGGAAGTTTTGACTCGAACCTCGATCTTCTCGCCAGGACGCTCTAAGTCCGACAGACTCCTAGATCGTCACTCCACTGGACAGGTAACAAGAACACGGCTGCCCGGGATCGATCGTTTCTCCGGGTTCGACGCGGACGAGGGCGTTGGTCTGGCTGAGGGCGAAGAGGGCGTGGGATTGCTGGAGGCCGATGGGACGGAAGGTCTGTTTTGTGGGATCGAACCAGCCTCGGACGTAGTGAGGGCGGTTTCCGCGATCGTTGATCACGGATTCGAGGGCTTGGGCAGGCAGACTGAGAAGGTGGGGACGATCCGAGGATACGGTTTCTCCTTGCCATTTTTTGAGGACGCCGACGACGAAGAGGAGGAAGGTGATGTAGGCAGAAACGGGGTTTCCGGGGAGGCCGAAGATGCATTGGGGGCCGCGCTGGCCGAAGAAGAGCGGTTTGCCCGGTTTGACCCGGACTCGCCAGAAGCCGCCTTCGACACCGAGGGAAGCGAGCTGAGCTTTGACGTGGTCGTGCTCGCCAACAGAGACGCCTCCGGCAACGAGACAAACGTCGGAATCGGTCAAGGCCTGGTCGAGGGTTTCGCGGAGCTGGGCGGGATCGTCCGAGGCATGATAGCGGCGGACCTGGCCCGCGCCGAATTCCTGGGCGAGGTTGGCGAGCATGGGGCCGTTGCTGTTGAAGATCGCGCCGGGTTCCAGCTTGGATCCAGGGGCGAGCAGTTCATCACCGGTGGTGACGATGGCGCAGCGGGGACGCCGCCCGACTTCGATTTCCGCGAGGCCTTGGGAGGCGAGAACGCCGATCCGGGCGGGGTTGAGCAGTTGACCCGCGGAGAGGATTTTTTGCCCCAAACAGAGGTCAGCACCTTCCCGGCGGACGAATTCACCCAGCTCGACGCCTTCCATGAGGCGGATGCGCTGGTCTTCCAGCCGCTCGACGTCTTCTTGCATGACGACGGCGTCGGCTCCCTCCGGCATCGGTGCGCCGGTGAAAATGCGAACGGCTTGGCCCGGGCCAACGGTGAGGGGACGCTTGGCACCGGCGGGTTGCTCGCCCACGACGGTTAATTTCGCGCCGGTGGGAGCATCGCAGGCCCGAACGGCGTATCCATCCATCTGCGAGTTGTCGAATCCCGGAAGCGCGACCTTGGCAAAGACGTCTTTGGCGGCAATTCGATGCCTCGCATCCACCAAGGGAATCGACTCCGTTCCCGCGACCCGGGTGGCATTGAGAATTCGTTCCCGCGCCTCAGCTTCTTCCAACATTTACGGCAAAACCTGATATTCACTGCGAGCAGCGGTTCCGCCACCCTTCTGGGTTACCACGAGATGGCCGGATTTGGGGTCGCCTTTGACGATGTCCGCGACCAGGAACGATCCCTTTTTCTCCGCGCTCAGTTTGAGGACGGTATCCTGAGCGGCTCCTTCCTTACTGATGGTGGTCAATTTCGTGCCCGGGGGAAGCATTTCATTGGTCGGAGAGTAAATGAGGACAAAACCTTCATAACTGAAGCGAATAGTCCCGACCATGCGTTGAGGCGCTTCATCCTCTTTCTTCTCCTCCGGCTTTTCCTCGCCCCCGCCCTTGGGAAAAACGGAGCCTAAAAAGCCCACCGTCGCATTCAAGGGTGCCGCGAGAACATCCATCGCCGCGCAGCCGCTCATCGCGAACGGCAGAGCGAGGCACAGAGAAATCGTGAAGACCTTGGCCATGGTGAAGGGGATACTACATCAGGGTCCTCGCGGCTTGCAAGTCCCCATCTTCGACGAATTTGCCTCTCTTTCGTCCCCACCTGGCGACGGTTTCGGGTTGAATATTGAAATCCGGGTCAGGGTCGGATACAGGTAAGGGGGATTGGGTGTTCTACCTGATTGTTTCCTAATTTGCTACGACGTGAGCTATCTCCATCCTGCCATCTCATCGGTCCCCATCGCTGCCATTGATTGGGGCACCCAAGGCTTTTCCTATGCCATCGAACAGGCGCATCTGCCGGGATTGATCGTCTCCGGGATACTCCTGGCGCTTTCCGTCATCAGCTGGTCGATCATGTTCAACAAGATGGTGATGACCAATAAAGCGGCGCGTCAGAACTACAAATTCGTCCACGGCTTCCGCAATTCCAAGAGCGCCCTGGAGCCGTATTTGCGAAAGGTGAACATCCCGGGCTCGCCGCTGATGGTGGTGTATCGCTCCGCCTGTCGGGAGCTTTCTCAGCAACTGATTGGGTCCGGCGAAGTCGATGAATCTACCCACGCTCGGTTCGCCAACGCCGGGGCGCTGAATCCTCGCCAAATGGAGACCGTGCAACTGGCGATGGAGCGGGCCACAGGAGAAATGGTGCTGTATCTGGAGCGACGCATGAATTTCCTGGCCACCGCCGTGAGCGGAGCCCCGTTTCTGGGATTGCTGGGAACGGTCTGGGGCGTGATGGAAGTGTTCAGCCGCGTCGCCAGCACCGGAGCTTCCGCCAGCATCAAACTGATGGCCCCGGGCGTTTCCGCCGCGTTGGTCACCACGGTCATCGCCCTGCTCGTGGCGATTCCGGCGATGTTTGGTTACAACATGCTGATCAACAAAATCCGCACCTTGATTCTGGAGATGCACAATTTCTCAGCGGAATTGGGCGCGATCCTGGAGCGCCAATTCGTGGATTACCATCCCCGGCCCACCCAAGTGGTGGCTCCAGTGGCGCCTGCGGGACATGCGCCGCCAGTTCAGCCATATCCCTACCAGGAGCCGCAGCCTTATCCCCAGCCTCAAACTTACCCGGCTCCGCCGCCCAGTCACTCGACCCCGGCCGATGACTCCTTTGGTCCATCCAATCAGGAACCTCCGATCAACCCTATCGCCCAGCAGGCGGCCCGGCGCTTACCGCGGAGGCCGGTCTAAGCTGTTCACCCGCTACTGACATGCGTAGGACCGCCCGACAGCAACCTTCCGAGATGGGGACGCTCTCTGAGCTGAACATTACCCCTCTGCTGGACCTTGCCTTCGTCCTGCTCATCATTTTCATGATCACCGCACCGTTCCTGGAAGAAAGCGCGGAGTTGATCATCCCCACGAGCAACGCCTCCCGGGAAGCGGTGCGCGAGGAGCAAGTCGCCACCGTCTCGATGACACGGACCCGTCAGCTGTATCTGGGGAAAGAGCTAGTGACGATGAGCCAACTGGAATCCGGCTTGAAGCAGTCTTTCCGCCAAGACCCGGACATGGCCGTCTTGATCAAGGCAGACCGCCAGCTGACCGTGGAAGAGCTGGTCAGCGTGATGGATGCGGTCAAGAACGCGGGGATTAGCAAAGTCGGCGTGGTGACCCGAGCCGGCGACGAGAAATGAACCGTCTTTTGCAAAGCTTTTCCGCCAGCCTCATCCTCGCTGCGGTGGTTCACGTGTTGGTGCTCTCCGCCATCATCTGGCTGGTGCGGACCCGCCCACCGGAGATCGATACCCTGGCATCGCTCGCGCCGGAGCCGGAGCTGATCGAAATGCAGAGCGCGCACTGGTTGGAAATGGATGTGGCCACGCTGGAGCGCCAGTCCCAGTCAACGCCATCAACCACCCCGCCTGCGGACGAACCAGCCAGCGATCTTCCCCTTCCCCTTCCCCTT
>CAYGQD010000120.1:0-21430 GCA_964351855.1 uncultured Verrucomicrobiales bacterium
GCGGCAACCCTTCGAGGTGACCTTCCTGGGTCAGATCCGGTCGAACCCGAATCGTGCGTCCGTCCACCGAGGTCCCGCCGCTCCCGATCGCGGATTGACTGATTTTCTGGGCGGCGGTGATGTAGCGTTCCAGCAGAGCTGGGGGCAGGTCACCCACCGTGATATTGTCGAACCCGTGACTCGATGGATCAGGCGGCAGCAGCGCCTTGGCATCGATTTCGACACGGAGGAGATCCCGGATCGCGTTCTGGTATTCGCTGCGAGTGAGACGTCGCAGGGTGTCGGTCTGGCCTGGATGTGGGTGTTGCGCGGCGAACGCGTCCAAGGTCGACTCCAAATGAGCGAGTGCCTCCGTGTAATCCGCTTCAGTAGGCCTCCGTTTTCCGGCGGGAGGCATCTGTCGGCCCCGAAGCTGGCGGACCACGTTTTCCCAAGCCTCTTGCTGTTCTTTGAGTGGCGCATCCAGCGCCGTCTCGAGATTCAGACCTCCCTTTTGGCTGTCACCGTCATGGCAATCGAGACAGTAATCGGCCACGAATGGATCCCACGGCAACCGTTCGGCCGAAATCGAAGAAATCGCGCAGAAAAAAAGAATGGCGGTGAAGCGACTCATGAGGGTTTGGAAGAAACCGTAACACGAAGTTTCCGAGGGAAACAACCGAATCTCTCGAAGGCGAAGCTCGATCGAGACCGGAGAATCGCTTTTGGCGTGATATTCGTAGCTCCGGAGCATTCCTTCAGTGGAATTTTCCCGCCAATAGCCGACGGTTCCGTTCCTCCCTCATCCCCATCCAAAACCTATGTCTCGCGACCTCCCCCAGCCTGCGAAATCTGATGATTTTGCGGAATCCCGTGATCCTGAAGAAATTCACGCCCAACCACCCGAGGATCATACCGGAATTCGTGTTGGCGAACCGAAGAGTTATGCGGCCGGTGTCCCGGCAGTCACTTCGTCCTTCAAGCACGTCTTTGGATTGGCGGGGCTCAAACGCGGTGCTGAGGGCATGCTGAAACTGAACCAGAAGGAAGGCTTCGATTGCCCGTCGTGCGCCTGGCCAGATCCGGATGACGAGCGGGCTTCGACCGAATTTTGTGAGAACGGGGCCAAAGCGATGGCTTCGGAAACGACGATGCGGCGTGTTGATCCACCCTTTTTTGCGAAGCATTCCGTGGCGGAGATCTCTCAGCAATCGGACTACTGGATGGAACAGCAGGGTCGCCTCACTGATCCGATGGTCTTGCGGCCGGGAGCCACCCATTATGAACCGATTGGCTGGGAGGAAGCTTTCCAACTGGTTGCTGATGAACTGAACGGCCTCAAGAATCCCGACGAGGCCATCTTCTACACCTCCGGCCGAACCGTGAACGAAAGCGCCTTTCTCTACGGCCTTTTCGTCCGCATGTTTGGCACCAACAATCTGCCGGATTGCTCGAACATGTGTCACGAATCCAGTGGCGCGGCTCTCGGCGATTCCATCGGAGCAGGGAAGGGGACGGTTACGCTAAAGGACATCGAGACCGCGGAGACCTTGCTCATTGTCGGTCAAAATCCCGGCACGAATCATCCCAGGATGTTATCCGCCTTGCAAGAAGCGGTGCGGCACGATGCCGAGATCGTGGCGATCAATCCGATGAAGGAAGCCGGGTTGGTCGGCTTTGCTCATCCTCAAGAGATTCGTGGGATGATGGGCATGGCGACTCCGCTGGCCAGTCACTTCCTTCGCGTGCGCGTCAACGGGGATCAGGCGATTTTCCAGGGATTGGGGAAGGCCGTTCTCGATCTCGAAGACCAACGGCCCGGCCAAGTCGTGGACCGCGCCTTCATCGAAGAGTTCACGACCGGCTTCGAAGCCTACGCGGAAGGGCTTCGGAACGACGTGACCTGGGAAGAAATCGAGACCCGTTCCGGGATTTCCGAAGCCGAGATTCGTAAGGTGGCGGAAGTCATGGTCCGGGGAGAGAAAAAGCTCATTACCTGCTGGGCGATGGGGCTGACCCAGCATCGCAATTCGGTTTCGACGATTCGGGACGTCGTCAATCTCCACCTCATGTTAGGTGCCATTGGCAAGCCCTCCGCGGGGCTCTGTCCGGTCCGCGGTCACAGCAACGTTCAGGGAGACCGGACGATGGGGATTTTCGAGAAAATGCCCGCCGCGTTCCACGATGCGATCGATCGCGTCTTCGAATTCCAGTCGCCCCGTCATCACGGTTACGACGTCGTCAATTCCATCCTCGCGATGCACGAACGGAAAGCGTCCGTCTTCTTTGCCATGGGAGGAAACTTTCTCCAAGCCACGCCAGATACCGAATTCACGGCCGAGGCCTTACGGAACTGCTCCCTCACCGTCCAAGTCTCCACCAAGCTCAACCGCAGCCACGTCGTGACCGGCAAAACTGGCCTGATTCTGCCCTGTCTCGGTCGCAGCGAACTCGACCCGGACGAGCAAGGCGAACCTCAGTTCTCAACCGTGGAAAATTCGATGGGCGTCGTCCACCAAAGCAAAGGCACGCTCAAACCGATTTCCGACCACCTCCTCAGCGAAATCCAAATTGCCGCCCGGCTTGCTGCCGCGACCCTCGGGGATCGGGCCACCCTCGACTTTATCGAGATGGCAAAAAATTACGACCGGGTGCGGGATCTCATCGAAAAGACAATTCCCGACTTCGAAAACTTCAACGCCCGGGTTCGAGAGCCCGGAGGCTTCTATCTTCGCAATCCAGCCAAGGATCGCATCTTCCAAACCGCATCCGGGAAAGCCGAATTCTCCGCCGAAACGCTCAGCTCCGCAGACCTCGCCGAAGGGGAACTCATGCTCATGACTGTGCGCAGCCATGATCAGTTCAACACAACCGTCTACGGCCTTCACGATCGCTACCGTGGCATCAGCAATGAGCGACGCATCCTCTTCATGAACCCCAGCGACATGAGCGAACGCAACATCCGCCCGCTCGCTCCGGTAACCATTCGAAACACCTCCGGCGGTCGCTTGCGCGAAGTCCAAAAGTTCCTCGCTGTTCCCTACGAACTCCCCAAGCAGGCAGTCGCTGGCTACTTCCCTGAATTGAACCCCCTCGTCCCGATTGATTCCGTCGCCGAAATCTCCAACACCCCGACTTCGAAATCAGTCCCCGTCACGGTTCTGGCGGAATCCTGACTTTCGATCTCCCACTCACGGTTCGAGCGCGAAATCAGCCTTCCTCACCTGTCAGGACCAGAGGCTCTCAACAGTACCAGAAAACGAAACGAATCTTGGGATCACCCCAGAAAACCCCCAACGCATCGCGGAGGTAAGAGAGATCAATGGCATCGCCGTAGGTCTCCCGCCATCGGACCGGAACCCCATTTGCCATATAAATCGCATAACTCATCTCCTCCCCGTCTGACGAAGGGTCACGAGGAAAACCCAAAGGGTTGTCGTCAAAAGGGTGGGCGACCTCGTTGCGAACCATCGCTTCTCTCTGAAGCTCTCGCGACCAGTCCCACTCGGAAATCTCGATCGCGTTAAGCCAGCTCGCATCCTCTCCCGTCCAACGTTCCCAGAGTTCTCGGATTTGAGGCGAGAGATCATCGGGAAGCCCGCGCGGTTCCGAAATCGATTCGAAGTCTCCTCCCGACCGCCAGCTGTTCGTGCCTGACAACACATGAAAGAGCGCGGAGTTGCGGCTCAATCCAATCGATCGGTTTGCGTCGGAATCCGCCGCGGAATCGTTACCGAGTAACGCGGGTTCCCAGTTTCCCGTGCTTTGTTTCCGCTCCGGAAAAAAATAGATATCCAATCCCATGGCCGGATTTTAGCGGATTGGCGGTGATCGCGCAACCTTCCTATTTCCGGCAGGGATGCTGATGCGGACCGATTCCAATCCGGGGCTCAACGTCCCAAAGAACAAAGGTCGGGGCTTCAGCCCCGGTTCTGCTATTGTTCCGCTTCCGCCGCCATCGTGGGAGGTCTGGCAGTGAGTCGCCTTTGAGTGAACCGACGGCCCGCTTGAACTGGCGGCGAAGCGTATCAGCTTTCTGCGCCATCTCTTGGCGGCGTTCCGGTGGGAGATTCACATCGAAAACGAATTTCTCGTATTGCAACCACTCCTTCTGGAGTTGCGCTATCTCCTCGAACTTCTGGGATTGTAGATTGTTCTTCATTAAGATAGCAGCAATCATTTCTTCTTTTTGATCTGTTTCCCTCTGCAAAGAAGACGCAAGCCTATTCTTTGCTAGTACGATCTCTTTCCGTTGTTGTTCGGAACGCAAATACAAGAAGCCGAGCGCGATTGCAGCTGTGAGAGATGCAACAAGCAAAAAACAAGGACGAGGGTGACTCGTCGTCGAATCTAGCGGGTGCGCCTTTCTCGGCGTTCGTGGTGGCGGAAGCTGCACTCGATGTAGTCGCGCACCGCGTCGTATTCGCTTCCAGCGAGGAGTTGTGGGGCGTCCTTGATCAGACTGAGGCCTTTTTCAAGATCCAGTCCTTCAGAGAGGAGGAGCGATTGGTGCTGGTCCCGGCTCTGCCAGCGGCGCATGGCCATCTCGACCCGAGAGTGGATCCGAAGGTGCTGGCGGTTGTCGCGGACCCATTGGGCGACGCGGTCCCATTTGCGAAGGAGGGCCTCATGGGCCAGGGAAACCGTGGCGGTGGCATTTTTCGCGGTGGCACGGATTTGCAATCCGTCTGTGGAGTCTTGGCCCTCAGGCAACGAAGCGGATTGCAAATCCGCGCCACCCTCGGCGGTGAGGAACCAGGCCTTGATGAAGGCATCGGCCAGGGCGGCCTTCTGTGGGGTGTCCTTGAGGGCGGCGAGATTGGCGCGGCGGCGCACGTCGGCGTCGGCCTCCACGGTGACGAGAGCGTGAAGGATTTTCGGGCAGGTCTTATGCTGCTCGGGAGTCAGTTTCTCGAATTTCTTGTCGGCCTAGGTGCTTAAGGTTCCCTCTAGGCCGGCGAGGTTTTTCGCGGGATCGCCGAGCGATTCGTAGGCGGCGAAGGTGACCATGTTCTCCGGCGTGCGCCGTTGGTAGAGTTCCTGGAGTAAATCGGAGAGCAGCGGGAGCATGTCCGGCTGGTTTTGGGCGTCTTCGAGGATATTGCCGACCACGCTCTGGCCGCCGAGTTCCGGGGCGCGGCGCTCGAAGTGCAGCCCGGCCATCCGGGCCGGTTCGGTGATGATGCGGCGCAGGGCTTCGGGACCGGGAGCGAGGAGGTCGAATTGGCCGGTCTCTGCTTTGAGCCGGCGGAAGATCTCCGATTTCTGAGCCACGGGGTAGAAATCGCTCTGCATTGGGATGGCAATCCAGCAGAGGCTGGATTGGGCGAGGACTTCGAGGGTGGTGAGGAAAGCGTCGCGGGATTCGGCGGAGATGCGCTTGTCGATAAACAGTTCCTCGAACTGGTCGATGATGATTAAGAGCTTTTTCGTGCTTGGTTGTTGGTCGGAAAAAGTGCGGCTTCGCCGGAGGTTTGGGGCACGGGCCGGAAACTCGTGTTACGCAGCGCGGGTTTGATCGTGAGGTTGACGGTGGGTTTGGGGTTTTCGGCGAGGTTCTGGGCGATTTCGGCGAGCGGGATGCCGGATTGGGCGAGTTCCGGCAAGGCGCCGGGCTGAGTGAGACAATCGAGAAGATGCGCGACCGGGTTTCCTTCGGATTGCGCGGGCATCATGACCCCGGAACTCCATTCCGAGACGGTTTCGTCGAGGTTGAACCGGGTGAGGTTGGCGCGGAGACCGGCCCGGACGAGGGAAGATTTACCGGAACCACTCGCTCCGATCACGGCTACGAAGGCGGTGGGTGGTTCCTCGGTTTCGCGCTGGCGCAGGCGGCTTTCCAGTTCCACGACTTCTCGCTCGCGCCCGGGAGAATCACGTCGATCCCGTCCTGAAACGAGGCGTCGATCTCCAGCGGCAGATCCTCCCACAACGCCGGGACCAGCCGCACCAGCGGCCCATACCATTTCTTCAGCTAGGCGATGACCTGCTTCGCCTTATCCTGCTCCGCGTTCACATCGCCCGGCGAGGAGATGAAAATGCGGAAGGTTTTGGTTTCGGAGGTGGTGGTAGTTCCATGGCCCTCGCCTGCGTTTGGCTTCGGGATTCTGGTGCCAAGGAGACGGTCAAGTCAAGGGTTTGGTGGCAATCTGAGAAAGACCGTGGGCACGAAAGAAGACGAGCTGTCGCGATCGTCGTTTCCGGTTTCGTCAGTCCTTACAGTAACAGCCTTTTTAGTTTGTAGATCACAAGCCTCTCGGTCGATTCCTCAACGTCTGCCACCAAGGCCGGAGTCAATAACCGCCATATTGATCGATGAGTTTTGCGGCTCGGCGAAGTTCGCCTTCCAGGTTAGGATCATCGAACAGATCTTCTTCGCCTTCGAGACGACGTTCGATCCCGAGGAAGTAGGTGGCGCCATCACTCTGAAAGGGGAACACCACCACTCCCGCCCGGTAGGGATGCCCATCGCGGTGATAATTCTCGATGCGAAACTCGAAAGGGCGTTTCTCACCCAGCATTTTGCGAACGATTGCTACCACTTCCTGGTTGGTCTCTGGCCCTTGCAAAAGCTCACCTGGGTTGTTGCCAACAACCTCAGCGGCAGGATGTCCGCAGAGATGTTCAAATGCACCATTGGTATAGAGAATTTGGCGATCCGCAGCCGTGACGACTTGGGGAAACTGGCTCCCCGCCGCGCTTTGTTTGAGGGCTTCCAAAAGGCTGGGTCCAATTTCAGTCGAGCTGTTGTCCATTGGCATGAGGGGGTTGTTAAAAAATTGTCACTCAGCAACCTGTCAATGCGACAACCTGTCAACGCGAATCTCCCCCCGGAAGAACCGGCTGGAACAGGGTTAGGAGCGTCGTCGAGGCTTTCGATCCATTCGATTTTCAGGATTCGACGGTTTTCGCTTTCCGAGTTCTGCGCAACTTGAGAACCTTGGCGAAGTTTACTCGTTTGCGAAGAATCTCGAAATTCCGAACCGCTTTCTCATAGAGCCACCATGAAAGCCCAGTCACTCAGGTCCTGCCTCGGAACGATAACGCTTACCTGCTGCCTTGGGGGGGGCATTGTGATGAGCCCTTCCAATCTCCGGGGAGAAACCGGCGAGGACAAAACGTCTAGCCCCGAGGAGGTTGCAGAAGAAGCCAAGCCGGCATCTCAGCCGTCGAGCGCCGAACGCCCTCCGGGCGGCGATGGCTCCATGTTTTTTCAAGTGTTCGTCAGCCGAAACGATCAGAATGGAGACGGCTTGATCGAGAAGAGCGGATTTCGCGGTAGCAGTGATCGCTTTGATCAAATGGACAAGAATCAAAATGGTAAGCTCGATCGTCCTGAAATGGACGAATTGCATCGCAGTCGAGTTGCAGACCCATTGAGCATGCGTCAGCGGATCGAGCAAGGTTTGACTCGCCGTCCACCCATGGATCCCTCGGTCAAAAACGCGCAGGGGACCAATGAGGATGACAAAGCTGCACCGGCAGACGGCGAGCCTACGGCTCTAACCCCAATGGGAACCCGAATCACGGCAAAGCAGGCCTTCGCCCGACTTGATGCTAACGCAGATGGTAAGGTTACTCCGACGGAATTCCAACGGAGTCCCGGAATGTCCGACCCGGCAAAGGCAGAGGAAGTAGTGGCTAAGGTCGATCAGAATGGGGACGGATCGCTCTCCTTCGATGAGTTCGGCCAGGTGTTCGCCAAACGGAATGGTCAGAAGGCCAGTGGAGAGTGATGATGAGAACTGGGCTTCCCTTGCCAAGCTTCATCTCGATTCCTTTTCCGCCGGATGGGCGATCAGCTTCGTTGCGGCCTGCTCCAATTTTTCGAGTGCGGCTGGGTCGGCGGGTAACGGTTCGGATTGGAAGGCGGGCAGGAGCTTTTCCCACACAAGATCCAACTCGGTCTGCATCTGCCGCGTCTTCGCGGTAATGGCGATCACCACGTCGTGCTCGGGAATGACGAGGCAGATTTGCCCGTCGCGGCCGTCGCCCCGATAGCAGTTGTGTCGACAACGCCAGAATTGATATCCATAACCTTGTGCCCAATCGGGATTCTTTGCGTGCGGCCCCAGGCTGTTGTCCACTTGACCTGCGGTTGCGGCTTCGACCCATTTCTCCGCGAGCAATTGCTGCCCATTCCATTTGCCCTTCTGGAGATAGAGCAGGCCGAATTTGGCGATGTCCTCGGTGCGAACAAACAAGCCGTAACCTCCGATGCTGTGGCCCTCGGCGGTCGTGTCCCATTTGGGCTGTTCGATGCCTAGTGGCTCGAACAAGCGCGGTTTCAGGTAATCGACGACGGTCTCGCCTGTGGTCTTGGTGATGATTGCCGAAAGCATGTAGCTTCCCGGAGTGTTATAACGAAACCACGTTCCCGGTTCGTGCGTGGTCGGATGAGCCAAGAAGCCTTTCACGGTGGGACCGGCCACCAGGTTAAACTTCGGCTCGACCTCATGCCCTCCGCTCATGGTCAGGAGATCGCGGATCCGCATCGCTTTCAGGTTGCTGCTGGGTTCTGCGGGTGCCTTGTCAGGAAAGAATTTCAGCACTGGATCATTCAGATTCAGCTTTCCCTCTTCTGCAGCCATCCCGATTGCGGTGGAGGTGAAACTCTTGCTGAGCGACCACAGAATATGCGGCTTCTCCGCCGACTCTGGCTTCCACCACGCTTCGGTGATCACGTGTCCGTGCCGGACGAGTATGAAACTGTGCAAGGTATCGATCTGCTCGTCAGCCGCTTCGATGAATTCTTGGATCGCGGCTGAGGAAATGCCCTGGGCTTCCGGTGTGCTGCGTGGGAGTGTGGTGTCATTGGCCGCGTTGGACTGCCAGATGAAGCTGAAGAAGAGGGAGTGAACGAGGAGGCGGAATAGGGGGTTAGGTTTCATGAGAAAATCGGACCAGAGCTGAAAAAGCATCTTTAGCAGCGTTTACACTACCCGTTTTCTGCCAGCCATCCCTTCAATTTCTCCAGCGCTCTCCCGCGATGGCTCATGCGGTTCTTTATGTCGGAAGAGAGTTGGCCGAAGGTTTCGCAGAAGCCTTCCGGGATGAAGAGCGGGTCATAACCGAAACCGCCTTCTCCCTTTTCTTCGTTCGCGAGGATCCCTTCGACGGTGCCGTTGAAGGTGGTGATGACCTTCCCGTGGCGGGCGAGGGTGAGGACACAGCGAAACCGACCACTCCGCGCTTTGCCTCGTGCTCCGGTTTTGGCCAATTCGGCGAGGAGCTTTTCGCGATTGGCGGCATTGGTCGCCCCATCGTCGGCATAACGCGCGGAGTAAACTCCCGGGGCCCCGTCCAGCGCATCGACTTCGAGGCCGGAGTCATCGGCGAGCACGGTGGCTTCCGGCATCACCTCGCTGGCGGCGAGTGCTTTGATGGCGGAGTTCTCGTGAAAGGTAGTCCCGGTTTCCTCGGCCGGTTCCAGATCCGGGAACGCGGTCAGGTCCACGATTTCGTCAAAAAAGCCTGCGAGGATTTCGCGAATTTCCTCCGTCTTGTGGGTGTTATGGGTCGCGACAATGAGCGTTTTGGACATCCGCAGACCATGCTACATTCCGCCGTAATGTCACACGGTCATCCCTTCGAACTCCTCTCTCCCGCCGGTAACTGGGATTGCGCCCGCGCGGCGGTGGCTAATGATGCGGATGCGATCTATTTCGGGTTGCCCGCGTTCAATGCCAGGATTCGGGCGGACAACTTCACGGAGGAAGATCTTCCCGAGTTGATGACGTTTCTACACGAGCGCGGGGTGCGCGGATTCGTCGCGTTCAACACGCTGATTTTCACGGGCGAACTGGAGGCGGCGGAACGGCAATTGCGGCTCATCCACGAAGCTGGAGTCGATGCGATCATCGTTCAGGACATTGGCTTGGCGAAGATGGCTCGGGCGATTTGTCCCGGTCTGGAGCTTCACGCTTCGACACAAATGACGATCACTTCACCGGAAGCCCTCGATTTTGTGAACGAGGCGTTTCAGCTCGATTGCGCGGTGATCGCGCGTGAGAATTCCTTCCGGGAGATGACGCTGTTTCGGGCAAACCAACCCGGCGCGGTGAAGCTGGAAACCTTTGTCCACGGAGCACTCTGCGTGGCCTATTCCGGCCAATGTCTCACCAGCGAATCGCTCGGCCAACGCAGCGCCAATCGCGGCGAATGCGCTCAAGCCTGCCGCATGCCCTATGACCTCATCGTCGATGGTGAGCAACGCGATCTGGGCGACAAGCGCTATCTGCTTTCGCCCCAGGATCTGGCGGGGATCGATGAAATCACCAGCTTGATCGAAGCGGGCGTTTCCAGCTTCAAGATCGAGGGGCGACTCAAGACTCCTGAGTATGTCGCCGCTGTGACCCGCGTCTATCGGAAGGCGATTGACGCCGCTTTGGCCGGAACCATGGAGTCGGCCAGTGAACGGGATCGCTACGAACTGGAGATGACGTTTTCCCGTGGGCTTCACAGCGGCTGGCTCAACGGGATCGACAACAAAAAGCTGGTCCACGCCCGATTCGGGAAAAAACGCGGAGCCTTCATCGGGACGATTTCGCGGGTGGGGCCGGATTGGGTTGAGGTGGATGCGCTGGTGCCGGTCAAGAATGGCGACGGCGTCGTGTTTGATACCGGCGGCGACACCGATAAGGAGCAAGGCGGTCGGATTTACGGTGTCCAAGGCAAGCGCCTCAGTTTTCAGCGCAACAAGATTCGGTTCCCAGAGCTGAATCCGGGTGACCGAATCTGGAAAACGGACGATCCCGCCCTCAACGCGGAGCTTCAGAAATCATGGCACGAGTCCCGGCTCCAACCTCGGAAGCGAGCCCTGAAATGGGCCGTGACGGGTCGGGCGGGAGCCCCCTTAATCCTCACCGACACAGGAACCGGAGCGAGCGTCGAGTCGTCGATCCCGCTGCAACTCGCGGAACAACGACCGCTGGGGGCGGAGTTTCTTGAGCAACAATTCGGTCGGCTGGGAAACACCGCGTTCGAATTGGCTTCGCTTCTCGTCGATCTCGAAGGCGCGGTCATGCTTCCGGTTAGTGAACTGAATCGGATGCGGCGTGCGATGATCGAGCAACTGGAGCTGAAGCCTGACGAGCCCAAAACCATTCCGGTTTCCACGAAGACCACCGTGGTGGAGTTGCTTCCCGATCGGCCGGAAACCATCGACGGGAAGCCGGTTCTTTCCGTACTATGTAGAAACCAGGAACAAGTCGAAGCCGCCTTATCCGCCAAGGTCGAGCGGATCTACGCTGATTTTGAAGATATTCGGCGGTATCGTGACGTCGTTGGCGCGGTTCGCGAAAGCGGCGCATCCTCGCGGATCTATCTGGCGACGCCACGCATTCAAAAAGCGGGCGAAGCGGGATTGTTCCGAGTCGTGGAAAAAGCGAAGCCGGACGGCGTCCTGGTGCGCAACCTGGGAGGAGTTCATCATTTTCGCGAGAAGCCGGAATTCGAGATGATTGGAGACTTCTCCCTCAACGTCGCCAACCCCATCAGCGCGGACTTTTTCCGATCCCACGGCTGTAAATTTCTCACCATTTCCTACGATCTCAATATCGGCCAAGTCCTCGACTTGCTCAAGACGGCACCTCCCGCGTGGTTCGAAATCACGCTCCATCAACACATGCCGATGTTTCATATGGAGCACTGTGTTTTTTGCGCCTTCATCTCGGACGGAACCGACGTAACCAACTGTGGTCGGCCCTGTGATACCCATCGAGTCGAACTCCGCGACCGCGTCGGGCAACATCATATCCTGAGCGCCGATGTGGGTTGTCGGAACACCCTGTATAATGGCAGAGCGCAAAGCGGCGCTCGATTTTATCACGACTTGTTCGAGGAGGGGCTCCGTAGGTTTCGAGTCGAACTGCTTCAAGAAACTGGCGAGGATGCGAATACGATCATCGCGGCCTACCAGGACTTGTTGGCGGGCAACAAGGAAGGAAGTCAGCTATGGGATCAGCTGAAGGTGGAGTCCAAGCTGGGAGTTGTGGAAGGGACGTTGGCGACTTCGTCGTAATTCTTCGCGGCATTTAAGAGTTTTTCAACACCCTGCCAGGAACGGCACTAGTTCCTTACTGGGGGATGCCAACGAATTCGAGAATCTCGTTTCGAGATTTCAGAAGCATAAACGGATACGGAATTGAGAACGGCCTTGGTGAAGGAGCGGAGATGAAGTGACATCTACGCTCGACGTGTAACAAGGACAAGTGCATAGGCAATACGTTGATTGGAGCGCTGTGAATCCTTGAGAACCTGCCCCTGGTCCGTCCGCCTCCTTGGTGGTTTGCTAAAGCAAATCCTGTTGCCATTGTGGTTGTCCAGTGCAGATCAGAAATCATCTGAGCGTAAAATGAAATGTTGGCTACTATTTGTCACATAACAGGTTGGTATGCCTTGCTATTGGTTGGTCTTGTATGTTCATTTGGATGGGCGCGCCAATCAGTTCACTTGCCAGACGTATTGGTCATTTGTTTACCTATTTGATGTCTGGTGGGAAATACAGAAAACCTTTCACACCCTCCATGTCCCCAAAAAAGACAATCGAATATTCCTCGCCTTCTGTCAGTACTATTCGGGACGGGAATACCATTTCGGATTTTAGACAATTTCCAAGAAATCCAACTGAAAATCCATAGGTCGCTAGCCAATCAACACTTTTCATTTCTGCTAACGTTACTCCATCGCTCTTTCTAGTGATTTCTGTCTCACTCGAAATTTGGAACGACAGTTCTTTTTTTTGGGCGTCAGAATTTCCTAGGTCGACAAAGATTATATGAAGAGAATCTCGTTCTGCCTTGAAGCGCAAACCTGAAGATATTTGCTGCGATGCAATTTCAATCACAATCTCCCTTCTTTCATCAAAGGATTCCTCGCCGCATTTTCCTAGCATCAATAATGGAATTGAGTAGGCTATGTAGGCTACGTAAACATTTGCAGCGTTCGTCATTGGATATTCGTTACGGGCTCCCGAGGGGGAAGTCTATGGGTATTGATGGTTCAGTTCCTGGAGTTCTTGAGCGCTTTCCTTTTTTTAGGCAACATGCAGTGAGGGCTGCGATGGTATACTCGCGGCATGTTGCGCAGAATATACTCCATCCAGAATCAAAATTTTCATCGTTCATTTGTTCCTGTTTTTTGGCTGCCGCATAGTCTTCGAGGCATACAATGATGTCGGCACAAGTGGCGCATTCACAAGGCGTCCCGTTTGAAGTGAAAGTTGGGTCATAGTCTAAGCCACTAGAGGCATATGTGCTTGGCTTCGATTTGAGGTATTTTGTTTCCCATTTAAAGACACCGCTACCATCATTGGAGACTCGTTTGCCGTCATTGATGTCAGGACTAGATACGCCCCCTGGCCATAATCCGGACCCCTTACCTCCTTCAATCTCAATCCACTCGTGGCCCTTATTCGACCCGAAGTCGAGACTATAGGCTCGCCATACCGTTACACCACAGACCAAACCGAAGAGGTCGATTCCTCGGATAGCGTTGTTCTCAACAAACCGATACAAGTTATATCCTCCCTGTTCAGTGATGGGATCGCGGTTGATCCATTTTCCGAGTTGAGGTGAGTAGTATCGATATCCGTAGTTGTAGTAGCTGGTTTCATCGTCGATAAATTGTCCCTGGAATGCGAAGTCCCAATCGAAGCTGCTGGTGACTCTGGGTGTGAAGTCCGCTGCCATGATGGAACGAAGCCCGAAGGCGCTGTAGCTGTAGCGTTCTTGAACGGCCCCTGATGTGTCGAGGATGGCGGTGGGGTTGAAGTAGTCGTGAGTGACGTAGAGACGCTCGTCGAGGGTGGCGTTTGCGTTGGTGTCGCGGTCGCGCAGCACGAGGTCGTCGCGGTAACGGCTGCCCCAGAGGTATTGGCGCTTAGCGTCGTTGTTGGCGTTTGTGCGTTCCTCAACGGGCCGCCATTGGGCGTTGTAGTAAAAATGGGTTGTGGTGTTGCCGATGGTTTTGGTGGTGCGACGCGTGGTGCCGTCATAGGCGTAGGTGGCAACGAGCGCATCAGCAGTGCTTTTGCGGAGATGAGCCGGTTCCAGGCATCCCAACTCAGGCGATAGAACTTGTTCCAATCACCGTCTTCATCCGGTGGTGACTGGGTGGCGTTGCCGGCGCGATCATAGAGGATGCCACCATTGGAGCCGTCGATCTGGGTGATCTGGTTGTCCTGATTGTTGACTCGGCTTTGATCGAGGGTTTCGGTGCCGTCATCGGCATTGGTGAATCGATCCCAGTTGCCGGTGGGATCGTAGGTGAAGGTTTGGGCGTTATCCGGGATAGCGCCGATCGCGGTGAAATTGAGGTTCAGGTTGCCGCGAGCGGCTTCGGTCACTTGGTAGAGATCGTCGTAGCCGTATTTTTCGTCCTGACCGGGGGAGGGGATATTGGCTCTCCAAGTGCGATTGCTCATGCGGTCGTAGCCCCAGACGAAGTGATCGCGCACGTCTTCTGCCGGAGTGGTTTCCCAAAGCATTTCGACGGTGCGCCCAAAGCGGTCATAGCCGTTGTAGGGATCCCCGGCGTCACCAACCGGTTGGGTGGCGGTTTTGATGTAGGTGAGGTCCATCGAAGGTTGAGGATACTGCACCTTGACGACCCAGTCGAGCCCCAAATACTCGTAGTCGACGGCGTTTTGAGTATCGTCTTGGATCTTGAATGATTCCAAGCGGCTTAAACGATCGTTGTCTTCATCGCTGGTTCCGTAGAGGTTTTCCACGATGCGCCCGTTGGGGTAGACGGTTGATGTTTGACGGATCGTATTGCCACTTGAAGCGTCGGCATAGGTGTAGCTGACAGCCGGGGTGGATCCATCCACCGCTCCGGCGTGAGCCTGGCTGTCCTTGATCAGCTGACCGAAGTCGTTGTATTGGTAGGCAACCTGATTGACGACGTTCCCAACCCCAACCCCGGGTTGATCGTAACTGGTGATGGTGGCGACCATGCCGCGCACCTCATAGGTGGTTGCGATGCGCTTGATACTTTGATCGATATTGTCTCCGAACGCAGTGACGCTGTCCTCGGTCTGACGGCCGAGTTCATCATAAGTGTAGGTATGAACAGTTTCGTTCGGGTCCTTCATCGCGGTGACGTTTCCTTGACGATTGTAGACGTATTCGATGCGGTTGTAGATTTGGTCGTAGCCGTCATTGAGCGGTTCGCTGTCATCATCGCTTTCCGGATAGATCTTGGCACGAAGCAAGTCGCTACGCGCAACCAAGGAGTCGTTCAAGGTGGTGCCGAAGACCCATCGGGTAACTTGATTGCCGGTCTCATCATTGACCAAGGTCAACCGGTTCATCTGACCGTCGGCATTGTAGGCGAACTCGGTGATTCGGGGTGCTTCCTTGCAGGGATCACTTTCGTCAGCTTCACAGGTGGTGCAGCTGTCGATGCCTTCAAGCAGACGGATGCGTCGTCCCAGGTTGTCATTTTCCAAATGCGTTTCGATGCCGTTAGGATCAATGGACGCGATCGGGTCCCCGCTCTTGCCGTAGCGACTCCAGCTGACGAGAAGGATGTCAGAACGCTCTGGCACATCATCAGGCCGGGTGTAAACGGCCCCACCGTTGGTGCCAATGGCGACCTGAGCCACGCCGCGCCCGATTGGATCAAAGTAACTGCTTTGATAGATGCGTCGGGCTTTAGGCTCGGCATCATTGGGGCCACCGAGTGCTCCGGTGCCAGTGGCATCATGGAAGCGCTTGTAGGTGGCGCTCAAGATGACCTGACTGGCGGGATCATAGGTGGTTTCACTTTGGTCAAAGACGATGTCGTTGCTGACGTCGTTGGCGTTGTGATTGTTGACGGCAACATTGCCAAAGCCATTGGTGGTGCCGTCCGAGTTATAGTAGGCACGTTTATAGCGAGTGGTACTGGGTTCGTTTGTTTCCGGGTAAAGCGATTTGCTGGCATAAGGATGGATGCTGTTGCCGTCGATGTCCTGGGTGTCATAGGTTGCGGAGCGCACGATGGCCGGGGCACCAGCACTGCCTTGCTTGATGGAGAGACTCTTCTGGAAGGTCTTCACCTCGCCCTGACCTTGATTGGTGACCTGGTAGTATTCATTGAGATACACCATGCCGTTGTTGGCCTTGAGATTGACGGTGAGGGTGGGGGAGGCTGTGGTGGGTTCCACCACACTCTCCACGCCGGAAGGGCGTGCCGCCACAGTCGCTCGTCCATCGGTGTTGAACTCGCGATAATCAAACCAAGTCTTGTTGTCCGCGTCGGGGATCACCTCCTCAAGTTTGCGCAAGATGGTCATTCCGGCGCGATTACTGTAGATGGTGCGTTTGTTGTCATCGGGCATCGTCTCAACCGTCTTGATTGCCCAGATGTTGTAGTCGCTTAGTCCCGGAGCGGTGGGGTTACTTTCGTAACTGTAAGTATAGGTTTCACGACCTCCGCGGATCTTCTCAAGCACCACGCGTTTGTTGGTGTCGTATTCGTAGTAAAATGAGCTAAAGGCCTCAACCTCATCATCGCTGGCGAGCAAGGGATCGATCCCGCGTTTGAGCATTTGAGCATATCCCTCCGGTTGGACCACGAACTTCAATCCATGACGGAACCCATTGGCTTCATTCAGTTGATAATAACGGTAGTAACTTTGGCGAAGGAGTTTCCAAGCCTCGGTTTCACGGTTGTATTCGCCAATGGAAACGCGTTTGAGATCGTTGGCGCTGCCATGGGCTTCGTTCTCGAGGTAGTATTCGTAGACAGCCTGACGGACATCGACATCGTTGAGTTTCTGGGTGACCGAGGCCAGTTTGCCAATGTTGGCTCCATTGGCGAGGTAGGTGTAGTGATAGCTGCTGCTCTGGGCGCCGTCCTCACTGGTAAAGACCACTTTTTCGAGCCGAAAACTTCCGTTGTAAGTGGCGGTGGTGGTGTGGCCGAAGGGATCGACAACACGTTTGAGTTGGCCGCGCAGTGCGGCGTGATGGGTGGTGCTGTTATCGAAGAACACCCAACGCACCCCGTTCTGACGTAAGAGTTCAAATTCACGATGCGCCGCGTTGTGAGTTAGGATGGAGCGGCTGTTGAAGAGCGGGGTCCACCCGCCACTGCCATCAGCTTTGAAGCGGGTCGTGGCATTGGCTCCGAAGATGACCGAAACCCGAGAGTCGGCCCCGCTGTCATTGAAAGCGAGGAACGCCATTTGGTAAACGCGCCAACTAGCCCCATTGACCCCCTTGTTGCTATCGGTGATTTTATTGCTGTAACTGCGTTGATGTCCCCAACCGAGGTTGAAGCCTCGTGAAACCAAGTCTTGTTCCGTCAAGCGAAGTTGACCGGTCGCATAGCGAACCGGAGCGCTGCTGGAGTCACTGTCCACACAAGTTTGGGACACCTCATCCCAGGATTCGTTGCCGCAGCAAGTGGAGCAGCCTGATGTTCCGGTGCCAGATCCAGTTGTACCTGAATCAGGATCGGAAACTGGGTCGGAGTCTCCGGAGTCGCAGAAGGGGCTGCTGGAGCTTGACGATGAGGAGCTAGAAGATGAAGAACTAGAAGATGATGAGGAGCTTTCGAAGCCGCTGGAAAAGCTGCTGCTCGAAGACGAGCTGCTGCTTGAAGACGAGCTGCCGGGACAGGCAGGTGGAGTAATCATGCCGCAAGGCATGAATTGCTGCCTGTCAGAGTCGTAAAAAAGCCCGTTGCCACCTGCGTTTAGGGTCATTCGGGCGTCGACATCAAGCATGTCGAGAAAGAAACCAATCTCGTCAATGATACCCTCGAAATCAGGACCGTCACCGGAGCCAGAATGTCCTAACCAAATAGTGTTATTGCCTTGTTGGGCACTTTGGTTCGGATCAAGAGATTGGGTCACTGCGGTGTTCGCATCGATGCTGAGGCCGATCTCGTTGCCTGGGCTAATCCAAACAAAAATCTGGTGCCAAGTGTCGGTCGCGACCGCGCCATTGACGGTCACCGCTTTGTCCCATCCCCCACTGATCGGGCTAGTTGTGATCTTGAATGTTACGTTGCCGTCCAGGTCCACGCTCGCTTGGTATTCGTTGGTCTTCTCAAAAAGAACCCCTGGAGTAGTGCTTGCATTGAACCACATCACAATGCTGAGAGTCGCAGAATTACCAGGATTGAAAATAGAGTCGTGAGGGTGATAAAAATTGCTTTCGAAGGAAACCGTCTGGCCCTCGTTACATTTTCCTGAACTTACCGCAGGATCGCCATAGGTGGTGAAGGAATGATCCCCAACTAAATCACGCAGGTTGTCATGGCACTGCGCATCATAGTAGGCGGCTGGGGTTGGGATTCCCGAAGCTCCGCTGCTACTTGAAAAACTCGAACTACTGGAAGAGGAAGAGCTAAAGAGCGAAGAGGAAGAGGAAGAGCTATTGATTGATGAGGAAGAGGCAACTGGGCTGCTGCTCGAGGGGGATGGGGAAGATGAGCTGGAGCTACTGAGCGAGGATGATGAGGATGCAATCGGACTGCTACTGCTTGATGAGCTGGAGCTGGAATCAGGCCCAGGCAAAACTAGATACTGCGCGGTCACTCTGCCCAAACCGTCATAGACGAACTTTTGAGCAGCCTCATTACCAGCTTGAGTTTGTTTGATGACGTTGTTATTGGCATCATACCAGGTCTCACTGACCAAAGCGTTGCCCACACTTCCATTTTGAGGGTTGACCGCGTAGGTCTCTTGTTTGATTTGGCGTCCCCGACTGTCGTAGTAGGTTTTGGTGCGGCCCATCAAGTTTCCTGCGGCCACCGAATCATGATAGCGCTCGACTTGGATCAGCCGATCCTCGTTGTCGTAGGTGTTCTTGGTGATGAAATCTGTGGTCCCGTCGTTGGTCTTTTCTTCATTGAGGCGATCTCGATCATCGTAGCTGAAGTAGGTAATGCGGTCGTGAGTTGGGTCGTCATCAACTGGCGATGACGCCTTGGTCAGATTGCCGTCTCCCCCGGGATCGCCGCCATCATACTCATTGACCTTGGTTTTCACCATGTTGTTTCCCGGAGTGCCGTCACCAGTTGGGTCCGAGTCGCTTGCTCCACTGTCATCAGTACCAATCCAGGTTTGCAGAGCAAGGCCGCGAACATCGTAGACCGTTCGGCTAATGGTGCCGCCAGGACTGACGACCCGGTTCTGACGCCCCATTTCATCATACCCAAAGCGGGTTTCTTCGTAATGCTCGCCACGTTCTCCATTCCCGCACGGAGGGATCTTGTGGTAGACCCGGGTTGCCAACATTCGACCCCACAAATCATAAAGATGATGCGTCCAGCGCACCCAATGGGTTTGCGGAAACTCTTCATCGCTATTGAGTGGCCCGCAATCGCTTTGTCGGGTAGAGGAGATCTCATCAATGACGCGTCCGGCGAAAATCCTTGCGCGTGATTCGAACCGGCCCCACGGTGGCAAAACGCAAATTGGGATCGGTGCCGGTGGCGTAACCACTGGCTCCCCAGACTTCACGAATATCGTCGCGATAAACCGTGAACTGAACCGTACGCACTTCAATAGCCTCTTCTCCCTCAGCCAAGATCGCCTTGTGCAAAGGTCCAAAGGTTCGAATTGTTCGCCCTTGATCGTCGACTTCGTAATCAGTGGTCAAATGAGCACCCCCATCGGCTGGGGTTTGCCAACCGGTTGGAGCATCCTCCAAGAGCGTGAGGTTTGCGTCTTCGATCTTGCGAACCAGAGCACCCGTTGCCAGATCATAAACATAGTTGGTTACAACCCCCTGCGCATCGCGGTGGTAAGTGCGCTTTCCGTAGGTGTCGAACGCGTCAACTAACGTGTCGGTAGGGCTGGCTGCGGGTAGCTCCGTGCTTTGTTCTCGAGGCTGGTAACTATCTCCCACAGGCGAAGCGCTCGAGGACGAGCTGCTGGAGCTAGGGCTAGGGCTGGAAGATGACGAACTGCTGCTGCTACTGCTCGAGGAAGAGCTACTACTCGAGCTGCTTGGAATGAACGGCGAACTGCTCGAAGACGAACTGCTGCTCGAGGACGAGCTACTGCTTGACGATGACGGACTGCTCGAACTCATGACTCTTAACCTCCAAAAAACAACCAGACGAATTGACATCAACAGCCCAATCACCACTTGGCAAATGGTACTAACCAATAGATTTGCAGAACGTTAGATAAAATCCCTCCAACCTGGCAAGCAAATTTGGGAAAAAATCTCAACAATTAGTTAGGCAATCCTAAATGCCAACAAACCCACTAACCGAAGTGCTGTTCTGAACGACACCAAACCCTCATCTTCATGAGGCGAAAAGCGCAGCGTAGGGGACATAGGTTAGCTCCAATCGAAACCGAATTTGCAAAACGCATGAGGCCAGTAGCTCCCGTAATCGCGTTCAAAGCTGTCATAAGCGGCTCGGCGAGCGACCAGATCGAGGGTATCAAGCTTGCCCGTGGCCAAATTGATCGTGTAGAGAAACTCTGCATCGCGATGGATGTCATCGGTAATCTCGTAGGTTGAAACTTTCCAGTCATTCTGGCCCTGCGGCAGCCAACCGATACGCTCGGGGGCCTTCGCGAATTCAAAGCCCTCGGCCTGTATTTCAACAGCACCGATCAGGGTTAGCCAAGCGGCGGCCTGCGAGACGTTGTTGCGGATGGTTCCGGCTTTGACTAGACCAAGGAACTTGGTCAGAGTGGGGGGAATGCCCTCAGGGTACCCGTCGTGATGGCGGTAGAAAATGAGCTGAGAGAGCCCGTCGTTGAGGATGATGTTAGAGCGTGTTCCCATGAAATAGTCCTTTCATTGCGTGCCCGGCGCGAAGCGGGGCATGGGTTATCGGGTTTCACCCAGAAACAACCCGATCCAATGGACCGCGCGGTAGGGGCCAATCATGGACTAGAGTGGGAGAGGACGCTGGGCTGGTCGCCGAATCTTTGGAGGGGGTAAGTCGAGGCTTCCCAGTGCCATTCTTCTTCAAAGATATGGCTGGCACATCGTGATTATGCCCAATTTAAGGTGTTGAGGTAGTTTTCCCCAGGCACGGACGATTTGTGCCAATTGTGGGCAATCCGAGTCAGAAGTTTGTGGACCTATGTGTGGACATGGATGGTTGCTCAAAAAAGAAGTGGTCTCATTGTCAGTGAGTTGTGAGCTTTCGGTCGCAGGTTCGAATCCTGTCACCCCGACTCCTTATTATCAGGGAGTTACGCAAATTTAGGGCGGGATATGGATGATCGTTATCGCCAATGATCGCCCAGTTTCTCGCCAAAAAGCAGGCGCAGTCAGGGGAGTCGTTCATGTCGCCGTTCGAGTATCCGGCAACTCAACACGAACGTCACCTCGGTTCCACGGCTACCGAAATTCACGCGACTACCAAGCTTGGCTTCCTTCCCTGGAATCCTTCCTTGCACGGACTACAGTCCCGAGTTGGATCCCTAAGCCATGGACGAAGAAACAGGAGTGAATTCGGTTCTTGAGCCAACACGCAATTGCTG
>CAYGQD010000121.1:0-21420 GCA_964351855.1 uncultured Verrucomicrobiales bacterium
GACCGAAGCGGAGATTCAGCGCAACGTTGCCTCCGGTCCCGACCAATAACCGCCTTTTCTTCTCAGGAAACCGGCTTCAACGTCGCTCGCACGGCCGCCGCCAGCCTGCGCCCAACCTGCAGTTCCTCGTCCACCACCACCGAGGCTCCGGCCTGCTCCAGATCATCGGTGAACGCGTGGTAACGCGCCCGAGCAATGATGAGGCATTCCGGGTTCAAATGACGAACCGCCTGAACCACGCGAACGATCGATTTGTGGTCGGGGATCGTGATGACCACGGCGCGTGCCGCATTGATGCCGTGATGAATCAGCACTTCCGGATTGGTCGCGTCACCCAGGGCGGCATCCAACCCCATGGTTCTCGCGTGCTCGACGTTCACCGGACGCAAATCCAGAACGATGGTGGGAACCGAAGCGCGATACAATTCCTGTCCCGCATGGCGACCCGCCGGGCCAAACCCGATCACGATGACGTGATTCTTCATCCCACCAACCTCAGCCGAGGGATCGGGCCCGGAATTCGATCGTCCCTTCTCACCGGACCGGAACGGCAGAATCCGTTCCAGCCAACTCCCCACCGGCAAAGCAATTCGCACGAAAAAGGGAGTCGCGAACAGCGAAATCAGCGTCGCGGAAACCAGCAACTTCAGGAGCGCATCATCGATCAGGCCGCCAGCTTGACCAATCCCCGCAATGACAACCCCAAATTCACCCACCTGAGCAAGCGTGATGCCAGTTGCCACCGCATGAGCAAACGGACGCTTAAACGCGAGCGCGGTGATCGTGACAATGCAGGCTTTTCCCACCACGACCAACAGGACGACTCCCGACACCGTTCCCAGATTTTCGACAATCCAGCCGGGATCTCCCAGCATTCCGACAGAAGCGAAGAACAAGGTCACGAACAGCGCTCGTAGCGCCCCGACATCGGCTCGCACCTGGGTCGCAAAGGGGGATTCCGCCAACATGATCCCGGCGATGAACGCGCCCAGGGCGGGCGATAAATTCAGCGCATGAGCCGCGCAGGCCGATCCCAAGGACAGCACCGCTGCCAACAAGATGAGCAATTCGCGATCTCGCGAAAGATTCACCGCCTTCAAAAACCGCGGCAGCAGTTGATTCGAAATCCACCAGAACGCCGCCACCAGAACGATGATGAGCCCAATCGCTTTCCCCAATCCCAACAACATACTGATGGGACCGCCGGTTCCCGCCAGCATCGTCACCAAGAGAACCAAGGGCACCACGGCGACATCCTGGAGGAGAAGGATTCCCAGCGCCGACCGACCATGAATCGAATCCAGCTCCGACCGATCGTTCAGAATCCGCAGAACGCAGGCAGTCGAAGAAAGCGCGATCACGGCACCCACGGCCACGGCGGTTTTCGGTTCCACGCCAAAGCAGAGCGTCACCAGGGCCACGATGCCCAAAGTCAGGCTCACTTGCATCGAGCCACCTCCCGCCGCGATCGATCCCAGCTGGAGCAGGCGCTTCACGGAAAACTCCAGGCCGATGGCGAACAAGAGCAACGAGACGCCCAGCTCCGCCACGATCGGCACCCCGCTATCCGCTCGAACAAAGTCCAACGCAGGGGGACCGAGCAGCGTTCCCGCAAGCAGGTAGCCGAGAATCGCCGACTGACGGAAGCGCTCGAAGAGAACCCCGAAGACCAAAGCCGCGCCCAGCAACCCGACGATCTGAAACAAGACCGACCACACCTGCCGGGCAGCGTCGCCCTGCATGCTCGCCGCCAAGAACGTCGCCGGTAAATCGGAAAGTTGCATACTACGAAAGGTCGGATGATTCCGCTCGGGCAACGATCGATATCCCGAACTTCCCACAGAGCGCTTCCACCTTTTCCCGTTCCAACAGCAGGGCCTTGCCCGCCTCGACGATGATGGCACTGACGTCTGCTGCCTTCGCTGTTTCGATGGTTTGCGGCCCGACACAGGGAACGTCAAAGCGCAGATCCTGATTCGGTTTGCTCACTTTGACCACCATCGCCTTTCCTTTGCCCAGCTTTCCACCCCGCTCAATCGCCCGATTCGTTCCTTCAAACGCTTCGACCGCGAGGACCGTCCCGTTTTTCACGACGATGGTTTGACCAATGTCCATCCGGCGCACCTCCTTGGCGATGCCGAATCCCCATTCCGCATCCTGGATCTGCTCTTTCTTCAGTTTCGGCCCACAAACGTGACCCGCCTCTGGAATCAAATCGTCGAGATAGGTGGTGGCGAGGAGAAGTTCGATCCCGTCTTTGGCCAGTTCATCGGCAATCGCACCGAAGATCGATTCCGCGTTCTTCGTCTTCAGCTTGAGGAGAAGCATGGCCGTCCGGGTGTCCGGAATGAGGTCAAAGAGGTTCGAAGGTGCGATCTGCCCGACCATCACCGCATGGCGAACTTCCTGCTTTCGGAAGTAGGAAATTACTTTCCCCAGTTGCCCCACGCGAAACCAGGAAAGTTCATCCACCAGATCCTCCAAGTCGGGCTCTGTTTCATTCTGAAAGGCGGCGGCGACCAGGCGATTGACCCCGGCGTGGCGCGCGGCTCGGGCGAAGGTGGCCGGGTAAACGCCATTTCCGGATATCATGCCGATGGTGGGATAAATCTCTGTCATGGTGGTGGTCTTCTCCGGCCAACGGCTCTTGCGCAGGTGCCGGATATCAGGCATGATGAAAAGGAATCGAACCTGAGTCAAAGATAAGACATGAATCCTCGCTGCCTTTTTCTCCTACTTTGTTGCGCAGGGTTGTCCAGTTGCGGACCCAAGGTCGAAGAGCGGCCAGAACTACAAGCGGTCCTGACCGACCTTCAATATCAGGTCACCGTCAAGAACGCAACGGAGCCTCCGTTCAATAACGAATACTGGGACAACGAAGAACCTGGAATCTACCTGGACATCATCTCGGGATTGCCGCTCTTTTCATCGACCGATAAATTCAAGTCCGGCACGGGCTGGCCCAGTTTCACGAAACCGATCGATGAGGAAGAGATTGTGGAATACGAAGATAAAAGCTGGGGGATGACTCGACTGGAAGTTCGCTCCAATACCGGGGATGCCCATCTCGGCCATGTATTTGACGATGGGCCGGAGCCAACCGGCCTGCGCTATTGTATCAATTCCGCCGCATTACGCTTCATTCCAGAGGCAGATTTGGAAAAAGAAGGACTGGGGGAATATCTTTCTCTCTTTGAAACCGAAAAGGCTGGTGGATAATTTCTATAATTACTATATTTTAAGGGCCAGCAATCTCTATTAGGAAACTTTGGTTCTGTTAAGTGTTGTCGAATCTGATAAAATTAACTAATTACGAAAAATAAGATGACACGCTGGCCACGTTCGTTCTAATGCCTGGTGAACATGAAGATTACCGGTCCCCTCTTCATTCTCGCGCTGATCCTATTCACCGCGATTCAATGTCTCTTTTATCGCAACGTCCAACGGCCTAAGCTGCTGGAGGAGGCGCAAGCTGCTTTGGCGGCGACAGGGATTGAGGCTCCCATGTATATTCATAGCGGAATGGACGTTGTGCTTCAGGGCTCGGTCGAAACGTTGGAACTGCGCGACAAAGCTCAACAAATTGTCGATGAGATTTTTGGTCTCCGGGCACTTTCGACCAACAACCAGATCTCTGCTCCCGGCCTCTTCCAGACCGCCTACGATCCGGATTCCATGCACATTCTAGTACGCGGAAGTCTCAACAGCAAAGACACGGTCGATCAACTGAAACAGGCGATTCAGGAAGGCGGCAGCGTTCCCGTGTTGGATCGCATCAAGATTCACCGGAAAATCAGTGAACCTCGCTACCTGACCTCGAAGAGCTTTCTCGACCTGCTTCGCAAACTCCACAAAACACCCCAACCGGTTTCCGTTTCCGCTGGTGAGCGGACCTTGCTTCTGGAAGGCCCCACCACGGATGAAATGCAGGAAGAATGGTTCAAACTGATTCGAGAGATCCAGACCGAATCCGGACAGCGGCTCGATGTGAAGACCGACCTGCAAATGTTCTCCTCCGTATATCACATGCCCGGCTATTTTCGAACCCGACGTTCTGCTGAACTGAACCGCGACGAATTCAATCGCCTTGCGGCCGAGTTGGGCACCCTGCAAATCTTCTTCGATAGCGGCGAGTCCAAAGTGAACTACAACGACCCGGTCGCAAAAGACATCCTTGAGAAGCTGGTTGCCCTCATCAAGAAGCAGCGAAAACCGGTCTTTTTTGTCATTGGCGGACACGCCGACGCCCAAGGCAGCGCGCAGGCCAATCAGCGACTTGCCCGATCTCGGGCGGAATGGGTCAAAGACTGGCTCGTCACCATGGGCAATATTCCGGAAGAGAAGCTCGTCATCGTGAGCTTCGGCTCCAGCATGGCGACCGGGAATCAAAACAGCCCTGATGCCCGTGCCAAATCCCGCCGCGTGGAAGTCCGCATTCAGTAACTTGTCCGCCAGACTCCCAGCTTCTGAGAAACCTACGATCATTTAATCTTCGAACCAACTACACGGAATGGAAGGAATCGCCTACCTCTTAACATCAGCACTCGGATTGACGCTCCTCACGGGCATCGTCTTCACCCTCCTTGGCACCCTCGGTGGCTGGCTCACCTGGGGCAAGGACCGGGATGCTTTCGAACAAAAAGCTTCGCAGGCTCGCCACGAATTGAAGAAGGTGAAAGACGCGCTGCTCAAAGATCGCGAAGATCACTCCACGCGCCAACGCACCTGGGAGGCTGAGAAACACGAGTTTTCCCGCAAACACAGCTTGCTGCTGCAAGAACGCGACCAACTGGCGCTCAGTATGACCGACAGCGATCGCTACCGGAATGAAGCGCGAACGTTGCGCGAACAACTCCAAAATGAGCAGGCCGAATCCGCCAAGTATCAGATCGAAATGACCGGGCTACGTGAGCAACTGGAGAACCGTCAACTCCGCTTCACCCAAGAACTCGAACAAGAGCGGATTCAGCTTGAAGAGATGCGGAATCGCATCAATACCGACCGCACCGAACTTCAAACCAAACTCGACGCCTGGACCCAGGAACGGGAACAGGTCAACGTCCGGATCAATCAGCTCGAAATCGAGCGCGGGGTGGTCGAACGCCTCAAGCGCGACCTGGAAACCGAGCGTGAAGAACTGGAGCTGGCGCGGATGGAATTGGAGGAAGGGCGCAAGAATTCACCCATCGCCTGCGATCCTTCGGAAGAAGCCGAAAAAATCGAAGAACTCACTAACCAGATCGAGGAACTATCCTTCAAGCTCGAAGAAGTGGAAGAGGAACGCGATGAACTCACCGCCGAAGTGAATCGCCTGAACGTAGAACTGGCGACCAGCGGAAACAGCTCCACCGATGAAGAATGGAGCGTCGAACGGGCAAATCTCATCGAGCAATTGACGGTCGTGGCCAAAGATCGCGACGAAATGCTCCTGAAATTGGAAAACCTGGAAAAAGAGGCTCGGGCCGCCGAAGAACAACTCGAGACTCAACTCGAACAGTTGGTGAACGATCGCGACACCTGGGCTGATCGCAAAATCCTTCTGGAAGACGAACGCAGTCAACTGACCGACCGGATCGAAGAACTGGAAAACGAACAAGCAATTTGGAACGAGCGCGAGGCAACACTCGTCGCAGAGCGAGATGCCTTGCTCGCTACCCAATCCCGCCTCGAAACGGAAATCCGGGCTCTTTCTGAGAAGCCCCAGCACGACCCGGAGTTGGAACAGCGGATCGTCGATCTCAGTGGAGAACGTTTGCAACTGGCCAAAGACTTGCGCCAACGGGATGACGAGATCGAGCATCTCAACCGCCGCATCGTGGACCTCAGCGCCGAGCGCTCCAAACTCGCTCGCGAGCTGAGCGAAGGCACCGTGGATTCCCTCCGTTACCAGGAATTGACCGAAGAACGCGACCGGCTGCGACGCCAACTCACGACTCGCAGTGACGACTCCGAGCACCTCGAAAAACGCATCATTGATCTAAGCGGAGAGCGCGCTCATCTCGCCCGTGAACTCCGGGAGCGGGAACATGAAGTCTCTCGGCTTGAGGACCGCATCCTCGATCTCAGCAGTGAGCGCTCTCAGCTCGCCAAAGAATTGGCCTCCCAGCCTAGCTTCGACACTAGCCGACTCGAAGCGAGAATTCGCGATCTCAGCGAAGAACGCGACCGCCTCGCTATCGAACTGCGGGACCGTTCCGGCAGCACCAATCACCTCCACGAGCAGATCTTCGACCTCAAGGAAGAGCGTGATCGTCTGCTCCTCGAACTGCGCGATCGCTCAAGCGAGCGCCGTCGTCCCGATCGGGAACGCGAGCTTGTCGAGGAGCGGTCGGGAAGTCGCTCTCGTCTCGAGCACCGCATCGCGGAGTTGACCGATGAACGCAACCTGCTCGCCTCCCGCCTGACCAAAGTCGAACGCGACAGTGCCGAGTGGGCGCAACAGCTCGAAAAACTGGTCCGCCGCAACGATGGCGATAACGGCTCCTACTACGGTTAAAACTCAGAGCTTGTCACAAAATAAGTTTGCGTGAGATGCGCAGAATTCCGACTTGTCGCCAAGGCGGAATTGACCGGAGTTTAGCAGGCTAAATGAGGTGAATTCCAACGCTGGCGACGGGTCGGACGACAAGCAGATCTTGTAAACTTATTTTGTGACAAGCCCTAAGTCTGCTGAGATTGCTCGATCGAACCGATGGTCTCGTGAAGCGGGCCCTTCTTCGCTAAGATGACGACTTCGTTGGCGTGACAGGCGATCTCACAGATGGAAATCGGAAAGTCGAGCTTGGATTGCATCTTGTGGAACATCTCGATGATTTCAAGAGGCGTCCAAGCATGGAAATGGATATTATCTTGCCTCGCGTGCATTCGCTTCGCATCCATCTTGGGATCCACCAGCTCACCCCATTCTTCGTAGGTTGCTAACGGCTCTTTCTCGATCTTCTCCTGATAGTCGTTCAGGATATGCTCAAACGGAGTGACGGGTCTTCGATAATCGAACGTGTAGCGCTTGTCTGGCAGGGAAAGGTAGAGATAGCCGCCTTCCCGAGTCACGCGAAGAAAGTTCTCCACCGTTTGAATCGGGTTGATGCAATGCTCTAACATGTGATTGGCAATCACAAAATCCTGGCTCTCGTCGTCGATGACCTCAAGCGTCTCGCCATTGCAGAGATAGTGGGTCTCCACGATGTCGTTGGGATCCAGGTCCTGATTTTGGAGGATATTATCTTCCTTCGAGCGAAAATCGACATACATGGCGCTCGCTCCCGGCGGCAAGGGAAGCGGCATGTGAAGCGCCCCGACTTCAATCCCTTGGCCTTGGAGTTCCAAGGCAAGCTTGGTCCGAGGGTTCCCGTGAAAAATCTCGAGATAGCGCAGATCATCCCGTTCGGAACGATAATGATCCCGCTTCACCTTGACCCCTTTGAGCTGTTCTCTCAGTTCGGCAATTTCAGTTTCCAGCTCACGGCGCTTTCGATTGGAGGTAATGATCGGAGGCATTAGCGTTTCTTTCTCGAGTTCGCGAAATGCGCCGCAGCGCCATGAATATCCCGGTAAGCTTCTTCCTCCCGATCATCGGAGGATTTCGTCAATAACAGAATCACCTCGATCCCACGGGTCGCGACCTCATCCAACCGAATCGGAAACCCTAGCTCCGTCCGCATGCGATAGAACATCTCCACCATTTCAAACAAGCTCCACGCGTGAAAGTGAATATCCGCCTGCTGTTCATACAGCTCTTGTGGATCAGATTTGGGCTTTACAAATTCACACCAATCTTGGTAGGTTTCGAGCGGTTCTTTGGTCCGCTTCGCCTCGTAGTCGCTCAGGAGATGCTCAAAGGTGGTCGTGGGTCGCCGATGATCGAAGGTGAACCGTTTGTCCGGTAAGGCGATGTAGAGATGTCCGCCCTCTTTGGTGACCCGAAGAAAGGTTTCGATCGTCGAAATCGGATCGATGCAATGCTCCAACATGTGATTGGCGACCACAAAGTTCTGACTCTCGTCAGGGATGATCTCCAGCTTCTCGCCATTGCACTTGTAGTGCGTCTCCACCATCCGCTCCGGATCCAGCTTTTTGAAACGCTGAAGATTCTCCTCGCGAGTCATGTAATCGACATACTTGGCCACCGCTCCTGATGGCATCGGCAGAGGATTGTGAAGCGCGCCGATCTCGATGCCTTCCCCTTGCAATCGCATCGCCAGCTTGCATCGAATTCCCTGACCATTGGCGATCCCCTGAGAATAATCCCGCAGCTCTCTCAGCGCATCTCGCTCGCCCTTATAACGGTCCCGATCCCCTTTGCTCTTGGCGAGATCATCTCGCAGCCTGGCGATCTCCTCCTCCAATTCGCGACGCTTTGATTGAGAAGTGATGGGCATGGATGGGAGGGATGCGAGTGGGTTCGAAGGAGCATCCTAAGAAGAATTAAACGCTCATCAAACTCTTTCCGAAGAAAGCCGAGAACTTACTTCAGCGACAGCAGATAAGCCATGACGTCCTCATACTCCTGCTCGTTCAGCAGCACATTCATCGGTGGCATCGGCGAAATCTCGAGCTGAAATCCTTCCGCGATCACGGCCTGGGGATCATTCATGCTTTGGCGGAGATAGACTTCATCCTTGCGACTGGCAATGCCATCCAGCGGAGGCCCGATCGGTCCACCTTCGCCACCAACCGCATGGCAACGGATGCAGGCGGCGACCTGATGCTCGTGGAAAACCGCCCAGCCTCTGGTTGGATCACCCACCACTTCCATGGCCTCTCCAGATTTAAAAACCGGAATCATTTCCTGCAGCGAAACATCATCATACCAAGCCGCTCCCCGTGATGTTCCCCATCCTCCAAAGAGCAAATTCACCGTCATCCGACCGCCCTGGCCGGAATTGAAATTCCGCTCGACCAAGGTCCAGTCGTTATTGCGAATCAACGCGTTGGTTTTCGCTTTTTGCTGGAGTTCGTGGACGTTGAGAAGCGCTCCCTGAGCCCCTAACACGCCCTGCGTTTTGACCCAGGCGGTCAGGCGATACTCCGCATTCGGCTTCAACGTCACCGGGCTGAACCAACTGGCGTCCGCGCCTTCCGGCGATTGAATCCGCAGCGAATAGCTCCCTGTGCGCCCCTCAGTAAAGACCGCGTGATCGGCTTCTCCGCGAAAAATCTTCTTCGTCCAATGGAGGGGGAGTCCACCTTCCAGCTCCTCGAACGAAGCATTCTGAAAGAGATTCGGTCCGAACTCAAAACTCTCGATCATTCCGCGACCACCACCGGCCGCTTTCAAGGCGAGATTGAGCCATTCGTCTTCTCGATTTCGCGGCTCTTTCAGCAACTCCGTCGCCGCCCGAGTGATCGTTTCGGATTCGGGAAAATCCGCCAGCTTGGCGAACGCCACGAGGCGAACCTGAGGATCGCGGTCCGAAACCACTGCCGTGTCGAAGAAGAGTTGCAGCGCGTTTTCGTCCGCTCCCAAAGCCTTGATCGCATTCCGCTTCAACCCGGGACTGCCGGAAAGGAGGGCGTGTTGATGGGTCTCGCGATCCAACTGACCAAGACCGTGGAGGGCCCACAGCGCATGAATCGCCCCAACTCCCGCCGATCGTGCTTTTTCTCGCAACGTCTCGATCGAAGCCGGATCGCCCTGCTCCACCAAGAGTCGTTGGGCGGTCGATCGCCAGAAGAGGTTGTCGTGGTCCAGCGTCGCCACCAAGTCTTCGGTCGAAGCCCCGGCCAAGGAATGCATGGGATCCGGCGCGGCGAATTTCGGGTTCACCAGCCGATAGATCCGGCCATGTTGCTTGTCGCGATTCGGGTTCACATGGGCATTCCCTGGCCCTTTCTCCCCGGCATAGCCGCCTCGCTCCACGGTTGGAGTCGGATTGTGTTGAATGATGAAGTTGTACCAATCGGCGATCCACAAATTCCCATCCGGCCCCACTTCTGCCGCCACCGGCGAGAACCATTCATCCGCGCTCTCCACCAGGGAAAATTGATTCTTCGCCGCAAACCCCGCTCCCTCCGGGCTGATCTGGAATCGACCGAGCAAGTTTCCCGTCGGCCCACAAACGAACGCGCTCCGATCTCGCCACGCTTCCGGGAAATTCGCAGACGTGGCCAACGCATGACCCGCGCCAGCGGTATAGAGGCCAATCGCATCGACCTGACGGATGTTCGGCGTGATTGGATGGAAGTCGGCCGTATCGGCGATCATTTTCGCGCTCATCCGCTTTTCCTCGCCGTAGACGCGTTGAGGAATGCCGCAGAAAAAGCTCGGATTCCGATTCGCGGTAGAGCCGAACACGTCCCCGTCCGCATTGAACCCAAGGCCCCAGGTGTTGTTGTTGAATTGGCTGACGAATTCCATCTCCGAGCCATCCGGCCGGAACCGGTAAATCCCCGATCCAAAGCGCTGCGACTTCCCGCCGATCTCTCCGTCGAAGCTGGAATACCCGACCGCGCCCCAGATCCAGTTATCGTGACCATACCGCAAATTCGAAGGCCCTGCGTGGGTGTCGTTCGTCCCCCAACCGGAAAACAACACCCGGTTGATGTCGGCTTGGTCATCGCCATCCGTGTCTTGAAGAAAGAGGAAATGGGGCGCTTGCGCCACGATGACGCCGCCATTCACGAAGGTCAGTCCGGTGGGAATGTTCAGTCCGTCGGCGAAGGTCGTCACCTGGTCACAGCGCCCGTCCCCGTCAGTATCCTCCAGGATCTTGATCTTATCGTTCCCACCTTCTTGCCGCACCTCGTTAGGATAATCCGTGGTCTCCGCCACCCAGAGTCGCCCCCGCGCATCCCAAGCCATCGCAATGGGATTGATGATATCCGGTTCGGCGGCGAACAGCTCCAATCGCCACCCCACCGGAACCCGGGTGTAATTGAGACTCTCTTCCGGGGAAAGCGGGTGCTGAAACGGCATCGGCTTCGGGCGCTTTTCGTAGTTTGGAATGTGGTCGCGAACTTCGTAGGTCAACGGCGCGCGACGGTTCAGAAACGCCTCGTAGCTCTGTTTTCGCGCATCGCCCACGCTCCAGAGAATCCCTGCCTTGAGCAGAGCATGAAACTCCGGCTTGGACCAGACCCGTTCGTCGTGACCGCTCGCCGTATAAAAAACGCGCCCTTGGCCTTGCGTCCGCACCCAGGTCCAGGGTTCCGGTTCCCGGTTCGGATCGCCCGGCATCACCTCCCGAACCTGAAGCACGGTCCGGTTCTCCGGGTTGTGGTTTTCGTGAACGTAGGTCTCGTCCCAAGCCTCGAAATCGGGCACGCCCGCGATCGCCGGATGATCTCGCAACACCGTCTTGGGCGAGAAAACGCCGGTCTGGTGCGACCGAAATCGTCCGCCGACCAATTGATCGAACTCCAGGATGTTCTGAAAACACCAACTCGCACAATGCACCGGGACAAATCCGCCGCCCGCTTCCACGAAATCCCGCAGATGCTTCCAATGCGCCCGTTCGATCGTCTGATGATTCGCATACAACAGCACCGCGTCGTAGCCGGCCAGATGCTCGGCATCGGCAAACGCCGCTTCCGGAGTCGTCACATAATCAAAATAGATCGCCTCCCGTCCCAGAGCTTTCGCCAACATCGGGTAGTAGAGATCAGACCGATGATTCTCGGCCTCATGACCGAGGAACAACACCCGGATGGGCCCTCGCTCTTCCGCCTGCATGGAAATCGCGCTGAACAAGGCAGCAAAAAAAGGAACAACCCATTTCATCAACAATGGGGGTTTTCGAAGGGGGCCAGCTTCTCGCATGGTAGCACTCCTCGACGCACCTTTCTTCCCAATCTAGAGCGAGTTGGTCCAATTTTATGAAAAACTCGCCAAATGGAACTCGCCCATTCTACGACCCACAGCCGCCGCAGCCACCTCCCCCACAGCCGCTTCCTCCATCACCACAACCAGCGTCGCCTCCGCTTGAAGATGCCGGCTGGGGCGGAACGAGAGCGCGATGCAGGTCCGCGTGAGCCGTTGTGGTGAGAGCGGCGGGCCCCAAAACGGCGACAACCAACGCGGGATCGAGCGCACTCCCACCATCCATCGGCGGCTTCGACGCGGTCGCTTGCGAAAGTTTGGTCGCGGTGACCGACTTCCAGACCTTCCTTCCAGCCGGAGTCAGAGCCCCCACCGAAGCAATGCGCCAAACCAAGATCGCAATCGTGGCAATGACCAGGATCACGAGAAAGCCGACCGGTTTGTCGCGGCTCAAACCAACGGAAATTTTGATCGCCCCGGCGATAGCGACCACGAGAAGCGGCAAGGCCGCAACCAACCGCAGGAAGAGCAGACTGCCGGAGCCGTAGATCAATCCCGAGCGCTGAAGCTCCAGTCGAGTCTGCTCCGCTTCCGATCGGAGGTTGCATTGTAGCTCCAAAAGAGCGGTGGTTCCGGTCGCAGGAATCGCTTCGTAGGCGCGGGCTTCGAGCGGACTGAAGTCGGTCGGCAACTTCAAACCTGGCTCGCGTTCGATCCTGGAGGTGGAGTGCGTCGTCCCGGAAATCCGGAGCAGGTTCCGATCGAACAGCTTCGCAATGAGCGCTTCCACAAAGCGAGTCGCCCCACCACCCATCAAGGCGAGTTGGTAAGGATCATCGACTTCCTTCGGGGCATGAAGATCTCCGCCTCCACGCAACACCTTGGTGAGAAGGAACGAGAGGAGGAAGGCTCCCACCAGAGCAACCACATAGTAGCCTAAGAACTGCGGACCACGCAGATCGAAAACCTGAAGCTCCGCCGCGCAACCGGTCACCGCAGCGAGCAAAATCGCGGAACCCACCACAACGCCGAGCTTCTCGGGAGTCGGCTTCACCAAGCGAGGCTTCGGGATGACCCAAGCTTTCGTCAAATCAACCTGCCGGTTCCGCCTCGGCGCGAACCGCTCTGCAACGCCCGGCCAAATGTCCGCCGGAGGCACCTCACCAAAGAAGCGCTCGTAGCTTTCCAAAGTCTGCTGATACAGCCCTCGAAACTTGGCCGCTTCGAGTGGGCCGCCTTTGGTCGGCTGATGATGCAAGGGACGACCGAGCGTTTCCTGACAGAGATCGTGCCAGTAACTCCGCGTGTAGACCAGGTGCAGATGCCAGACTTCGTCCACTTCCTCGGAGGGCGTGACCACGTGGCCCGCATTCATCGCTAAGAAGAGGAAACGACGGTATTCGGAAACAACGCGTTCGGCAAAGGAACGAGACCAGCCCTGCTCCCGGGCTAGCCGAGCCGTAAAATCAAACGCAGCGTCATCGTCATTCAAACGCAGGGCTTGAAGGCGTTCCCAAAGCGCCAGTTCCTCCGGATTCATCGGTGGTCTTTTCATCTTAGTTCCAGACTTTGCAAATCTTCCGCGAAACGCGCTATTACAGGAATTCATGCACTTTGCAATCGCCCCGCGAAGCGTTCACTCCTTGAGAACGTGAGGACGCAGGTTCTCGCGCACAAAGGCAAAACTCCGCTCGTAGGCCGCCTCCGTTCCGACGAAATGCCCCGCTCCTTCAACGACGAGCAACTCCGAACGCCCTCCCGCCTTCTTGATCGCCTCGTGCAAGCGCTCTGCGTGTTGCAACGGCACCACGGTATCCGCATCGCCATGGATGAGGAGAACCGGCGGATCGTCTCGGGAAACCAAGCTGATCGGAGAAACATCCTTCATCGCCGCCGCGTCCATTTCCGCGACCGGAGTCTTCGGCTCGTAACCGAGCAACTGCCGATAGGCGGGATGGAGGTGCTCGATCTCGCTGAGGAGGCCCCAGTCCGTTGGCCCGGCAAAGCTGACCGCACACTTGAGACGGCTCGAACGACGCTCGATCGGATCCTCCGCATCCGGTTTCCGCAGATCATCGTGCAGCGCCAGCCAGAGCGAAAGATGACCGCCGGCCGATCCCCCCGTGGCCCCAATCCGGGTCGGATCCAGATTCCACTTCTTCGCATGATACCGGATGAACTGCACCGCTCGTGCGCCGTCGTGAACCTGAGCCGGATGAGGAGCGACATCGGTGAAGCGGTATTCGACGGAGACGACGGAAAACGCGCCTTGTTTGACCCCATTCAAGAGATACGCCGGGACCTCGTTCTTGGTGCCCGCCCGCCAACCGCCTCCGTGAAGGTAAACCATCACCGCAGTCGGTTGCTCAGATTTCGCCAAGTAGAGATCCAGCTTCTGCGCCGGATCTTGATCGTCGTAAGCGACGTCTTTGACGATCTCATAGTCGGGGCCCGCGTTTTGGGCAATGCTGATCGCGGCAAAGCAAGCGAGCAGGCTCGCAACAAGAAAGGACGGATGGAGGAAACGCATGAAGTTGGGGTTTTGGGTCAAGAACACGCCTAGTGTAGGCAGAATGTTCCCACGAAAGGAAGCGATCTCTGCGGGTTGCTCTCACCTGGCGTTCGCGTTACGTGACACGATGAATCTTGTTCGCTACTTCGTCTTGGCCGAACGAATCGCCGAACATCAGAAGTGGCTGCCAGACGCATCCTGAATCGCCATGCCCGCTCCAGACCTTCGTTTTCGAGCCGCTACCCTCGCCGATCTCCCGCGGATTCGTCAGTTGGCGGAGGAAACCTGGCGCGTGTGCTACCCCGGCATCATCTCGCCAGAGCAGATCGACTACATGCTGGACTGGATGTACAGCACCAGATCCCTGACCAAGGATTTGGCCGACCCCACTTTCTGGTTCGGAATCATGGAACTGGAGGATGCCGATCCCATCGGTTACGCCGCCTTCAGCCCCGGCGAAAGCGCAGGAGAATGCCACCTTCACAAATTCTACCTTCATCCGGACTTCCACGGTCGTGGCCTCGGTTCCGCCGCTCTTCACCAACTTCTCGACCGCGCTCGCGGCCAAGGCTACGCATCCATCAGTCTGCGGGTGAATCGCGCCAATGAGGCGGGCATCCGCTGCTATCGCAAAGCCGGGTTCACCATCGAACGCGAAATCTGCAGTGACATCGGCAACGGGTTCCTGATGGACGACTACTGGATGGTGCGGCAGCTTTCCTGAATCATGGATTACCCCCCGGCGTTGCAAGAAATCATCGATTTCCTCGAGACCTTACCCGAGCAAGAGCGCCGTGAAGCGCTCATGACCTACGCCCAGTCCGCCGATCGCCACGAACCTCGCCCCGAAGAAATCTACCGAATCGCGGACGAGCGCCGCGATGAACTCTGCCTCGATTCCGTCGGCGTCTTCCTCCATCTCACCCCCCAGCACGAAGCCGTCCTCCGCATGCGCCTCGGCCCCAAAGTCCAGACCCTGACCCGCGCCATGGCCACCATCCTCTGCCAAGGACTGAACGGTCGACCGCTAGCAGAAATCACCCAACTCGACGACGCCTTCATTCCCCGAATCGTCGGCAGCGAGCTCATGCGCCTGCGAAGCCGAACCGTCTACTACGTCCTCCAGCGGATCCGCGAAGCCGCAGAAAAAGCCCAGCCGTCCTAACCGCTCAGATGCATTCCACGCACGTGGCGCATGCGTCCGCGTGCGATTCAGAGCACATCGCAAGCGGACGCTCGCACCACATTGAATTTCAGCGGCTGGAAGTCTCAAATTTCGGGTTTGCCAATCACAGTAGACGACTTTTGCACGCCTCCGGCCTCGCGCCGGGGGTTAGCGCGTTCCATTTCCAGAATGAATCGCTCCAAGAACGCCCCGGCCCCGCTTGCCGGGTTCGAGCGATGTCCCCTTTTTGGCGTTTCATGCCGTCAAAGGCGGGGACATGGCTCCACTGCGGCAAGCGCAGTGGTGGCCGTTTGCCCGGGCCTTCGATCTGGTTGGTCGAACAGGGCTCCACCGAGACAAGCTCGGCGGTGGCTTAGCCAGAAATTTCGGACTTTCACCCATTTCAGCCTCTTGCTATTCGGAAGCGAGTGGTCCGAGCAAAGCCACCCCACCAGATCCCAGAGCCAACCCGAAACGCATCCCGGCAGGGATGCCAGCCATTAGGTGGTTTGAGCGAAGCGAACACCACCGGATCCCAGGTCCAACCCATCCCGGCAGGGATGCCAGCACCCCTCGACCCGCCTCAAACCGCGACGTGGCTGCGATCCCTTCCGGGATCGAAACTTCTGGGCCGAGGTTCCCCGGGTGTTCGCTGCGCTCGACCCGGGGCTAAGGGCTCGCCATCCCCTACCGGGATGGCCGCAACTTCGCGCCTCGGCAAAAATCTACCCCTGAGACAACATCCCCTTCATCACAAAAATCGTGATCAGCCAGCCGAGCAGAAAAACCCCGATCGCGGTCAGGGCCATGACCGCGCAGCCAAACCCCTTCCCCTCCTTGGACTTTCGCCCCGTTGCTTTCGTCGCCTCGGCCTCTTCTTCACCGCCAACTTCGACCGCCTTCGGCTTCGGCAAATGAGCGACCTCGGGGGGCTCGGTATCAGCCAGCGGCTCGGTGGACTCGCTATCCTTCGCTTCCACTCCCAGCGGAACGGTCGCGGTCTTGGCGGTGAGCGCGGGCGGGGCATTCTCTACCACAATCCCGTACTTATCCTCGAAATCCGGATCGCGGTAGGCCTTGTTCAATCGCAGCGCCACTTCGTAGTACTGCGTCGCCCCGGTGATATCGCCCAACTTCCCCGCCGTATCCGCCATCGCCAAATGGCCGAGCGCGTTGTCCGGACACTCCGTGAGAAAGGCGTGGAGCAGGGGCACGGCCCGCTTGGGATCGTGACTCGCGTAAATCTCCGCCGCTTTTAAGATGTGATCCTCATACTGCGGCAGATCCTCCGCCGCATCCAGCACCGTCACCGCCTCGGCACGCCTTCCTTCCATCACCAGCTGCTCCGCCAAACGACAACGGACATCCCAATTATCGGGTTCTTCCGTGAGTTGCTTGGTTAAGGCTTGAGCGACTGGGCTTTCCATGAAGGTGGAGGCTGGCGAGGAACGTGAGATCATCCCCGACAGCGGCGAGTTTAGGCCGGGGTCGACCGGAAATGCAATGGCAAGAACGGAAATGATTTTCCCATTGTGGCTTCCACGGCTTTGCGCTTGTCCAAAGGAATACTGAAGGGATTCAGGCCACGCATCAAATCCGCTCCCGTCCGGACGCTAAGGAACGGCGCAGGAATAACTTCCGATGAAATTTGCGCCGCAATTTTTCTCAGCATCAAGGCGGAATCGACCGGGGCGTAGTGAACTACGTGAGGTGGATTCCAACGCAGATGCTGCGGAAAAGGGCAAGCCAATCATCGGGTGTTACTTCTGCGTCGTTCCTAAGCATGAGGCGGGAGCGGTACCTTGCGCGGTCGCCGATTCTCCGCTTCGGTAAAGGCATGGCGCAGCATTCTTCCTGGCGGACCCTCCTTGGCACCGGGCTGATCTACGGTCTGGGCGCCTTCCTCTGGGGATTCGTGTTCGGCGTCCTCCGCCAGACCGTCCTCATCCCTCAGTTTGGCGAGCAACTCGGCTTCTGGCTGGAATTCCCGCTCGTCACCATCGCCGTGTGCATCCTTGGAATCAGCTTGGTGCGAAAACGCGGGCTCTCCCGCGGCGCCGCCCTCGCCGTCGGCGGAATCGGCGTCGCCCTGCTCCTCCTTATCGAAAGCAGCTTCGCCATCGGCGTGCTCGGCCAGTCCATCGCCGAATACCTCGACTCCTTCGACATCACCAAAGGCGAACTCTTCCCCATTGGCCTCCTCCTCATGGCCATCGTCCCGATGCTGGCCGCGCGGAAAGGCTAGTGCAAAAGCCTTGAAATCTTACAACCTTCTGACAAACGGTTTCTCATCGGGTGCTAGGGTCGTCCCATGAACGCACCCACACTCCGTTCGATCCTCATCCTTTTGACGACTTCCTTTACCGTTGCCGAAGAGCAACCGCCAGCTTCAGATCCCATCGCGCAGGAAGTTCGAATCGTTGATCACACGAGGGACAAGGTTGAAAGTCCGTTGATCGTCAAGGACCCCGTCGCGATTGCCATCTGTAGTGGGAAATCTGAAGCGGACGTTAAAGCAACTGCGGTAGGATCCTACATCGGTCCAGAGAAGCAATGCAGACGGCATTGAGAATCGCTTGAAGAAGCGGCGTAAACGCCGCTCTTCAGCTCCACGTTTGTTTTGTTTTGTTTGTAGGACAGATTTGAAATCTGTCCCCGCTGCCTTCGCCCCCAACCCATGCAACCTTCGCGCCGGACCGATGAAGACAGATTGCAAATCGGTCCTACCGATGAAGACAGATTGCAAATCTGTCCTACTACGACTCCTTCCTTCAGCCGCCCGCCATTAACCGTTCAGCATCCCCACCTCATCATCGTTCACCACGCCATCCTCATTCGGCGCTCCCTCGGCATCGCTAGCCGGAACCGTCGTGCGGTCCTCTCCGCGACTGCTACTCCCGGAAGTTTCCAGCCGATGCACCGGGAAAAGCCGACGCGCTTCGCGGCGTTCGACCTCGGAGGCTTCCACCATTTCCAGGCCCACGCTTAGCAGGTTCTTCCACAGCTGATTCTCCAGGGACTCGCGACTGTTCTTCGCCTCCCGTTTGCTGGCCGTCGTCTCTGCCTTCGCCTTCTGTTGCTCGGCGCGCACCGCGCGGAAACGGGGAATTGCACCACCCGGCGCATCCTCCGTCTTCGGGGCCAGAAACGCCTCCACCATCTCAGCGGGCAGCAGATCCTCATATTCGCGAATCGCCGCTTCATAACGCGTCATTTTCTCGCGAATATTCTGCAAATTCGCCGCGCGATACTCGGTAATCCCTCTCGGGTAAAACTTTAGATATTCCGGGGATTCCCGATCCCATTTCAACTTCACCGCCGCCTCGTAATGGCTGACTTGATCCTTAAACCAGGCGAACTCGTAGTTCATCGCCCGGGTCAAACTGATCCGAATCGTCGCCTTGATGTCCTCCGCGTTCGTCGCCCCGAAGTAGCCCTCGTGCACGGCCAGCGTATCCGTCGCCAGCCCCGCAAATCGATCATCCGCCGCCAGCAACTCAATGTGCTCAAACGAATACGCCTTCAGCCGATCCTCGCTCACGCGTGTCTTTTGGAACGGGTTCTCCAAGAAAAAGTCCGGATCTCTCATGATGAAGTTAAGAATAATTAACTGTTTAACTTTGTCAACTTCTAGCCTGCCTTATTCACGAAGCCGACTACCGATTGGTGCGAAATGGCATTCAGAACCAGGAAAACGCCGATGTTTCGAACGAGGCGTGTCCCGAGACACGGTGAGTGCGCAACATCAAGTTTGACGCCGTTATGGATGCCATCTCGTGCCAATCGCGCCGGGGCTCATGAATAAGGCAGGCTAGCAAAGACACTTTTTTTGAAGTCGGGTTGCAGCGTTTTGCGGTGGCACTTCAATTTGTTGAGGTCACCCGGCCAAAACTTGTATAGCAAGTTTTAATAGTTTTAGTAGCTATGAACAAACTTGTAATTCAAGTTCAGCTCCTTGAAGCGGCCCTGCAAAGAATAGCAAGGCGACCTCAACGGTTTCCAGTCGCCTTCCCATTCCCTGCACCCTCACCTCAACCGTTCAAACCCGCCTTCCCGGAAACGGAAGCGCTGCTCCAACCCTTCAAAGCGCCGCTGCAATATTGATATTTCGACAACCTAGCTGTACGAATTCTTAAAAAACAAGATAAACAGCATCGCAAATCGCTTAAAAAAGCGGCACAAACGCCGCTCTTTTCCTCTATGTTTAACTGACCGAAAAGAGAAAAATGAAGAACTACTCCATATCGCTTCTCATAGTATTAACGCTCCTGATCGGTGGATGTTCCGATTCAACGTTGAACGTTCAAACGGACCTTAAAACCATTCGATTGCAACTTCCCAAGGTGGAGGATAGAGAATTCCCCGAACTCCATGAAGAATACGAAAAGCATTTCGCTCAACAAACACGTATCGCGATTGACAAGGCAAAGAAATACAAAGAAAAGTATTACATCCCCCCTCATCAAGAGGCCTTACAAGCGATGGGATACGATTTCCCCTCTGGCTGTAGATTTATCATAGATAATAGAACAAACACCTTCATTATTACCAATACCAATCAAGAAATTAAAAAGATCGTGTCCGATTTTTCGATGAAGGAGTTGCCTTACTAGGGGTGCATTCGAAAAATGGAACGGTTTGCGGTGGGACTTCAACTCGTTGAGGTCACCCAGCCGCAGTTGGCTTCTGCTAGTATTTCTAATCAATAATCAAGGGCTCGGACACCCCCCGCCGCAGAGCCCGGGCGCTCGGCAAAATACTCAATGAAATGGTTAGAGGAAAGAGATTGGTTACGGCTCTGATACTCATCGCAGGAATCGGTCTCACGGCTTCCGTTATCTATACCGCACTCGACCTTGGTTCTTACCTCGAACGCACTCGCGCTGCCAAGATTTTAACATCGAACGAAAGCTGATGCTTCAATGAGCTTCGCCATCCTGATTATCCTGTCCATCCATGTTGGTTTCGCACGGTTCGGTTGGACGGGTTCGGCTTGGGGCCGGGGTGAGGTTTTGTTTTGTTTTGTTTTGTAGGACAGATTTGCAATCTGTCTTCATCGGTCCAGCGCGAAGGTAGCGCGGACTACATGGATTGGGGGCGAAGGCAACGAAGACAGATTGCAAATCTGTCCTACCGACGAAGACAGATTGCAAATCTGTCCTACACACACGCTCACACATGTAAGGGGGCTACGCGCTCACTGCTCTAGCTGCGCTTCGAGCGCTTTGGCCATGGCGGCTTCGACGAGCAGGGCGGCGAGGTGCTCGGTCGTCTCGTCGAGCGTTTGGTTGGCGGCTTTTAGGCGATTGACGTCGTGCGGTTCGGCTTCCAAGGCGGCTTTCACTTCGGTGGCGGCGTTTTGGACGGCGGCTTTTTCTTCTTCCGTCAGCTCTTCGCCGATCTTTGCCAGGGCCATCTCCACGGCGGGGAGCAATTCCTCACTCTTGAGCTTAGCTTCCGTCCAGATTCGCTCGTTCATGTCATCGAAGGCGAAGTCGACCGATTCGCTGATCATCTTTTCGACCTCCTCATCTTCGACATCGACGGCGGCGCTCTGAATTTCGAGAACGCGGTCGGTGTTCGTTTGGGTATCGCGAGCGAGGATCGTCAGAATGCCGTTTTCGTCGATCGCGAATTGAACGCCGACTCTGGCGCTGCCTTTCGGCCCCGACTCAAACTTGATCTGGAACTGGCCGAGTTCCCAGTTGTCCTTGGCCATTTCTCGCTCGCCTTGAAGCACCCGAATCAGCATCGATTCCTGATTGGCGACGGCGTTGGTAAAGAGTTCGCCCGCTTTGGCCGGAATGGTGGTGTTCCGCCCGATGATGATGTTCATGAGCCCGCCGAAGGTCTCGATCCCGAGCGAAAGCGGCGTCACATCGAGCAAGACCATGTTCTGCAAGGCCCCACTGAGGATGCCGGCCTGGATCGTCGCGCCGAGGGCGATGGCTTCGTCCGGGTTTTGCGAGGTATTGGGCGCTTGGC
>CAYGQD010000122.1:0-15478 GCA_964351855.1 uncultured Verrucomicrobiales bacterium
ATCCCGATCGCGGCGCTGCTCACCCTGCAGGCTCTGCTCATTGCTTCGCTCGCGGAAACCTTCGCTCCCCGCACCGGCAGCGCCCGGACCAGCATTTCGGCGGAAAACACGAGTTTCGATAGTGGCTCAAACTTCGTCACCTTCGAAGATTCCGTCCGCCTGGAGAACGCGAGTATGACTCTGACCTGCGACGTGCTGGAGGTCGAAATGAACCGAGGCCAGCGAGCCGCGACCCTATCCTCACCCAGCAACATCAAGGTGGCGGTCGCCAAAGGTTACGTCGTGATCCATACCGAGAACGATCGCGGAAAGCCGGTCACCGCCACAGCTCGTCACGCCCGCTACGAAACGGAGAGCGATATCGTGGTGCTCACCAATTTCCCGAAAATTCAGGATGGAGCCCAGGAAGTCGTTGGGACCTCGCCGGATACGAAAATTTTCCTGAGCAACGATGGTCACTACCGGGTGGAAGGCCCCAATCGCACCACCATCCTTCAGAACAACCTCCCGTCCTAAATCGACGTGCTGGTTTCAACTCCCATTTTTTGAACTCTCCTATGTTATGGTTCAGCTGAGTCCCATTCCTTCTCGACGTAAGCGCCCTCCTCGGCCTAACTTCCTGGTGTGAAAGTATTGGTCGTGGAAGATGAAATCCAAATCAGCTCATTTATTGAGAACGGGCTGAAGGAGCAGGGTTTCATCGTTGATGTCGCGAACAACGGCTTGGACGGGCTCGATTTTGCGACAGATCGGGCCTACGACGCCATCGTTCTCGACGTCATGCTTCCGGGAAGGGATGGGCTCAGCATCCTTCGCCAACTGCGCGAAGCTCAGAATACGGTGCCGGTCATTCTGGTCACCGCGCGCGACGGGAAAGGGGAGAGAGTTGAAGGTTTGGACCTGGGGGCGGATGACTACATCACCAAGCCGTTCTACATGGACGAGCTGGTCGCGAGACTTCGCTCCGTCTGGCGGCGATCAGCCGGCCAAGGGCTCAGTGTCCTCACGGTGGCAGATCTTCAAGTGAACCTGATGTCCCACGAAGTCATGCGCGGTGGAACGTCGATCGAACTGGCTCAAAAGGAATTTGCCCTTCTGGTTTATTTGATGCGTTCTGTGGGGCGCGTCATGACCCGCACCCAAATTCTGGAGCAGGTTTGGGAATACCAATTCGATCCGGGGACGAATATCGTCGATTCGTACATCGCGAGATTGCGACGCAAAATCGACGATGGTTTCGAACCCGCGTTGATCGAGACGCTTCGAGGGGTCGGCTACCGGCTTAAAAATCCGGAGTAGGAACTCTTGCTGACGATCCGAGGGGGGATGCGTCTCAGAATTCATAATGGATTGAAATAATTTACTATCAATTTATGGTAAATATGGTTTCTTTCCGGGCCATGAAGCTACAAACCTTGTTCATTCTTGTCCCTTTCGCCGGAATTCTCGCCAGTTGCGTCACTGTCGAACCTCCCACCGAAACCAAATTTCTCTCTTCCTACAGTGGATTAGAGAAGCAGTCCAAGCTCAGCGGAGCCCTGATTTATCGGGGAAATCTGAGCAAAATGGACAACTACGACAAAGTCTACGTCGAAGACGTGGCGATGCAGGGAACGATCGCGGAGAAAAGCGCGGACGGAAAAGACATCAACCAGCGGAAGCTCGCGAACGAGGCTGAGGCAGAGATGTTGGCCGAGTCCTTTGAGGAGTCACTGAAGGCGGCCTTCGGTTCGACGATGGAAGTGGTGAGTCGTCCGCAACGTGGAAGCCTCACCGTGCGGGCTGCCGTGGTCGAAATGGAGCCGAATCGTCCGCTCGTCTTTGCCGCGACCTACGCGCCTTATGCTTCCACTGCATCCACCGCGATGAGAGTGATCACCGGAAAGAGCCCCGGAGCGGGTTCGGTCATGATTCAGGCAGAGATCGTCGATTCCATGACCAAGGAACGTTTCCTGGCCTACGTTGATGAAGATCAGACCTCGAAAACGGAATTGCTCGGCGGGTTGAGCCGCTGGGGACGGGCCAAGAGCGCGTTTCGTGGCTGGAGCAAGAAGTTTCACAAGACCGTTTCTGAAGCCGCTGTTGCGGACGTGACGCCCGTGCGAGTCGCTTCAACCGATTCCAAGAAACCCGTCAAGCCGACCCAAGTGGACGCTCCCAAGAAGAAGTTGTTCTTCGCCAAGAACAAAGAGAAGACGAATCGGAAGCCCCTGTTTCGCCGCGCGTAACGGGCTCTCAGCGCAGCTCGGTCCCGGAGTAATCCATGGGGCCGCGCGGCGCGGCGGTCGAGGGTCCGGATTGCAAGTTCGGGTAGTAGAGCATCGCCTCGTGATAGTGGGCCTGACTGCTGACCAAGACGGTGCTTCCACTGAGAACCACGGTCGCGATGACAAAGCCAATCGCTGTCTTATTCTTGCTCGCGCCAATCAAAAGGGTGAGCACTGCCGTAATCGCGGTCAGATAGTAAAGCCATTTCAGTTGGTGCCGCTCGTCGGTCTTCTCTATGAAACCGGTCGCGCGCGCCGGCTGGTCGATTTGGTAGACCTGCACGATCCGCTCCTGCGCCGCCGACCGACGATTCAGATAGGGGCCGATCATCATCGCAGAAACCGCAATGACGAGGAGCCCGAACATCTGTGTTTTTTGTTCCTTCACCAACAACGCGAAGAGAAATGTGAGCAAACCCAGACCCACTCCATAAATCAGAATTGGTTCGAGAAAGAGAAAGCCGTATTCCGGCGATCCTACCGCGCTCAAAAAGTCTTCGATCGACTGGAGTGTGCCCATTAGAGAAGTTCGGTCTGGATCGGTGCCGGGGGAGTGGCGTTGAGTTTCGTGTAGGCCTTGGCCATGGCGACTCGGCCACGCGGGGTGCGCTTGAGATAGCCCTGCATGATCAGATAGGGCTCATAAACTTCCTCGATGGTCGATTCGTCCTCACCCACTGCCACCGCCAGCGAGCCAACCCCCACGGGCCCACCCTCGAACTTGAAAAGAATGGCCTCCAATAACCGCATGTCCATTTCATCCAAACCCTCCGCATCAATCTCTAACATGGCCAGAGCTTGATCAGCGACGTCTTGAGTGATGATGTTGTCGGCGCGCACTTGAGCGTAGTCGCGGACCCATCGCAGCAGGTTGTTGGCGATTCTGGGCGTGCCGCGACTTCGAGCCGCGATCTCTCTCGCGCCATCGGGCTCCACCTCGATGTTCAACAAGCGGGCCGAGCGATCGACGATGTGCTGCAGGGTATCGACGTGGTAGTAATCGAGCCGGTTGATCGTACCAAAGCGGCTTCGCAGAGGTGCGGTCAGCATGCCGGAGCGGGTTGTGGCCCCGACCAAGGTGAACCGGGGCAGATTGAGCTGAATGGTTCGCGCGTTCGGTCCCTGATCGATGATGATGTCCAGCTTAAAGTCCTCCATCGCCGGGTAGAGGTATTCCTCGATGCTGGGGTGGAGCCGGTGGATTTCGTCGATGAACAGCACGTCGCCTTCTTCCAGCTTCGTCAGAATCCCGGCCAGGTCGCCCGCCTTTTCAATCTGAGGGCCGCTGGTATTGTGAATGTTGGTTTCCGCGGCATTCGCCAGAATGTGAGCCAGGGTCGTTTTCCCGAGGCCCGGAGGCCCGCTCAAAAGGACGTGCGCCATCACATCTCCGCGCTGTTTGGCCGCCTCTACCATGAGCATCAAGCGCTCCGTAACCTTCTCCTGGCCCCGGAAGTCCCGAAAGACGGTGGGGCGCAACGACAAGTCGAACTGGGTCTTGGGAGCCTGAGAAGTCTCGGTGTAAAACTGGTCACTCACCGGGTTGGAAGGGGATGGGGCACGATTGTGGTTGCTTTGTTAGCATTTCTTAGGATTCTAAAAAAGCAAAGTGATTGTCACGACAGTCTCAGAAATGTCCCTATTTTTCGTTTTACAATGGGTCCTGCCTATCTTTCGTCTGCCTGCTGAGCGGGAGATTCACAATGGTTGAATAATCAGTAGCCGTGAATTTTCCCCGCTTATCCGAAAATAGCCTTGACCAACCGTCACTTATTTCCGAGAAGTGCTCGCACCTCCTCCTCCCTCGGACTCCTCAACACCTACCTCATCTCCATACCTTATGAACCGACTGTTCAACACAGTGACTGCACGATTGTTTGCGGCGCTTCTCACTCTATCGCTCTTTTCGATCTCTTCCGTGACGGCCCAGGGCGATGCTCCGAAGACGGTCAAGGACATCGATGTCCAATACATCGGAGATGCGAGTGTCAGTGCCGACCGGGTTCTTTCAAGCATGGCTCTGAAAGTGGGGCAGCCTTTCTCTCAAGCGGTCGTTGAAGACGACATCAAGAATCTGTTCTCCAGTGGCAACTATGAAAACATTCGAGTGTTGACCGAGCCAGTCGGCGCAGATGGAGTTCGCGTTATCGTGGTGGTGCAAACCCGGTCTGTTCTCGGGAAGGTCGGTTTCCAAGGGAATACGGAGTTCACGGATGCGCGGTTGAAGTCGAAGGTGGATCTCGCGATTGGTGAAAACGTCAATGAGAGTCAGATTCAGGCCGGGCAGCGAGAGATCTTGAAGGTTTACCAGGAATCTGGGTTTTCGGAAATTGATGTCGCCTACGATATCGTCTCCAGCGGGCGCGATGGCTTCTCCGATGTGGTCTACAAGATTGACGAGGGTGGAAAGAGCCTGCTTCGCGACATTGAGTTCGTTGGCAATACGGCCTACACCTCCCGCGAATTGCGGGATCTGATGAAGTCGAAAGAAACTTCCTTGCTTTCCGGCATCACCAATTCCGGCAAGATCAACAGTGATCAACTGGACGACGATTTGGAAGCGATTGAGAAACATTACCGCGATGCGGGTTACCTCAACGCGGTGGTTGTCGATACCCGTCGAGTTCGGGTTGATGACAAGCGCGTTGATTTGGTGGTGACGCTCGATGAGGGCGATGTTTACGCGGTGACGGACGTTCGGGTGACTGGCGCTCGTGCCTTCAATGTGGGCGATTTGACACCTTTCCTGACCACCGCGCCCAATCAGACCTTTTCTGCCAAGACCATCGAGGCTGACATCAACGCCTTGCGGGATTACTACGGTTCGCGGGGATATGCGGAAGTTCGCGTCACGCCGCAGCTCGATAGCTCGGGTGGAACAGGCGTCGATGTCACCTACGACATTTTCGAAGGAGACAAGTATTACATCGGAAAAGTCAACATTCAGGGCAACGACAAGACCAAGGATAAGGTTCTCCGGAACGAATTGGCCATCCAGCCCGGTGAGGTTTACAGCGCTCCAAGGATTGCCGCTAGTAAGCGTCGTTTGGAGAACACCGGTTACTTTGGGACCGTCGATTTCCTTCCAACGGACACGGATCGTCCCGAATACAAGGATTTGAACATCAACGTGACGGAGCGTCCGACCGGAACGTTCAACTTCGGAGCCGGCTTCAGCTCGATTGATAACTTCGTCGGATTCGTCGAGGTGACCCAAACGAACTTCGACATTGGTAACTGGCCGGGTCTAACTGGTGCGGGACAGCGTTTCCGCGCTGCGGCCCGCGTGGGAACGGAACGGAAAGACTTCATCGTCAGCTTGACGGAGCCATGGTTCCTGGATCGCCCGCTTGCTCTCGGTGGTGAGGTGTTCTTCCGCGAACTGACCTTCCTCAGTGATGACTTCGATCAGACCAACTACGGTGGAGCAATTAACCTTCGGAAGCGGATCGGTGAGCACAGCCACATCCAGGCGGAATACAAACTTCAGAGCGTTGAAATTGATGTCGATTCGGACGCTTCTCCGGTTATCCTGGCGGAAGACGGCGAGTTTCTCCAGAGCATCATTGGATTGGACTACATTCACGATACCCGGGATGACATTTTCCTTCCTCGTGCCGGTCACCGCGTTAATGTCGGAGCCGCTTACTCCGGACTCGGTGGCGATGTCGAGGCAACGCACTTCGATCTCGGCGCTGTCCAGTTCGTAAACCTTCCGTTTGACACCATCTTGAGCTTCCAAGGCCACTTCCACTCGGTCTCTGGAGATGATGTTCCGATTTTCGAGCGCCAGTTTCTCGGTGGTGCCAACAACTTGCGTGGTTTCGACTTCCGCGACGTTGGTCCTAAAGATGAGACGGGGGAACCGATCGGTGGTCAGACCTCTGGATGGGCTTCGGCTGAATTAACCGTCCCGGTGATCCGTCAGTTACGGGGTGCGCTATTCTATGACGTCGGTGTTGTCAGCGAAGATGACTTCAGTTTGGACGGAGACGTTAATTCCAACTTTGGTGTTGGTATCCGTCTCTTCCTTCCGGTTGGACCTCTCCGCCTTGACTACGGTATTCCGGTCAATGCCGACGAGTTCAACGACAATAGCGGTCGATTCCAGTTCAACATCGGATACCAGTTCTAGGTTTCGGCTAGGGCCGCTCAAAAATCTCAAAGCGTTGTCACTTTGTAGCTTGATCTTTTGGGATCGGTTTCTACGGTGGCGACGCTTTTATCTTTCAACCCTAACGACTACATAAACATGAAGCGCCAGTTTCTTACCCTAACACTCATCACAGCCTCTCTCCTAGGTGCCGGACAGTTCCAACCCGCTCAAGCTCAAGACGTCAAGCTTGGCTTAATCGATTTCGCTCGGATGCAGCGGCAATTCTACCGGACCGACTCTGAACGCAAGCAGTTCGAAGACAAGCGGACCGAGGAGCGCAACAAAGTCGAAGAGCGGAAGGCGAAACTGAAGGAGCTGATTCAAGCTCAACAAGACGCTCAAAAGCAACTTTCGGATCCGACCCTGAGCGAAGATAAAAAGAAGTCGACCATGGACGCTGCGATGGAGCGCCAGGGGCAAATCACCAGTGCTCAGCGGGAGATCCTTGAGTTGGAAACGCGGCTCAATAAGGAACTGGCTGATTCCGCCAACGAGATCCAACGGAGTCTGACGAAGGAAATCTATGACGTGATCGGCAAAGTCGCTGAGTCCAAGGGCTTGGATGTGGTATTGAACCGGACCTTTGGAATCAACGGAGTTCCGACGGTGGCTTACAGCCGCGCTTCTGAAGGAGTCCCCGACTTCACGGACGAGGTGATTGCTGAGTTGAACAAGAACGCTCCAGCGGGATGGACGCCTCCTGCTGAGTCCGAGTAGTCGGGTAATTTGCAACGAATGTTTTTTTGGGGCGGTGGGGTTTCCCACCGCCTTTTTCTTGGTCACCACGCCCGCATGAAGATTTCGGTTCAAGACTTGGCAGCGCTGGTGGGTGGAACCATTCTTGCGGGTCCTGAGGATCGTATTCTGACAAGCTTTGGCTCGTTGGAAGCCGCGGACGGAGATTCGCTTAGTTTTTTTGGGAACCCGAAGTATGTAGAAACGCTGAAGGAAACCCAAGCGGGGGCCGTTCTGGTTCCGTTAGCTTGTGAAGTCTGTCTCCCGGATGTCACGCTGATTGGCGTCGAGAACCCGATCATGGCTTTTGATGTAGTCGTGAGGAAATTCGGGGTGACGGATGCGCCTTTCGAGCCAGGGATTCATCCGACAGCTTGGATCAGCGAAGATGTTGCGCTCGATCCTACCAATATCCAAGTCGGGCCCGGTGCGGTGATCGAATCCGGCTGCAACATCGGGGAAGGAACCCTAGTTGGTGCGAATTCCACGGTCGGCCGCAATTCCGTGATCGGGAAGGAGTGTCGCCTCTATCAACAGGTGGTGCTCTATGAAGGCAGTGAATTGGGGGATCGGGTGGTCTTGCACAGCGGAGCGGTGATTGGCGCGGATGGATATGGCTATGAATTCGAAGAAGGACGTCACAAAAAGATTCTTCAAGCGGGCAATGTCCAGATCCACAACGATGTGGAGGTGGGTGCGAATACGACCATCGATCGGGCTCGTTTTGGCTCGACGATCATTGGTGAGGGAACCAAGATCGACAATCAGGTTCAGATTGGTCACAACGTCCGAATCGGGAAGCACTGTCTGATCGTTGCTCAAGTAGGCATCAGCGGAAGTAGCCGAATCGGTGACTACGTCGTCGTGGCTGCTCAATCAGGGATCGCCGGCCACCTCACCATCGCTGACAAGACAACGTTGGGTGGTCGGTGCGGGGTCATTGCCAATATCGATCAGCCGGGTGGCACCTACTTTGGCTATCCGGCGAAGCCTCTGAAAGATTCCCGGCGGCAGCAAATGTTTCAGAAGAAGATCCCGACGCTGGTGAAGCAGATCAGTCAGTTGGAAGAACGGATCCAGCAATTGGAAGCCAAGGGGTAGAAGTCGGTCGGGCGTTGCCGTTCGGTTCCTCGTGGAAAGCCGCATGGCAGAAGCGCGGAGATGCAGAGTTTCTCGGAGTCGCCGTGCATCAAACATCAAACGTGGCGCGAGCGTCCGCTTGCGAATGCCGGGGCTGATGAGGAGGTCGCACGCAGAGACGCAGAGGATTTTCGAAGTCTCCGTTCTGCGGCTTGTGTGATGCTTTTTGAATGGGCTATTCGGGGCTTGCGAGGATCAAGATTAAGATCAAGATTAAGAGCGGCTCTGCGTGGTGCTTTTCGAATGGACCGGGTTTCTCAGCCCCGCGATTCAGCTCGCCTACAACGCCGTTCCTTCGATCAATTCCGGTTGGTCGTGTTCCGGAGACCAACCCGTCAGGTTGTTGACGATGGTTCGCAGGCTGCGGAGGATGACGCTGTGACTGTAGTAGCGGGCGGCAACCGTGTAATTGTGCTCCGCGACGTTGTCGCGATAGGTTTCATCGTTGAGAAGACGGGTCACTTCGTGGAGGACGCTTCGGGTAATGAAGCCGTCGATCATCGGAAAGCGGAATCCTTTGGGTTCGATGTCCTCGATGAAAATGCTGTAGCGATTGACGAGAACCGGCTTCTTGAAATAAATCGCTTCCAGCAGCGCGTTCCCGAATCCCTCATAGGTGCTGGGGTAGGTGACGAGATCGCAGTGAGGGTAGAGATCCCAAAGCGTGAACATCTTCCTGCCTTTCCCGTCTTTTTGGCGGATCTCTGATACGCGGTCTCCGGCCATCACGAGGGTAACGCCTTCTTCGGCGGCCAGGTCCTCCATCATGTGCTGGTATTCGTACCCCTCATCGCCGGCATCGTGAGAAATGACGAGTTTGCAACGGGGATTGTCTAGGCGGCTAATGAGCTTGATAGCATGCTCGATCCCTTTGCGTGGAACGATCCGGGTCGGTTGCAGAATAAAGATGTCGTCATCGGTTAGGCCGAGTTCGGCTCGCAAATCCTTGGTGTAGCGATCAACCTTCGGAGCTGGTTTCTCGAAGTCGAAGACATTCGGCATGAGGATCGAGCCGACGCCTTTGCGAAGAGAAAGCTGCTGCTGGGCGGAGGCATTGATGACGGTGTGGGAGATCTGGGGCAACCGGGGAGGGAAGGCCATGTCCAGGTAGTCGTTCACTGCGGAGATGCTGAATCGCGTCCGCTCCCAGTAAAAATCATGGTGGTGGGCGATACAGGGGATTCCCGTCTCGGCCAGAAACTCCGTTAGAGCTACCCCCAGCGGAATGTGCATGGGAATGGTGAGCGCGTTTTCCGCAACGATCACGTTGATGGCGAATCGATCGCAAAACTCATAGAGCGTGCCCTTGAGATAGTCTGCCAGCGCGCGGATCCGCTTCGAAACGATGGGCTCGCGGGTTTGGCGCGACCAGATGCGCTCGTTGATCCAGACGTTTTCCGAATGCCGAAAGTGGGCTTCGGGGACGCACATGGAAATCTCCGGCTGGCGATCGCTCAGGCCCGAATACCAATGGGTGACATGGCGATCTCCCTCCCACATGATGCTGGCCCACTTGGAAGATTCTAACGACACCCCATCCGTCCCGGCAAAGCGCGTGGACACAAATCCGAAATTTAGTGGCATAGCCGCTCAGATAAGCATGTTGCGGGCCAAATTCACCGGGAAATGCGATGATTTCCGACTTTCGGCAACCCTACGATCCTGAGGGATCGGTGGGGCCGGTCAGGGTCAGAAAGCCATCTCGGTCGAAGCTCCCTCGATAACCTGTTACGATCCATTTGTTTCCCTCGTCCGTTTTGCGGTCATGATGAAGCGAGGCACCTTTCACCAAGACAGCGCCCTCTTCCCACAGCGATTTCATTTTCGGTGGCCTGCTGCCGTTGACTTCGGCGATTCTTGCGGTGACTCCCGGCATGAGGCGACCGACCGTTCCTTTACGGTTGCCGGTTTGGGGGAGATGAGACGGAACTGTCGTATCGGGGTCCATCGTGTTGAGACTGACGATCGTTCCGAGATCGTTCGGGGCGAAGATTTCGCAGAACTGTGCTCCGGAGGCTTCGAGACGGACAATCTGTTCGCTGGTAAGCGCGTTGGGGAACGGTGCAAAGATGACGCGAATGCTTTCACTGATTTCGTGTTCTTGATCAGTGATCATTCCTTGGCTGAGTCGCGGGTCGAGCAGGACGAGTTGCGGCTGCGCTTCGAGTAAAATCGAGAGGCTGGGAGTGGTGAGCGATCCCAGGCCTCGAAAGACGGCTCGCCCATCCCGAATCAGCGGAAACCAGAGTCCGAGAAACATGGCCGCAGCGCTGTTGAACGGTGTCTCGAGATAAATCTGTTCTCCGGGAAGAAACACGAAGGAGCTGTCAATCTGCAAGACGGAAGCCAGGGCATTGCGATGGCTGAGCCCCACGAATTCATGGTCGTCAGAGATATAAGCAACCGCTTCTTCATCCAGGTTCTGGTGCCTAACATTGCACCTCCGCACCATGATTGAGCGGGGCGCGATTCCTGCGAGAATCCGATTCTTGAGTTTGGCGAAGGCATCGACCTGGCTGATCTCTGAGGCCATGTCCAAGAAGCCGTCGGGTAGCTGCTTGTCGCGAAAGAGGACGTGAGAGCTGATCACGGTTTCGATGCCGTGCTCGGCCAAGAGCTGCTTTCGGCGCTCGGGATCGCCCAGCAGATGGAGCGGCAAATTCACGGGGACCCGCTTTGCCAAGACCAAGGCGACGTTGATCAAGCCGGTTAGCGCTCCGGCGGGGAGCAAAATCCCAATCCGGCGCTGCTCTTCCGGCAGCCGGTGCGTCAAACGATGCGCGAGGGTAGCTGCGGTTCCTAACACCACTCCGCGACTCAGCTCCCGACGATGCTTCCCGATTTCGATCAAGACGCGGTCGCGCTTCCGACGCGTCAACCCACCAATCACGGCTTCTCCGAGGCTCATCTCAAATTCGCGCCGCGCCGGAAACGCCTCGGCGGCCAAATCCTGAATCACTTCACGGACATGGGATCCTTCGATTTCATCTTGTGGGATCAGATGACCAAAATTGACCGTCACCGGATAGCGCAGTCGCTTGGGGAGTTTGTAGAAATAGCGGAATCGTTCAAACGAGAAGATAGAACCCCAGAGTGCATCCATATAGACAGGAAGAATCGGGGCTTCCGCTTGTCGCGTGATCAGTTCGAACCCTTTTTTCAAGGGGTTCAGCATTCCGGTACGGGTCAACATTCCTTCAGGAAAGATGCAAACCACAGAGCCTTCTATGACGGCGTTTGCGGTGGTCCGGATCGCATCTTTGGCGCGCGTCGATGAAATGGGGATCACGTTGAACATCCGCAGGAACCAAGCAAAGGCGCGGAACTTGAGGAATTGACCTTCGATCACGAAACGGACCGGGCGAGGACTGGCCGCACTAATCATGAACGCATCAATATAACTCACATGGTTGCAGATCATGAGGACTCCACCCTCTTTGGGGATGCGATCTGCGTTCAACGGCGTAATTCGATAGATCATCTTTACCAACGCCAATACCACGATCCGCATAAAATGCTGGGGCAACAGTCGCATTACATAAATCCCCGCGATCACGGTCAAGATACTCAGCACGCCAAAGTGCCAGGGGGAATCCAGTCCTGTTTTCCGCAACAGGTAGACGAAACCAATTGCTAACATTCCGCCGATTGAGTTCAGTACATTGACTGCAGAAGTGATGCGTCCCCGTTTCTCTGGCGGAGCGGTATCTTGAATAAACGCATTGAGAGGAACCAGGAAAATCCCTCCGAAAACTCCCAGCGCACAGACCGAAGTGTAATAGATAGAAGGATTCGTGTTCAGAGCGGTGACGACACAAGCGATCGAGAGGCCGAGTGCGCCGACCGGGACCAATCCGAGTTCAACCCCTCGCCTTGAGATCACCGCAACAATGAGACTTCCTAACACAATACCGACACCAACCACCCCGTTCAATTTGGCAAAGATCGCTCCCGCATCACCGCGTCCCAGGAATTGCCACTCTTTACCCACATCGATCAAGATCAGGGCAATGGCTCCACCGGCGAACCAGAAATAGCTGACTGCGATTCCTGCCAGTCGGAGCTCCCGGTGAGAGAACAAATCTTCAAGGTGGCGAAAGTGTTCGAACGCCATGCTGAGCTTGAAAGGATCGCGCGATTGGACCGGCGTCTTGCGGACAAACTGCATGATGCCGATTTGGGCAAACGAGAAGATCAGCAGCCAGAAAATGATCGTCGCGGCGGCGTCCCACTCGCTTTTGGTTTGCTTCATGTTGGCGAACCAGATTCCGCCGATCACGGTTCCAATGATGATCGAGATCACCACCAGCATCTGCATCCAGCCCGTCGCCACAGCCAGTTTGCGGGAGCCGACCAGTTCTTTACAGATTCCCATCTTCGCCGGGGAGAGAAGGGTCGATTGGAAGGCGAGAAAGAAGAAGCCCAGCGTTGCCCACCAGAGGTATTCGCCTCGCAGGCAGAGCGTGATCCAGATGAGGACGGCGGCCTGAATGTAGAGGCACCAGAGCAGCACATTCCGCTTCGAATAACGATCCGAGATCCAACCGGCGAAGGGGGCGAAAATGACAAAGGGGAGAGCGACCAAGAAAGAGATGATCAGCTCGTAAACCATCAAGCGCTGGTAGGAAGCGGATTCCTCGACGGTGGTCTTGGCTGCGCCGGTCAGCGGAACATCTCCATCGGTCATCATTCCGGTGCCCAGAGTGACCGCCAGGCTGATGAGCATGAACTGGCTGATCTTGTCATTGAAGACATTGTGCGCCTGCACCACCAGGACGCCCCACATCGACCGCCAATCCGGGCGAAAGTCCTCGGAGTCTTGATCGTTGCTTTCTGGAGCGTCTAAGCGGGCCGACATGGGCCGAAGTCTAAGCAAGGTTAAAGGATTCGCACCACCGAATAATGCTTCTTATTGTGAGCCAAGACGATCATCTCTCAGGTTTCCGAAGAAATCCCATTGTGAACCCCGTGTCTTGGGTAGAGATACCGTCCAACTTTTCATGAAACTGATCACTCCTTTCTTGTTCCTGCTTGCGGTCATCTGCTCGCGGGCAGATTCCCCGCCGAACATCGTCTTCATCCTGGTTGATGACATGGGGTATGGCGACATCAGTTGCTACGGCGCTCCTGATGCCAAAACGCCGAATTTGGATCAGCTTTCCGATCAAGGAGTTCGTTTTACCCAGTTCTACGCGAATGGTCCGGAATGCACGCCATCGCGAACGGCCATTCTCACAGGACGTTACCCGCAGCGGGTCGGCGGAATGGAGTGTGCCATCGGTACCGGAAATGTGGGACGCTATGACGACGCGATCGCCCTGGCTGAACAGAGTGAGTTAGGGCTTCCCGCCGATCACGCGGTGCTGGCTCCCGGGTTGAAGGCCGCAGGATATCAGACCGCCGTTTTCGGGAAATGGCATCTCGGCTATGAGCCAAAGTTCAGCCCATTGGACCAGGGATTCGATGAATTTCGCGGCTTTCTTGGAGGGAATGTCGACTACTTCTACCACGTAGAGCTTTCCGATCTCCCCGTTCTGCTCGATGGCCGGGAGTTCGTCGAGCGGGAGGGATACATGACCCATCTCATCACTGATGACGCGCTGGAATTTCTCGATCGCCAGTCCTCCGAGGCACCGTTTTTCCTCTATCTGCCCTACAGCACCCCGCACTTTCCGTTTCAAGCCCCGGATGATCCCAAACCGGATGCGCTGCCGCCCGCCGAGACCTGGACGCTCGGAAGTCGGGACACTTACATCCGCATGCTCGAAGACATGGACGCGAACATCGGGCAGGTTCTGGCGAAGCTGGACGCGTCGGGATTTTCCGAGAACACGATCGTGGTTTTCGCGAGCGATCACGGAGCGATGAAGCCTGGATACAACACGCCGTTTCGCGATTTCAAGGGCACGCTGTTCGAAGGAGGGATCCGGGTGCCCTGTATCGTGCGTTGGCCGGGGCAAATTCATCCCGGGTCGGTTTCCGATCGCGTGGGGACGCTCATGGATCTAACGACTTCGTTTCTCCACGCAGCCGGAGCGGAGGTTCCGAGCGACCTCGATGGAACCGACCTTCTGAACGAGGAACGCGCCGAGCGCCCCATGATGCCGCGAACGCTGTTTTGGCGGGCGAAACGGGGAGTTCGCATCTGGAGCGCGGTTCGCGATGACGACTTGAAGATGGTTTGGAAACAGGAAGGTGACCAGATCGAGAGCTGGGTCTTCGATATCAGTCATGACCCGTCGGAATCCAACCCGCTGGAATCGACGAAACACGCCGACAGGCTGACCCAGCTGTTTCGGGATTGGGAGTCGAGCGTGGTCGCTTCTCGACCTTAGCGATTCAAGACGGCGACGCGGTTCGAAGCCGTGTGAACAATGAGTTGGTAGCCCTGTGGGTTGTCGAGGTCTGGTTCGGCCCGCAAGAGAACCCGAAATGGCGAAAGCGTCTCTTGATGTTGGGCCAAACGTTTGTCGTCGATCACCAGCGCGTCGATTTCACCGGACTTCCAGCGTCGTTCAACTTCCTTTGAGCCGAGAAAGCGATCGAGCCCGAGATAAAGCGTCATCGCCTCGGTGCTGGAACCGCGCACCGCGATTTCCCAGTCATTGAGATCGGCGGATTGGCGGACTTCAGAGGCGAACTCGACCATTCCGGCCAAATTGTCCCGATAACCGACGAACGCGCTGAGGGCCGCGTAGCCGAACGAAAAGAGAATTCCGCCCACGCAGGCAAAAGAGACCAATCTCCGAGTGATCGCCGGCTTCCAGGTGAACTCCGCGCTCGCCAGAAAGCTGATCAGAAACAGGGCCATCGGCGGGACGATCGGGAAAATGCGATCGAATCGCTTCGAGGGAACCAGGGACATCGCCACGATCGATCCGAGAATCCAACAGGCCAGCCAGATGGTGGCTGCATCCCATTTCACCGCGCGTCGAAGTCGCGGAATCAGGACAAAGGCGAGAATGCAGAGGCTCCACGGGAAGAGTTTGTGGAGAATATTAGGCAGGTAGAAATAGATGGGCTGGCTGCGGTGTTCTCCCGTGACGCGCCCGACGAATTCTTTGAGGATGACCTGGCTGTAGAACTCGTCACTGGTCATCGCGGCCGATGCGACCCAACCGGCAAAGGCGACCAACGGCAGGAGCCAGGTCCATGCGCCGCTCCAGCCGTTGAACGGAAG
>CAYGQD010000122.1:15488-21286 GCA_964351855.1 uncultured Verrucomicrobiales bacterium
GGAAAGGAGCAAGGCACCACAAAACAAGCCCTTTTCCCGAAGCGTCCACGGTTCGGCACTCTGAGATTTCTTCCAAATCAGGTAACCTGCGGCAAAAACCAGGAAGCTGACGACCATGTCTGTCCGGACGAGCAGGGCGAGGCGTGGGGTGATCAGATTCAGGGCAAAACAGCCGATGGCGACAGCGGCGAGCCACTCCCGCGATCCCCAATGCGGCGTGGGGAGGTATTTGGTGCTGCGAAAGAGAAGCGCGGAGATGGCCAGCGCACAAAAGAGGGACGGCAAGCGCCAGGCGAGCGGCCAGTTACCCCCGGTCACGGCATAGAACGCCGCAGACATCCAAGCGACCAGCGGGGGCTTCGTCGCGACATCGCCTTCGGTGGTGTGATGAAACCAAATGCGGCCCTCGTTGACCACTTCCACCGCACCATGCGCTTGTTTGGCCTGGTCAAGGTTGTCCAGTCGCCACGGCAAATTGCGCACGGCAAAGGCGAGGAGGCAGAACAGAATGACAATTGCCAAAAGCGTCCGTCCAAAGCGACGATTTGTGGCCTCGTCCTGCCGACTTTTCGCGGGAGACTCGCAAGGCGATTCCGTGGAACCAGCCTTGAAAAGTGTCCGCGCCGCGTCCTTGAGCGGATCAGGCCTGAGGGAAATCGCAAATGATGGCCTGATTATCAAGGAGTTTAAATTTTTAGGCACGGCGGAATAGTGTCTTGAAATCCTCGGATTTCAAGCCCTAACACGATGCAAAAAATCAATGGATTCAGGGCGGGGAATCGGATCCACCGAACCTCGGACGCAAGGCTTGCTTTGTTCCTTACTCGCGCTTTGTACTTGCGGGAGCGTTGGGATCCGGAGGGCGTTAGCGCACTTCGAGAATGAAATTGGCGTCCAGCGCCTTGGTGATTCGCTGACTGGTTTTCAGCAAATGCGCCTTGGTGTAAGGATCCAGTTTCGCGTTCTCTTTCACCGCATCGATCGAATCGCGAATTTCGCCGAGCTGCATCGCCGCCAGATCTTGGATCGGACGTTCTCCGACGCTTACCCCGCTTTCCGGACTGGCAAGGTCGATCAGGCGATCCACGTATTCCTTCTGGAGATTGCGTCGCAGGCTGGAAACAGCGGGTTTGCGGGCGGAGAAGGCCGCGTCGTTGGCTTGGAGCACGGCAGGGAGATCTCCCCAGATGGAGCTGCGCAAACTGGTGAGCAGTTCCGGGATGGTGAAGGCATCTTCATTGGCGGGAACGCGGAATTCGTTGTCGTAGATGCGTTCCAGGATTTCCGGTCGCATTAAGCTGGTGAGGAGAGACGCTTGAATTCCGAGGACGCGATCGTGAACCGGCCACGCGGGATTCAGCATGGCGCTGGACTGGCCACGGGGCTCATTCCACCACTTGTCGACGGTCATGTAGCGGAGCAACTCTGGCGTCAAGCCGTAGGCGGCTTCATCGAATCCGTTTTTGACGACGAAGTCGAGCGCCTCGCGCTGCTTCTTCGCATCGACGACTTCGATCGGGGCCCGATTGGTGGGATCGCCCTTTTTGTCGCGATAAACATAGGTGCCGCCAATCCAGTTGGCCATCATGCTGATGGCTCGCGTCTGCACGCTCAGGGTCAGCTCATAACCGCGGCGGGCTTTGCTCCAGCTTTGGCCATCCTTGACGAATTTATCGAGAATAACCGCGCGATTCTTCTGCACCAGTCGCATTTGGTTTTGGGCGTAGGTCAGCGGATCTTTGCCGAAGTCGTAGCGGCGAGCAAGAGGATCGGGCCCCCAGGTATCTTCATCGGTCGCGTAAGCCAGTTCCGGTTCGCCCACGCGGGCCAAAACCGGTTTCAGATCCTTGAAGGTGTAGCCGTATTCGATCGCCCACATGTCGTAGGGGCCGACGTCGATCATGCCATAATCGCCCTGAATTTCGCCCGTTCCCATGTTGATATTGACCGGCGTGTAATCCATGACCGAACCTGTGAACGCTTTCTTCCCGGCAATCTTCCGGCTGTTGATCTCCTCGATCGTGTAGATGGAGGAGGCTTTGAAGTTGTGGCGCAGACCGATGGTGTGGCCCACTTCATGAGCGACGAGATCCGCCAGAAGCGGTCCGATGAACGATTCCGGAATGCCATCGACCAGCTGCTCACCCGCTTCATTCACTTCGGGCTTCTGCTCGTCCTTCTTCTCTTCCTCTTTTTTGTCCTCATCCTTTTCGGCTTTTTCGTCATCGTTCTCAGCCTTGGCCTTTTCTTCCTCCGCATCGGCGGCTTTGGCGGCCATGAGCATCTGCATCAAGCCGATTCCGTGCGTTTTGCAATTCGCGGCCATACAAAGTCCGTTTTTCTGGACGTTTTGCTGGAGCAACCCATCAAATTCCTGATCGCCCAGAACTTGGCCGTCCACTTTTCCGATCGCGTGTCCACCGAGAGCAGGCACCGGGCTCGAAGCGCGCAAGGCCAAAATGTCTTCGCGAACCTCAGGGGCAGCGAGGCGAATCCGCGGGTCCCACTTCGGGTTTTTGTGTAGCCAAGCCATCGTCTTGGGGGAGTAGCCTTCCATGGCCACGTCTGGAAGCACCTCATGATACTGGCTCCAGAAGTGGCGAATCCAGCCGTCCGTCAAAATGATGTCAGCGTCGAGAATTTGGCCCGTGTTCGGGTTGACCCGGCTCGGTCCAATTGCAGTGCCAATTCCGTTGTTGAGCCAACGGACAAAGTTGTAACGGACGTCCTCAGGATCTTTTTCCATGTGAGCCTTCGTGTTCGCATCTTGCTGGCGAACTTCAATCGCGCTGATCAACCCGACGTTCTCAAACGCCTTATTCCACATAAGAATGCCTTCGCGAACCCAGCGGCGATAGCGAATCGGCGTGGTGTGCTCGATGTAAAAGACGATCGGCTCCTTCGGCGGGCTCAGTTTGAGGCTTGAGTCCGCCTTTTCCAGATGCCAGCGATTGATGTAGCGGACGACGGTCTCATCTTCCTTAAACTTGCCGAAATCGACGTAAGTCGTCGTGAAAAAGCCGACGCGTTCATCGGCCCGGCGTGGCTTGTAGTCTTTGTTCTCCGGGATCAGGCTGATCGAGTAATGAAAGGTGCGCAGTTGGCCTTCGGCAGTCGGCACTTCCAAGCCGATCTCGACATTTTCCGGAAACGCCTTCGCGGTTTTGATGGAAATGAGGTCTTTCTTGAGGCCACTCGCTTTTTTGCCAAAGAATTTGTCGGCGTTTTCGATGAGCAGCGCATCGAGGTCGATCAGAGGGCCACCGTTTTTGACGATCGCCAGAATCGGAACATCCAGCAGCACTTTATCCGTAAAGAGGCGCTCGACGCTGGCTTTCGACTCGTTGTCGCCCGTGGAGCGGACTTCAAGGTTCGGTTCGATCAACGCGATCCGCTTGCCATATTGGCGCCAATAAACGTAGGCATCACCGGCTTGGAGACCGGCGTAGGAATCGCCGCTCGCCACGGTCAAGGCGATGTAGTGACGCTGATTGGCAAAGTTTTTCGGCAATTCCGCGAGGAGTTGCTGATCCTTTTTCCGGCGCCAGATCGTGTAGAAGCTCTTGTCGCCATCAAGGGTCGAGACGATTTTCTCATAATCCTTCGTGAAATTCTCGGAGGGCGGGAATTCGATCTTCGAGCTGGAGGGATCGGGGGTTGGGGGAGGATTTTGCCCCAGGAGCGTGGAGGCAAGCCCAAGGGAAAGCAGAAGCGCGAAGTTTATGGTTTTCATGAGGAAGGTCGAAGATAATTCCGAGGCCAGGGACGGCTAATAAACACCACATCGTTGAGAAAGGCGATTTTTGTTTCTTTCGAGGAGGGAATCGAATAGCCGTCACTGCGATTACGAGCATTGCGAGCCGTTGGTTGACACTCTGAGGCCTGTCCCGTAAAATCGCCGCTGATGTCAGCTAAACTCCTCATTGCTCCGGAACGCACGGGACGAACTTTCGGGATCGCGGTTCGGATTTTGGGAGTTGTGGCGCTCTTGCAGATGGTGGTGATCCTCTGGGCGTTGTTGATACGTTTTGACGGGCGACCGAGGGGCGTTCAGAGTTCAGTCCCGGTTTTGACCAGTATTCCTACTCCGCCGGTAGTCTTACCGACGACTCCTCCAGCAGTGGATCTTCCCCCGGCGAGTGTCACCTTGCCTCCGGTCACGAGCGAGCCGGACGACGTTCCAATGATCGAGCCAACTCCGAGGGCCCAGCGCAGCCGCGTCGAGCATCCCGCACACCGCGTCACGGATTTGGAGTCCAAAGCGTTGTTGAATCGGGCTCTGCGTCTGCGGGAGGAAGGGGACATCACCGGGGCGCTGGGAGCGCTGAAACAAGCGGACGGGAGACTTCCGAACCATCCCAAGTTGTTGGCGGAGATAGCGACGACGTATAGCCAGATCGGTCAGACGGAAAAAGCTGGCCAGTATTGGGAGCGGGTTCACCAAATGGGCTCAGAGCGGGCCGGGGCCTATTGGGATTTGTCGGATATGGCGCTGAAAGGACATTTGATGGAAGATGCCACAACGGGGGACACGGAGTTGCGGATTACGCGGAATACGGCGCATCGGATGGAGTCAGAATCTGGCCAAAAAGTGATTCTTCGGATTCACACGGAGTCCACTTCGGACATCCCGCTGGCAGGGGAAGAGATGTATCTCTATGTCTTCTTTTACGATATGGCGGAGTATCCGGGAGGGAGTCGGATCGAAGAAACGGTTGCGAAAATGACCCAGCGTCTGATTACCGAACCCTATGACTGGAGGGATGGCGAAGAAGAGGTCATCGAAGTGGAATACCTTTTGGACGAGCTGACGAAAGATCAGGAAGCCGCTCTCGGGCAGCGTCAATTTTATGGCTATGTGGTAGAGCTTTACTACCGGGACGTCCTTCAAGACGTCGTGGCGAGCCCTCGGAAGCTGATTCGGGACAAAAACAAAGCTCCGGAAGGAATTCCCTACCAGGGAAGCAGTCTCTTTCCCCAATAATCCATGTCGAAAGAAACAAAACGGGCTCTCCGTAGCGATGACATTGCTAGAGAGGCTAGCTTGAGTTAGGGTCTGCCCGAGAAAGGGAGGAAAGCGATCCTCGCCTTCTTCGAGAGACTCCAGATTGATTGGTTGATTGATGATTCACAGATGATTGCCCTGCTGCTTGACGAAAACGGAGAAGAACGGACGAATTTGGCGGATGCCATCGTCGAAAGTTTCGACTGCACCCTTTTCACCAGTGTCTCGGCTCAGTCCGCGGTAGAGACGGCCAAGGCGCTCGATGCCCTGGATGTCTTGATCGCCGATGTTCCGGCTGACGGAGTGGAACAGGCTTTAGCGGCGCGGAAGTCCATCAAGGAGCAGTTTCCCAATCTGTTGGTGATTTTTCTGAGTCGACACAACCTCAGCGCTCACTATGAGCAATTGGCTCGTGAAGAAGCGGTCTTTTACAAGCCGTTGGACAACCCGACCCTTTTCGAATGGCTGGAGCGGGTTTTCCCGGGCACACGAAAGGATTCACCGGTCGACGCGCCGCAGGCCCCAAATCTGGATCTGACCGCACCCGTTCAAATTTCGCCTGCGGCGGCCGCCTTCGCCGCAGTGGAAGCGGCTGAAATGGAAAATGCCCCAGCGGAACCTCCCGCCGCTGCCGTTCCCCCGATTCCTGAACCACCGGCGGTGCCTGAACCGCCCGCCGTTCCGCCAACGCCTCCCAGTCCGCCAGTTTCGTCAGGTCAGGAGTTCCCCCATCTTCCGGTTGGGACCGTTTTGGGAGATTACGAGTTGCTCGACTTCAGAAATCGAGGTTCGA
>CAYGQD010000123.1:0-21250 GCA_964351855.1 uncultured Verrucomicrobiales bacterium
ATCTTATCGCAACCCTGAATCAGACTTCCGGCTCGTCCGGTAGCAATCGAATGGTGTTTACGCAATCGTTTGAGGGCGAAAACTATGTCGTGAATATCCAAATCTTCGACTCCCAAAACAACGAAGTGGTCCGCGGGAAAGTCCGCTTTCAACGCGAAGAACCATAGCGCCAGTTGACTTTTGGTTCCGGCTGTCAAATCAGAGGGGATGGCCGGATTAGTAGTTAAACCCAGAGCTCGAATCTACCATGGCCACGAATGGGTCTATGGAACGGAAGTGAAAAAGGTCTTCGGCGATCCGAAGCCAGGGGACATTGTATCGCTGAAAGACTTTCGGGACCGCTCATTGGGCAGTGCGATTTACAATCCCCATTCGCAAATCGTGGCACGCCGCTTCTCCCGGCGGAAGCAGGAACTAGACCTGGATTTCTTCGTCCGACGGATGGAACGAGCCAACGAGGCCCGGATGAAATGGGGATTCGATCAAGTCTACCGGGTCGTTTGGAGTGAGAGTGACGGATTACCCGGGGTTATTGTGGATCGCTATGAAGATCAATTCGTCTTTCAGACCCTGACGTTGGCGATGGATATGCGCAAAGACCTGATCGTCCAAGCGATTCGCCAAGTCTTTGAACCTGCCTGCATCGTAGAGCGCAACGAATCATCGATTCGGGCAGCGGAAGGTCTGGGTCTGGAGCAGCATCAATCCTTTGGGGAGCCCCGGGTTCGCCGAATTCCAATCAACGGGATCAGCTTTTTGCTCGATACGTGGGAAGGCCAAAAAACCGGATTCTATCTCGACCAAATCGCGAATTATCCACTTGTGGCAAGACATGCGAAGGACCTCCGAGTCTTGGATTGCTTCTGCAACCAAGGCGGTTTCGCGCTTCATTGTGCCAAAGCTGGAGCAACCGAAGTCACTGCCGTGGATTCGAGCGAGTCGGTCATCGAAATCGCGAAACAGAACGCGGACGCAGAAGGTCTCTCCATCCGTTTTGAAGCGACCAATGCCTTTGACCTCCTCAAAAAACTGGAAGCCGAGGATTCCCGATTCGACCTGATCATCCTTGATCCACCGTCGTTCACCCGAAACCGAAAATCCGTCAATGACGCCCTGCGAGGCTACAAGGAAATCCATCTTCGCGCGCTCAAAATGCTGGAGCCTGGTGGTCTATTGGCGACGTTTTGCTGTAGCCATCATGTGAGCACGGGAAACTTTCTCGACGTAATTCGGGATGCCTCGGTTGATGCCAAACGTAGCCTCAGACTGGTGGAAACCTTTCAGCAGAGGAGGGATCATCCCATCATCGCGACGATTGCGGAAAGCGAATACCTTCGCGGCTTTTGTTTCGAAGTGATTCCGGCTTGGTAAAAGCCGTTTTTTCTGGCAAGACTAACAGCCGTGTCTGACCTGAAGCAATTCCTCCTCTTGTTGCGTTACCACGCGAAAATGACAGGGGGCCGTTCCTCCCGGATGTTTGAGGAATCCAAGTTGATGATCATCACGCTATCGGTGTTTTTGATCGGCTACGGGATCATGGGCTACTTTTTGTTCTCTAAGGGGTTACTGATGGTCCAGAGAGTCCCCAGCGTGGGCGGGTTTCTCGGTGACCGAGTCATTTTCCTGCTCTACTTCTTCTTCTTCATCATGCTGATCTTCTCGGTCGGGATCACCAATTTCATCGGCCTGATCAAAGGACGAGAAATCCCCTGGCTCCACACCCTGCCCATTTCCCATCGGGTTATTTTCCTCTGGAAATCGACCGAGGCGATCATTTTTGCCAGCTGGGGCCTCGTCTTCATCAGTTTCCCGCTACTGCTCGCCTTTGGCACGACCCGAAACGCACCGCTCTCCTTCTATCCTCATGCGATCGGTCTCACCTTTGCTTTCGTCATTGTGGCGTCCACTTTTGGAAGTGCGTTGTTCCTTGCCTTGCTTCGCTGGATTTCCCAGAAGGCGGCTATCACGTTGATCGCCTTTGTTACTGCGGGGATTTTCGCTTACGGCTACATTGCTTACAGCGACGCCAAGGAGGCCACAGAACGCTCTGCCGGGCTGGTCGCAGTCGATCAAATCTTGAAACACACTGAAGCGAGCGTCCATCCACTTTCGCCGAGCACCTGGATGAGTCGCGCTCTTCTCCAGCGGTCCCGGGCCTATTCTTACGAAGCAGGCTGGTTTTCCGGACTGCTTTGGAGCTGGGCTCTCATGGGAGTGGTGACGCTCGGCTGGTTGGGGAAGACGTGGTTCTATCCGGCTTGGAATCGGAATCTGGAACTCGCCGCTTTTGCCGCCAGCCGTCGGCGAGAGCGCTCGATCGGCCACGCGTTTCACTGGGTCAGAGGCGCGGACCGGATCATGGGCCTGGGTCGCCCCATTCGTGCGGTGATTCGCAAAGACATTCTCACGTTCCTACGCGAACCGTCCCAATGGGTCCAGTTTGTGATCGTTTTCGGTCTTCTCTTAATCTACGTCCTCAACCTCCGGAATATGGGATACGATTACGAGAATCCCTATTGGTCAGCAGTCATTAGTTACATCAATCTAACCGTCTGTTCTCTTGCGGTTTCGACCCTGACCACGCGGTTCGTATTCCCTCAGTTTAGCTTGGAAGGCAGCCGCCTCTGGGTTTTGGGGTTGGCCCCCATTGGGCTGGATCGAGTGGTCCTTCAAAAATGGGTCCAGGCGTTTCTTTGTATCGGGACGCTAACCTGCCTGCTTCAGCTTATCTCCGGAGTCATGCTCAAGCTTCCCCCCTCTGACATTCTTCTGTTCACTGCCTCCGTTGCCATCATCAGTGCCGGTCTGTGTGGCATTTCCGTGGGACTTGGTGCGCTCTTCCCGAACCTCGAAGAAACCAATGCGGCCAAGATCGTCTCGGGTTTCGGTGGAACCCTGTGCTTGATCTGTAGCTTCCTCTATATTGTCTGCTTCATCAGTACCCTCTGCGTCGCAAAAATCGGATTATTCCGCGCCCGCGGGAACATAGAATCCAGTTCTGAAGGATGGCTCTTGGGTGCGATGATCGGGGTCGGCCTCATGACGATCCTTTTTGGAGGAGTCCCTATTCTTGCAGCGATGCGGAGGGTGAAACGCCTTCAATTTTTTGGACCACTTTCCTGAGTTGCGCTCGATCGACTTATCTACCAAAATAGTCGAGAATGAAAATTTCCAAGAAAGCAGAATATGGCTTACGGGCGCTAGCGATTCTTGCCGGAAGCTCCCCCCAAGGCCCGATGCAAATTCACGAACTTGCCGGGAAGGGCCAAATCCCGGTGAAGTTTCTCGAACAGATTCTTCTCGCCTTGAAGCGGGCGGGTTTTTTACGCTCCAAGCGCGGAATTGGCGGAGGTTACCAGCTGAATCGCACGCCATCGGAGATCTCCCTGTCTGAGGTGATCGAAGCCGTCGACGGGAAGTTTTTTGAGAAGCAAGACGGGATCCAAGTGAGTGGAATTGGCTGCCAGGGACTGCAGGAATGCCTGGATGAGCTGAATCGCCTGATCGAAACGTTTCTGGCAAAGCAATCCATCGCCGATCTGCTCCTTCGGGAGGATCCGGATGGGATTCTCGCGATCGATATCTGAAGTTCAGAATTCGTCGATCGGAAGACGAAGGTTATGTTGGGCGATGAAGTTGGTCAGCGTTCCCTCTAGTCGCTTCACATCGGCCAAAAGAATCATCACAGCCCTTCCGTGACCGGCTGAGGGAAAGCCACTACTGGCGTTGTCCAATTCAATCATGACACGAACCCGCGTTGCGGAGAGATTGATAATCGCGTCTCCCCACGACTGTAGCTCGACGCCATCCGGTGGAAAGCGCTCCAGGTGATCAATCGCTTCACCTACCGAACGCAATCGCTTCCGGCAATCTTCAACAATGCCAAAACGCCGTTTGGCCGAATGATCCCGACCAATCGTGCTGGAACTTGCTGACTCTTCAAAGGCCATCTACACGTAAGGGTAGCGTGGAGAGGAGAACGATGGGAAGCAAAAAAACGCGCTTCAGGCATTTATTCGTCGAATGTCAGCGCCAAGGTCGATGAGCTTGTCATCAATGTGCTCATACCCGCGATCAATGTGATAGACCCGATTGATCTCGGTTTCTCCATCGGCGCAGATGGCCGCCAAAAGCAGGGCTGCTGAAGCTCGCAAATCACTGGCCATGACCGGTGCGCCACTCATTTTTTCGACGCCATGAACAATGGCCGTAGGTCCTTCCATCTGGATTTTTGCACCCATCCGAGTGAGCTCCGCCACATACATGAATCGCTGAGGAAAGATCGTCTCGGTGATCACACTGATTCCCGGAGTGAGACAGAACAAGGCGCACATCTGTGCCTGCATGTCGGTCGGAAAGCCGGGATACGCTTCGGTTTTGATGTCAGTACCTTGCGGGTTGGCTCCGGGCCTGACGAGCATCTGGTCTCCCTTTGCCTCCACCGTGTGACCACAACGCTTGAGGACGTCGGTCACCGCCGTGAGATGATCCGGACGAACTCGGCGGAGGGTTACTTCTTCGCCAGCAAGCGCCCCCGCCACCAGAAACGTCCCCGCTTCAATCCGGTCAGGAATCACCGTATGTTCGGCTCCATGTAGCTCTTCCACGCCATGAATCACGATTCTTGGGGTTCCCGCCCCCTCAATCCGTGCCCCCATTTCATTGAGAAAATTCGCCAGATCAACGACTTCCGGCTCCGCCGCAGCTCCTTCCAGAATGGTGGTACCTTTCGCTAAGACAGCGGCCATCATCACGTTATCCGTCCCCAGAACGGTTGAACCGTGCTTTCCACGCATATTGATTTCGCTACCGACCAGCTCCTTGGCGTTGACGATCACATTTCCGCCTTCGACTTTCACGGATGCACCCAAGGCTTCAAACCCCTTGAGGTGAAGGTCCACCGGACGATCTCCAATCACACAACCACCTGGCAAGGATACGATCGCTTCATGCAGGCGAGCCAACATCGGCCCCATCACACAAACCGAAGCCCGCATTTTCCGAACCAAGTCGTAGGGAGCCTCTGATTTGATGGTCTCACACTTGACCGTTACCGTCCCACTCGCGCGCTCCACCTCCGCCCCTAGACTGCGTAAAATTTGCAGCAAATAGTTGGTATCGCTGACATCAGGCACCCGACGAATAACACATTCCTCCTTGGTCAACAGAGTGGCGGCAAGAATGGGCAGAGAGGAGTTCTTCGAGCCACTAATCGTCACACGACCGTTCAAAGGACCATTTCCTTTAATTATCAGTTTTTCCATAATTTCAATGAGTATACACTGGTTTCTACCTTCCAACGAGGAGAAATCGTGGCCGCGACTCCAAATCTTTCACAACATCGATTTTTGTGAAACCATTGGATCTGGCCGCCGCCTCGAGGGCATCTTCCTGGTCCATACCAAACTCCATCGCGAAAAGTCCGGAATTCGCCAGATGAGGACCCACCTGCCCGAGAAAAGTCTCCATGATCTCGGTTCCTGTTCGGCCACCTTGCAGGGCTAAATGGGGATCATTGCCGACCTCTCGGCTCAGAGTCGCCATGTCCGCTTCGCTAACGTAAGGAAGATTCGCCGTGATCAAATCAAACTGGCCCTCGATCGCGGAAAACAGATCGCTCTCGACAAAACGCAGCTCTGCCTGGTTGAGAGCTTCTGCCAGCCGATCGGCGTTTTCTTTCGCCAAGGTGAGTGCGTCGCGAGAAACATCGCCGAGGATCACCTGAGGCTTGGACCTCGCCAGGGCGATCGCCAGGGATAGGCCAATGACCCCAGATCCGGTCCCAACGTCTAGGACCCTGACTCCCGCAGGCCATTCACGCTTTGCCAGCAAATCCACGAGGTATTCGGTCTCCGGTCGCGGTATTAAGGCGCGATCATCGCAAAGGAATTCCGATCCATGAAACTCGACTATTCCAAGCAGGTGCTGAAGGGGGCGCCCTTTTCCGCGCTCTTTCATCAGCGTTCTCAATTTCTCCAGTTCCGGGTCGCTCAACGCGCGATCGAAATTCACATACAATTCCATCCGATCACACTTCACGACATGAGCGAGAAGCTGCTGCATGTTCAGTCGCGCATTCTCCACTCCGTGTTTTTCCAGGTAACCGGTCCCTTTTTGCAGTGCGTCAAGAATCGTGGTCATTCTACTGACATCCCAAAATGATAACGATAGGGTCTCTCTAACTGAGAGCAACCCTTGGTATCAACTTCCAATTAGGACAACCCCGCTTCTTTCAGCCGCTCTTCCATGTCCGACTTTTGCAGCGCCTCCACAAAATCCTCCAGTTTTCCGACCATGACCCCATCCAAGTTGTGAGAGGTTAAGCCCACCCGGTGATCGGTAACTCGGTTCTGGGGAAAGTTGTAGGTTCGGATCTTTTCCTCACGGCCACCGCTTCCGATTAGATTCCGGCGGTGCTCTGAGTATTTGGCCGCCTCTTCCTGTTGCCGGGCTTCCAAAAGCTTCGAACGCAAAATCGCGAGCGCTTTTTCCTTGTTCTTGTGCTGACTTCTACCGTCTTGGCATTTGACCATGATTCCAGTCGGTAAATGGGTGATCTGGACAGCGGAATCCGTCGTGTTCACGTGTTGCCCGCCAGGTCCGCTGGAACGCGTCGCCTGGATCTGAAGGTCGTCTGGATGCAATTCGACATCCACCTCCTCCGCTTCCGGCATCACCGCAACGGTAGCCGTCGATGTGTGGATTCGGCCTTGTGTTTCGGTGGAAGGCACCCGTTGAACCCGATGCACCCCACTTTCGTATTTCAGGATACGGAAAACTTCTTCACCGGAGACCATAAAGACGACTTCCTTAAAACCGCCGACCTCTGACGGACTAGATTCCAACATCTCGATCTTCCAGCCCCGTTCCTCGGCATACCGTTGATACATACGCATCAAATCACCGGCGAAGAGCGATGCTTCGTCACCACCAGTGCCTGCTCGAATCTCCACCAAGGCGTCACGATCCTCAGTCGGATCTCGCGGAAGGAGCGCATACTGAATCTCCAGATCCAGCTTCTCGACCAATTCACGCAGGGCCGGGACCTCCTCGGCAGCCAACAACGCCATCTCCTCATCGTCACTCTTGGCCAGTTCTTCGTTCTCCAGAAGCTGCTTCCGTGCGGTGTCAAAACTTTCCCAATTATCCACGAGTTGCTTCGTCCGCTTGTGTTCCTGCATGACCTCACCAGCAGCCTTCGCGTCGTCATAGAAGGAAGGTTGGGACATGAGTTGCTCCAATTCTTCGACTCTTGCCCGCTTTTTTGTGATCAGTTCAGAGTAGTCCACGATGGTAAGTTTAGAAATTCAAAATAGGCCACGGTGCCCCCAAAACCGAAAACGGCGCTGGAGTTGGGACCCAACTCAGCACCGCTTCCAAGAAAAAAAGAAATCGTAGACTACACGTCGGTCGCCTTTGGTTTTTTCCGGCGAGTCCTTCCCGTTCCATATCGCTTTTGAAACTTATCAACTCGTCCCGCCGTATCGACAAATCGCTGTTCGCCCGTGAAGTAGGGATGGCAAGAAGCACAAATACCAATGCGCATGCCATCAACGGTTGAACGAGTGTGGTAGGTGGTCCCACACGTGCAAACGATCGTGGTTGGGTTGTATTCGGGATGAATTTCGGCTCTCATGCGGGCAGGAAAAATCGGGTTGTAACAGAGCTTTCGTCAGAAACGAAAGGGCGTGGATCGTAGAACATCAGATCGAGGGTGGCAAGTGGAATTCACGCGCAAATTGGCGACTCGAAAACTGGCACAGGTCCGTGGTGCCTACTGCTATGTTTTTCGTCCGCTTGTTAATGGGTAAGACCATATTCTAAGCAGGCTGAAATGTCGTCTCTGGTCAAACCGGGGAAGGTGTCCAGAACCTCTTCCAGGGAATCGCAGCCAACAATCGTATCAATCACCGATTGAACAGCAATTTTTGAGTCCTTCAGGATGGGATGGCCATGGTAGGTCGCGGAGGTGGTAACGATTCGTTCGATCATTGGGTATTGGGTTGTTGTTATGAACAGTATTCATAACAACACCTTACGCAACCTTAAATCGTTCTGTCTTGCTGATTTTTTAGTTTAGCGAATCAATTCCGAATTGTTGATCGCGTCCACCAATTCGCGGAGCCTGCCGTAGTCACTGCGCTTCGGCGTGCAGATCAACCGAGGGAGCGTGAAAATCTCCGCTTCGTTTGCTTCTTCCTCCAACGCATTCCCGAGAACAAAACATCCCTCAATCAGCAGATCGCCAAACTCATCGTTCAATTTCGTAACGGCGTTGGGAGTGAGGGCTCGGTTCAATCGAAAAACCAACTTCTCCCTCACATAGCGATAAGAGTTAAACACGTTGTAAAAGTCGGTGATGTGTTTCACGGCCTCATCGACTGAATCCGTGACCTTGAAGAGCGAAAAATCCTGTTCGGAGATCAATCCCAAACGGAAAAGGTGCTCTTTGATGAATTGAAGATAGGTCTTCCAATAACTGCCCCCCGGTGCATCGACCATTACGATCGGGAAAATGACAGCCTTGCCGGTCTGAATGAGGGTCATGACCTCGAATCCCTCGTCCATGGTCCCGAAGCCCCCCGGGAAGAGGGCGGCAGCGTGGGCTTCTTTGACGAACATCAGCTTTCGGGTGAAAAAGTAATTGAAATTGATCAGCTTGGGATCGCCTTCAATCGTTTCATTGGCACCTGCTTCAAAGGGCAATTGAATCCGTAAACCAAAGCTATTCGCAGCGGTGGCCCCTTCCTGAGAGGCCGCCATAATTCCCGGCCCGGCACCCGTGATCGACATAAATTCATGCTCGGCCATCTTCTGAGAGAATTCGACAGCCGCTTTGTATTCCGGCTCGTTCGATTTGGTCCGCGCGGATCCGAACACCGTAACTTTGCGACGATGGCGATAGGGACGGAAGACGTTATTGGCGTAGCGCATCTCTTTGAGCGACTTATTGATCAGCTTCATCTCCCCCTCATCTGCACCATCATGACCCAACTTCAGTGCGGTGGTGATCAGTTCGGTAATTAACGCTTCATTGCCATTACAGCCCCAATCGTGAACCAATCGCTGGATGCGGCGCTCAAAGTTCTTCTGATCTTTCCCCAGATGCTCCTCTCGCTCCGGTTGCGCGTGAACGTAGCCACCCGTGAAGTCAGAATCAGCGGTAAATCCCGGAGTATCATGGACGATGTGAGGGGACGATTCGGAGGGGCGATTGCTCATGGAATAATTTTGACGGGGGATGATGAAAGCGGAGAATAACAAACTTTTCGTTTGAGCCTCTCCCGAATTCGTTTATCCGGCCCCGGAGTTCACTTCCCAATTTAGCCCATGTCAATCGTAACCGACGACGTTCGTATCGAACGCCTGGATCAATTAATAGCCCCTGTCATCATCAGCGACGAGCTTCACCTCTCCGATGAATCCGCTCAATTTGTCTTGGATGCCCGCCAACAGGCGGAAAAAATCCTGAAAGGCGAAGACGACCGACTTCTCGTTGTTGTCGGCCCCTGCTCTATTCATGATTTGGAGGCTGCCTTGGACTATGCCGCCAAACTCAAAACATTCGCCAGCACGGTAGAGAAGGATCTTTTCCTCGTGATGCGCGTCTATTTTGAGAAGCCCCGCACCACCGTCGGATGGAAAGGTTTTATTAATGATCCGGGTCTCGACGGTAGTTTTGATATCAATCGCGGCCTCCATTTAGCCCGGAAACTTCTTCTTGGCTTGGCCGATCTCGGAGTTCCGACCGGGACAGAGTTTCTCGATACAATCAGCCCACAATACATCGCGGATCTGGTGACGTGGGGGGCGATTGGTGCTCGCACCACGGAAAGTCAGATTCATCGTGAGCTTGCTTCCGGACTTTCGATGCCGGTGGGGTTCAAGAACGGCACCGGCGGAAACATCAAGATCGCCGTCGATGCCATCAAATCCGCCCGTAGCTCCCATCATTTTCTCTCCGTCAAGAAAAGCGGAACGACTGCGATTGTGAAAACTCGGGGCAACGATAGCTGCCACGTGATTCTGCGCGGAGGGGCAACAGGCCCGAATTACGACGAAGCAAACGTCGCCTCCACTGTGGAGCTTCTTACCGCCGCTGAGATGCCGCCGAGCGTGATGATCGATTGCAGCCACGGAAATAGCGAGAAAGATCACAACCGGCAACCTCTTGTGGCTGCGGACCTTGGCAAGCGAATCGCGGCGGGGGATCGAAACATTGTTGCGTTGATGATTGAAAGTCACCTCAAAGCGGGAAGCCAGCCTCTGAATGACCCATCCAAGCTGGAATATGGCGTTAGTGTAACCGATGCCTGCGTGGATTGGGCGACGACGACAACCATGCTCAAGGGCCTAGCGAAATCTGTCCGGGAACGGCGGAGTTAGCGGCTGTCGCACTTCGCCTTTGGACGCAAACGTCTCGCGAAGTAGACAGGGCACCCTAGATCGGTCGAGTCGCCGCCCGAAGGCCCGCCCTTGCGATCGCCGCCCCCACAGACACGGTTTGTTTCAGGCTCACCCCGCTGATCTTTTGGGTCCCCGCAATCCGTGGCCGGTCCCCCACGCGCTCGGTCGCAATCGAGGCTCCTAGCCTTGAAGCGACAATCTGCGCTTCGATCGTCCACCCCCAGGTCAGTTCCCGAAGCGCCATTTTCTCAAACAGGTTCCGCTCAATGATTCGAAAGGGTCCCAGATCGGAATAACAGTGGCCAGAAAGGAGCGTCGCCCAGCTCCCCAACGCCAGATTGGCCAGCACTCGCCGGATGGGACGGCGTAAGTCGGGGAGCGAAGTGGTTCGCTGTCCAATCACCAATTCAGCCCCTTCTTCGTAACGTCGAATTAAGGCCTGAAGATCCGCCGGATCATTCGCTCCATCTCCCGCCATGAAAAGGTAGGCGTCAACAGTGATCCCCGCCGCTTGAAGGGCTTCAATGGCCGCAATGCAACCGTGTCCGTATCCTCGTCGGCTCGTTTCTCCGATTAACGCCCCATGCGCGGCAGCAATCTCGGCAGAACGATCCGTCGTCCCGTTCAACCCGACTCCAACCACATAGCTTGATACGGGCCACTTATCAGCCAGTTCTTCCAGAACAATTCCCAAGCAAGCCTCCTCATTACAGACCGGGATAATGACCCCAAAACGCACGGAAGCTGGAACATGGGATTTCAAGATCCTACCGGCTACCCAAGCCGCCTTCCAAATTCCAGTGCAAACCCTGGAAATCGGACATAAAAGACAATTTAAACACAAAGATTACTTGCGACTTGGACGGCTTCGGATTCATTTGCGCCCCGCTTGTTAGCCTTACTCCACTTGTTGCTCGGGTGGCGGAATTGGTAGACGCGCAGGATTAAGGATCCTGTGGGGCAACCCGTGGGGGTTCGATTCCCCCCTCGAGCACTCTCTTCGCTCAACCGCGCTGCCTACCAACGTTTCTCGTCCCATGGCCACTGCCATTTTCCTCATGTCTTGCCCTGATCGATCAGGGGTCGTTGCCGAAGTCTCCAACTTCATTTTCCGGAACCGCGGGAACATCGTGCATCTGGATCAACACGTAGATGCCGAAGCCAATGTGTTCTTCATGCGAATGGAATGGGAACTCGATGGCTTCCTCATTCCGAGGCAGTCGCTCAAAGAGGCCGTTCGCGACCTGACTCGGCCCTTCGAATGCATGCAAAGCTCCGTCTATTTTTCAGACGAGAAGCCACGATTGGCACTCTTTGTTTCCAAGGATACCCACTGCATGTATGACCTCCTCGCCCGCCATGAAAGCGGTGAATTAGACGTCGAAATCCCTGTGATCATTGGAAATCACGAAACTCTGCGCCGGGATGCGGAGCGATTCGGAATCCCCTTTCACCTGTTTCCGATTACCAAGGAAACGAAGGTGGAGCAAGAGGCGAGGGAGATCGCTCTCCTCGAAGAAGCGAAGGTGGATACGATTGTTCTCGCCCGCTACATGCAGATTTTGAGCCATGGATTTGCCGCCCGATTCTCCAATCAAGTGATCAATATCCACCACTCCTTCCTCCCGGCTTTTGTTGGAGCGAAGCCCTATCACCAAGCCTATGCCCGAGGCGTGAAGATCATCGGAGCCACCAGTCATTACGTCACTGCGGATCTGGACGAAGGGCCGATCATCGCTCAAGACGTTATTCGGGTTTCTCATCGCGATTCCGTCATAGACTTCGTTCGCCATGGGAAGGACCTCGAGAAGATTGTCTTAGCCAGGGCCGTCTGGCTTCATGCGAGAAGGAAGATCCTGACCCACAACAACAAGACGGTCATCTTCAACTAATCACAACCATGGCGCCTCCCAATCAAGCAGAGAGTCTCTCCTCCGCTGCGCTCGCGTCTTCAGCCTCACTCTCTTCTTTCGACTGGCGCCGGAAGACGAGCTTCCCGACACTTCGCCCATTCGCCTCGGTCACGGTTGCGAGGTAATCTTCCACTCGAACATCTTCGCCGACTTCGGGCAGATGTCCGATGAGGTGGGTGACGTAGCCGCCAACCGTGCTGACTTCCGGATCTTCCAGATTGAGGCCTGCTTGATCGGATAACTCGTAAAGGGGCATCGTCCCCAAAACCTCAAATTCATCTTCGTTGATGCGCCGGAAATCATCGTCCCCTTCTTCGACCGTATCGAATTCGTCATGGATATCTCCGACCAATTCCTCCAAGACATTATCGAGAGTCACGATTCCAAGAGAACCCCCATATTCATCAACGACCAGAGCCATGTGAGCCTTATTTTGGAGGAACGACTGGAGCAACTTGTCGAGCGGCATCATCTCAGGGACCGGATCCAGCGGACGGATGATTGAATACAGGTCTGCTTCAGGCTTCCTGCTTAGTTTTACGAGATCCTTGATATGGATCAGGCCCACGGTTTCATCAAGGTGACCATTCACGAGCGGTAGCCGCGTATGCATACTCTCCAATGCCTTGGCGAAGTTGATCTCAAACTCGTGATTGACATCAAGGGTGACGACATCTGTCCGAGGAAGCATGATATCCCGTGCCACCCGATCATTTAGCGCAAGCGCGTTGATGAGAATCTCCTTCTCAATCGGCGTGACTTCCTCGCTTTTCTCGCTCTGGGCAACCAGGATCCGAAGTTCATCCGAACTATGAACCGATTCACCTTCGGTTACCGGATCAATCTTGAAGAGGAGCTTCATCAGCCGGTTCGCTGTCCCGTTGAAGAGCCAAATCGCAGGCCGACAGATTCGATAGAACAGGTGCAACGGCGTCGAAATCAGCAACGTCGTCGGCAGGGACTTACGAATCGCAAGGCTCTTCGGCATGAGTTCGCCCAGCACCACGTGGAGGTACGTCACGATTGCAAACGCGGCTCCCAAAGATACCCCTTGAACAAGCCCCTCATTGACGTTTCCAAAGAGATACTGAGACGCAGGGAGTAGGGCCGCTTCCACCAACCGTTCACCCACAATTCCCAAGGCAATGCTCGCAACGGTGATTCCCAACTGCGTAGCGGACAAATACGCGTCCAAATTATTGGTCACCTGCTTCGCCAGCTTGGCCCTTTTGCTGCCCTCGAGAATACTCTGATCGAGTTGGCTGCTTCGGACCTTTACGATGGAGAATTCGGCAGCGACGAAAAAGCCGTTCAAGAGAACAAAGAATACAACGAAAAGCGCTGTCCAAGCATACCCTGCGGCGGTCATGGGTTCCGCCGCTCCAACCAACGTAAGAGTTTCAGTGATGTTCATTCAAGGTGAGCAGCAGTCCAAAGCGTAGAGTTTACAGTTTCTCGTAAACGCCTTGGTCTCGCCGCTCAAGCACCGTAAAGCCTGCTTTCTTCGCATCAGAAACAGACAGTGGCGCAGTGATCTTAGGTTGACCTACATTTTTGGCCAGAAGTTTCCTGACCGGGCCACGACAAAGGGGACAATTCTCCAAAGGTGGCCGAGATAGTGGCCTCCTAATCTCAAAACCTCGTTGGCAGACCCGGCAACCTTCGTCTTCAGATTCGGCAATGTATTCGTAAAGGGGCATGCTTATGAAAACTTAGACGACCCAACAGAGAAAAACCAAGCCAGAAATCCAGAAGATGCCTAAAAAGGCGGGAACCTACCAACTGCTCTTGGTTACTCCCGGAATCATTCCGTTCGAGGCCAACTCGCGAAACTCAATCCGGGAAATTCGAAAGCGTCGCAAATAACCATGACGACGACCAGTTACGACACACCGATTTACCAGTCGAGTCGGGCTGGCATCGCGAGGCAGCATGGAAAGACCGACATAGTCTTTTTCCTCTTTCAACTTTTGCCGGACCTTCGCGTATTTCGCGACGGTCTTCATTTTGCGCTTGTTGCGCTCGATCCAAGATTTCTTAGCCATAGCGTGGGCGAGGTATTTAATCTTTTTTTCTCGGAGGTCAAGCTGATTCCCTAATGAGGATCGAAATCGGTCGATAAGGACGCGTCATCGCCCTCTTCGATCTGCTTTTGCAGATGCTCGTAAGACACTAGAAGTGCCCAAAACAGGGCAACAATCACCACAAGAAACACCAGCGAGCGCCAGGTGAAGGGGAAATGTGGATTGGAACTCATGAGGGCACCCTCCGGGAGACACTCTTCTCTTCTTTTGAGCGACAAGCCCCTTGCCCGTGCCGAGGGCTTCTCTATGATGCGGTCGTGGAACAAACTCTCACCTTAATTTCAACCTTTGAGCCTGAGATTCAATCCCTCATTTTGGCAGCACTCAACAAAGCGGTTCGCTGCGATGGTTCCTCGCGCCTACTGGGACGTCCGAGCGGACTTTTCCCGGGCGGCAACACCAAATCACGCGCCGTAAAATATTGCCTCGAATCGGCCCCACCCCTTTTGGCTCGTGGAAGCGTCACCCCGAACAAGCGCGCGCTTCACGTCCGGCCCACCCAGGAAGGACTGAGCCAACTTCTTACTCTCACTGCCTCGGAAGATCGCGTGGCCCTTGTTGAAGAAGCATCATCCGTCTATCGTCAGCTCTTACTCAAATCATGGGCGGAACTCGCTTCTCGGCAAAACTGGACTGAAGATCTCAAAGGAATCGAGACTTGCTGCGCGAACCTGATCCAGGAAATCCAGTCGATCTTGCCAAAGGATTCCGGCTCGGCACCAACGGCCGCAAATGGCGACGGCAATTTCAAGCGGGACCTGGCGCACGAGCTAGTCATTAGCTGGAAATATGCAAAAACCGAAGAAGCTCGTGAAGGGATTGCGCGAGCACTGCGTGCTTCCGGGGTCCAACAAATTGGCGAAGTGGGAGACCGAGTCGAATTTGTGGGTCGACGCCACGTCTGCAATGACGCTCTCTTCCCCGGTGATGCCGTGGAGGTGATTGCCCCCGGATGGGTCGTCCACGATGGAGTTGGAGAGTATCTGCTGGAAAAAGCCTCAGTTCGGGCGATTGAGTAACCCTGTCTGATTTCATCAATGAAACCCGCTATTAGCATCGATTTTGGAGCCGCTTACACGAAGGTGGCTATTCGCAAACTGCCCGATTCCCCTTCGGAGTTGCTCAATCATACTTCGTTGGATCTTGATCCGCTTCACGTTTGTATCCCGACGATTGCTGCTTGGAGCGCGAGTCGCGATCAGTGGGTTTTTGGAGCCGAAGCGGCTGATTTGCGCTCAAATGATGACATTCACGTGTTTCGGAACTGGAAGAAGGCGCTGTTCGAAACCGGGGATCGCATTTTTGATCCGGAGTCCCAAGTGGGCAGCATTTTCTACCGCGCCCCGGACATCGAGGGACAGAGTGATCCCAAGATGAAGGCGCGGACCGTCGGGATGAAATATTTTCACTGGCTCAAAAACGAGCTGGTCCCGACCATGGTCGGCGACGGCTCCATCACGGACGACGCGATCATGCGTATCTGCATCCCGGACTTTGCCTTGAACTCCCTCGAAGCGAGTTCCTTCGATGATCTCTTGATCGATGCAGGCTGGAAGACCCTGAGTTCATTCTGTATTTCGGAGCCGCTCGCGAACCTCACCGGTGCCTTGAGTCAGGGTCGGAACTACATGAATACCGACGACGACGGTGATTTGATGCCTGATGTCAGTCAGATCTTTGCCGGCAGCGACTTGATCAAGTTCATCAATTCCTTCGACAGCGCAGATTACAGCGGTGAGCCGCCCAGTGTGTATTCTGTTTTGATCATCGACGTCGGTGCCTACACCGCCGACTTTGGCTTGGTTGCGATCGATCTCGAATCCTTGGGCTATTTTCCGCTTTGCGAGACCAATTCCGAACCACTCGGAATCAGCCACCTGGATGAAATGGTGCAGAACCGACTTCCAGACGCCAAAAAGCAAGCGATTCGCAAGCTCAGCTCACTCGATCTCGAGAAGATGCGTCGCGCCATTTACAGCGATGAAACCTCCTGGGAGCATCCCGAGGTCGGCAACATCGGAGCTGGCGATGAAGCGAACATCATTGCGGAATGCATCGAACAGCTGGCCACCGAAATTGGCAAGAGCCTGAATGCCTTCCTCGACGAGCATGAATCTTCCCAAGTGGACGAAGTGATTCTCACGGGCGGCGGAAATAACATTCCTCGGTTGGTCGATGGTCTTGGCAAACAGCTGATTGGAAAGGGAGCGAAGACCTTTCACGCCGCCAATGTCCGCGATACGATTGGGAATGCCCGAGCCGTCCCCCTGAATCCTCAAGTGGTTCGCGGCGCGAGTGCCATTGGAGGAGCCTCGGTGCTCTTCGGAGACGTTTAGCGGTTCCCCGCAACCTTTTCAGATCCCCATTCGGGACAAACCGATGCAAATCGTGTTGATGCGCGATGCCGCTTCCGGGTTCCTGGCGACCAGTCGCGTGCCCAAATTTTGCAGCGCGGCGATAAACGGATGGTCTTCTTGTTCGTCCTCAGGGCCATTCAACGCGCGTTGCTTCAGCCCATCGCCCAGGAGTTCCAGCCTGACTTTTTCCATTTCAGCGACGACTTCCGACTTTTCAGATTCATCGAGTTCGGTGGTGTGGAGGATTTCATCCAGTTCCTTGAGTTTGGCTTCGATCTGAGTTTTCACGAGGTTGGTAAGCGTTGAGTGATGAGTTAAGAGGTTGCTGCTGTTGACGCAAGGCCGACGCATTTCGTTGGCGAAACCATTCGGTAAATGACAAGGTCCCACTTTAACGAATTCATTCCAAAAAAACCACTATGAAACTCGAATCTCTCTGTCTTCACGGCGCTCAGCAACCCGATCCCGCAACCAATGCCCGCGCGGTTCCCTGCTACCGCACGGCTTCCTTTGTCTTCGATTCTACCGAACACGCAGCGAATCTTTTCGCCCTCAAGGAACTGGGCAACATCTACTCCCGAATCGGGAACCCAACTCAAGCTGTCCTTGAAGGTCGCGTCGCCCTGCTCGAGGGTGCTCATGAAATGGCAGGACTCGCTTTGGCCTCCGGCACCAGCGCAGTATTCTACTCGATTATCAATTTGGCGAAAGCCGGTGACAACATCGTCTCGGCGCGAAATCTGTACGGAGGAAGCTACACCCAGTTCAACGATATTTTGCCCGCGTTGGGCATCAACGTGAAGCTGGTGGATTCGCGGACGCCAGAGAACTTCGCTGCCGCAATCGATGCAAACACGAGAGCTCTCTTCGTTGAAACCGTCTCGAATCCTGCGCTGGAAGTGACGGACCTCGAAGCGGTGGCTGAAATCGCTCACGCCCATGGCATTCCCTTGATCGTGGACAGCACTTTTTCGACGCCCTATTTGACTCAACCGATTGCGCATGGTGCCGACGTGGTAGTTCACTCCCTCACCAAATGGTTTGGCGGTCATGGAACAGGGATTGGAGGCGTGGTCGTCGACTCCGGAAGATTCAACTGGGCTGGCGGCAAGCACCCCCTCTTTGACGAGCCCGACAATTCTTATCATGGTCTCCGATGGGGGCATGATCTGCCAGAACCGCTCGCACCCTTGGCCTTTATTTTGCGCATGAGAACGGTTCCTTTACGGAACCTCGGTGCCTGCATCAGCCCGGACAATGCTTGGCAATTCCTTCAGGGAATCGAGACGCTCCCGCTTCGGATGGAGCGCCATTGTGAGAACGCACTGGCCGTCGCCAAACACCTCAAAGAACATCCCGATGTGGAGTGGGTGCGTTTTCCGGGATTGGAAGACGATCCTGAATTTGCCAAGAACCAAAAATACCTGAAAGGCAAAGGAGGAGCGATGGTCGTCTTTGGCGTGAAAGGCGGGCTCGCGGCGGGGCAGAAATTGATCGAGAGCCTGAAACTCTTCTCGCACTTGGCCAATGTGGGAGATGCAAAGAGCCTTGCGATTCACCCTGCTACCACCACTCACAGTCAGTTGAACGCGGAACAGCAAGCCGCTGGGGGAATCACTCCGGAATTGATTCGCCTTTCGGTCGGCATCGAACATATCGACGACATCTTATCCGACCTCGATCAGGCACTCGCCGCAACCAAGTAACCAAAACTCCTAACAAACCGACAAATCCTAACATTTCTCTTGCCTCTACTTCACCCTGCTTTTAGGAGTATGTTAGAGTCAATTCTTTAGAGATTCTCAGATGTGATTCCTTTCACCTGATAATCTGGATTCATTGGTTCTCTCAGTTATCCTTGGTTCTTCTGAAGCCTCGACCGGCGCCCGGTCGGGGCTTCGTTTTTCCAGCCTAAAACTGGCCGGACCGCAAAAGGACGAGCGTGCAGGAATTTCTCCAGGCGATTCCGGCTTCTTCCAGTTGCTCCACCAACCCGGACGACTCGGTTCCCGGGTTGAAGATGACGCGCTTGGGTTTCAATCGAACAATTGCTTCACCCATTTCAGCGGTTAATTCAGGCCTGAGATAAATGGTGAGCGTGGAAATCGGCAGCTCTTGGTCGATCAGTTCTTCCAAGGATGCCGTCACCGGAATACCATGAACGGAGTCCAGAGCGGGATGAATCGGCACCACCTCGTAACCGAACTGCGCCAGTAACTGGATCGCTTGATTCGAATACCGAGAGGGTTTGGAACTTGCACCGAGGACGGCGACTCGACGGCTTTGCGGTTCCGAATCCATTACGGATTATGATTTACCGAACCACCGCGCGAGGAGGCCCCGCTTGGGTTTGGGTTGCTGAGGAGTGGGGAGAGTCGAAGCGCTTTGGGCAAGAGCCGGAGCTTCGCCCTCCGTTAGCCCTTTGGGAATTTCACCCATTTCTCCGTCGAATTGGAACTCTGCACCGCTGTGGCGACGAACGCCATCCCGGCAACACCATCTTCTACGGTCGGAAAGTCGTAGCCTTCCTCCGGAGCGGGATTCCCCATGATCTGATCGGAAATGGCTCTGCCGGCTGCCAAGTAAACGTTAGCGAAGGCCTCAATGAAGCCTTCGGGATGCGCGAACGGCGTCCGAGTATAACCATGATCACTGGCTGCCGAGCTGATGTAGTCATTTCCACGACGATAGATCTTCCGGGGAGCGTTCGCGTATTTCACGATCAACTCGTTCGGATCTTCCTGATGCCACTCAATCGAGGCCTTGGTTCCATAAACCCGGATGCTAAGGGCGTTCTCATCGCCATTCGAAATCTGTGAGGAATAGATGAGTCCCTTGGCACCACCTTCGAAACGGACCAGAATATTGCTGTCGTCATCGAGCTGACGACCGGGAATAAAGGCCGTGAGTTCGGCACACAGTTCCTCAATTTCGAGCCCCGTCACAAAGCGGACCAGATTGTGAGCATGGGTTCCGATATCGCTCGTGCAGTTTGAGAGACCGGCAATCGCAGGGTCCGAACGCCAGTTGGAGATTTTGCCTTGTCCCTCCCCTTCCACGTCCCCAACTGCATAGCCTTGAGGATACTCAGCGACGATCTTCAGAATTCGACCCAACTCTCCATCTTTCAGCATTCTGCGGGCTTCCTTGACCATGGGATAGCCGGTGTAGTTGTGGGTCAGCGCGAAGACCTTGCCGGATTTTGCCACGATCTCACGAAGCGAGTAGGCCTGCTCAAGGTCGAAGCAAAGAGGCTTATCACAAATCACGTTGAATCCAGCCTCCAAAAAGGTTTTGGCGACATCATAGTGCAGATGGTTCTGGACCACGATACTCACGAAATCGATTCGATCCTCTCGCGCCGCTTCTTTCTCCGCCATCTCCTGATAGCTGCCGTAAACCCGCGCGGGATCGAGGAAGAAATCCTCACCGGACAATCGAGACTTCTCGGGATTTGAAGAAAAAGCACCACCAACGAGTTCGATTTTTCCATCCAGATTGGCGGCCATGCGATGGACCTGACCGATGAAGGCATCTCGGCCGCCGCCGACCATGCCCATGCGAAGTTTGCGATTCATAATGGTGTTCGTATAGGGTTTTGATGTAGTCCGAAATCCCTAGAGGTAAGCGATGGACCTGGCAACCCCGTTTTCCGGCAAACTCCGTGATTTGAGAAACCAAGACGAATCCCGGTTGAATTTCGCGATCTGGGATGCAGGGTCAGCCCCTTCATTCAACCAAACGATCTGATGTACCGAACCCACCATTGTAACGAGCTGCGCAAAGCGCACATTGGCGAAACCGTAACCTTGGTCGGATGGGTGAATACGAATCGCGATCACCACGGCGTTATCTTCATTGACCTTCGAGACCGCGAAGGGGTGACCCAAGTCGTTTTCAAAACTGAGGAAAACGCGAGTGCGGCGGCAATCAGTCATAAGCTCCGTCAGGAAGATGTAATTCAAATCACGGGAAAGGTTTCCGAACGTCCGGAGTTCGACGGACAAAGCACCGTCAATCCCAACATCGAGACGGGCGAAGTCGAAATCGAAGTCGCCGAAGTCAAGGTCCTGAACAAAGCAGAGGTCCTCCCTTTCCAGCTCGACAAAGACCTCTCCAATGAGGATTTAAGACTGAAATACCGCTACCTCGATCTGAGACGCCCGCGCATGAGTGAGAACATCCGTCTGCGGCATCGGGTGACCAAGGCATTGCGCGATCACCTCGACGAAAACCACTTCACGGAAGTCGAGACACCCATTTTATCGAAAAGCACTCCAGAAGGAGCTCGCGACTTCTTGGTTCCCGCCAGATTGAGCCCCGGAAAGTTCTATGCCCTTCCCCAAGCACCCCAGCAATACAAGCAATTGCTCATGGTCGCCGGAGTCGAGCGCTATTTCCAGATCGCCCGCTGCTTTCGGGACGAAGACTTGCGAGCCGATCGGCAGCCAGAGTTCACTCAAGTGGACATCGAAGCCTCCTTTATCAC
>CAYGQD010000124.1:0-20804 GCA_964351855.1 uncultured Verrucomicrobiales bacterium
AAAGGCATTGGTGACTACCGAGGGCGGGGTGGACTAATTCGACGAAGGCGTACAAGCCCCCCTCCTGCCGAAAGGCATTGGTGACCGCTACCGCCGAATGGTGGCTCCGAATCCAAGAAGGGGTACAAGCCCCCCTCCTGCCGAAAGGCATTGGTGACCACGTCGCGGTGGTAGGCTTCCCGCCATTCCGCCACGTACAAGCCCCCCTCCTGCCGAAAGGCATTGGTGACACTGGCTCAACTTTGTAGGAAGTTGTCATAACACGAGTACAAGCCCCCCTCCTGCCGAAAGGCATTGGTGGTTAGCTTCGCCGGGAAGTCAGCGAACAGCTGACCGATTTTGCCCCAAGGTTCACTATTGATCCCAAGACGGGATCTTCCCGGTCGGGGCCACGGATATCCCTGGATATCCTTCGGAACACGAGGCGGGACAAGATGTGCTTATAGTGAAGGGTCACTTCAATCAGAACTCCCCCCCCTTCCCTATCATGCCTTACATTATCTGGATCGCCGTTGCCATCGCCATTCTCCTCCTCGGCGATGGCGTATCAGACCGCATCGAAAACTCGCCCGTAGCCGGAATGCTGAACGGACCGGGCGAGTTGATCGTGACCTGTGCCGTTCTCGTCCTCATCGGCATCGCCCTTCTGAAGCGCCCCCAACGCTGAAAAAGAACTCTACCCGGAAGCACCTCCGAATCATGAGCCGCAAACCATCGTTCCTCGTCATCCTCACGGTCTGTTCTTTCGCCATCTTGCTGGGAGGCTGCATCCCGGAAGGGGGACTGCGCCCCCCTTCATCGGTAATCAAAGAACTCGAAGCCCAACGGCAACAGTATCTTGAAACCCTGAAGGCAGAAGCCCGAACCACGTTTTTGTTCGCCAGTCTTACCACGATCCTGGTCACCTTCTTTGGTCATTCCGTGGTCGAAGCCATGCGTCGTTTTGGCGTGGCTTGCTTCAAGCTGTCAACGGAAGCTCAAGCCGGACTGGCCAAAAGTATCTACGGCTTGATTTGCGCCGCCGCGCTTATTCCAGCGCTTTTTGACTCGGGATGTTCACCCATTCGTTCATCGGTGATCATTCTGGTAGCGGCTTCCTGCGTGCCCTTTTACCGGATTTATCTGCCCGGGATCTATGGCGAAGATCCGCGCGAGCGCCGGGCTGCGCTGGGCCAATTGAAAACCTTCTTCCTGCTCATCGCCGTTTTTTTTATCATCATGAAATTCCTGTCCCCGGAAGGCATCGGCGATCTGAGCCTGGGTCTGCCGAAGATGGCTGGTCACTGAAGGCACGCTCACGAATTGACGCTTTGATGAATCACGATCAAAACCATTGGCAACGCGATCCGCTCCTCTCTAGTCTGGGCAGGATGACTGCGATCGAGAACCATGAAACCGGGAGCTGGGGAACCCGCAGGCTCGTGCTCTGCCTTGGGACGAACGACTATGCAGAGACGGTCTACCGGGTGGATGGGCAAGAACCTGTCCTCGCGTCCTTTTTCGGCGTGGCACTGGCCCAGTGGCTGAAGCCGGATGTGGTGACGGCCCTGGTTACACCGGAGGCGCGGCAAAAGAACGGGGAACTGCTGCGCGCTGCGCTGGAAGGGACCGGCTGCCAGGTGGATTTTGTCTCGATTGATTCCGACGTCGAACCCAAGGGCGGCTGGGATCTGTTCGAAGCCCTGGCCAAGGCCGCAGGCCAGGCGGGAGACACCGTTTACCTGGATGTAACCTACGGCTACCGGATGCTACCGATGATCGCCCTGGCCGCGTCCAGCTACCTCGGCGCAGTGCGAGACATCAGAATCGGCGGCATCTATTATGCGGTGTTCGCGCGAGGCCAGGCGGAGACGCCGGTGGTGAACCTGAGTCGTTTTCTGGAACTGCAGGAGTGGCTCATCGCGGCACGCTCGTTTTCCCGAACGGGGCGCGCGGACGATCTGGCGGCGCAACTGCGGGCGGCGGAAGAAAACTGGCGGGCTCACTACCCGGAAACGTGGGATGTGGACGAGGATGACCGGCCGCTGCAACTGGGGAAAACGGGCGACGCCATCCGCGAGGCGGCGGCGAACATCAGCCTGCTCCGCCGTAATGAACTGGTAGCGGGCCGGGAGACGATGGAGAAGCAGCTGGACCTGGCCGCCGGAGAATGGCCGGTGCATGCCCGGCCGTTCGGCGAGATCGTGGACCTGGTGCGCTCGGAGATTCACGCCGGATCCCAGGTGGGTCTCCAGGGTGACCGTGAGCGAATCGGCTGGCTGCGTGAGAAGGGTCAGACCATGGCCGCGATGACTCTGGCGCGGGAATGGCTGACCGACCTCGCCGCGACGTGGTGCGGATGCCGTGAATTGATTGAAGACCGATCGCATCGCGATGCCTGCACCAGCGCCCTCAATGCCTTGACCAAGGCGCAAAAACCGGATTTCAGGCCCGGCAAGACCTCCGAATTGGAAGAGGAATGGCAGGCGCGGCTCAGCATTCCGGAACGCTTAACCCCCGTGACGCGGATGCTGGAAATCCGGAAGCAGATCACCGACCTGCGTAACGACCTGAATCACGCCGGATATCCCAGCGGATCCAAACAACCGAAAGGCGTCCGTGAAATCGAGGAGTTGTCCTCCCGGTTGATCGAAGAATTGCAACAATTACCGCTCGAATTACCCAACCAGCCATGAACCCTGACAGACCCTCTAATCTCGTGGCCGTAACTGGCCTGACTCCTGCCATCCTTACCGAAACCGTCTGGGCGCTGGCCCATGAAGATCAGCCGGTGATCCCCGAGCGCGTTGTGGCCATCACCACCAATGCCGGGAAAGCCCACATGGTGAAGGAAGTGCTGACGCCAAGAGCTGATTTCGGCGGCGTGACGGTGTGGGAGAGTCTGCGCCAGGCCTTACGCGACGAAGGGCTGGACGTGGAGAACCGACTCAAATTCGGCGATACCTCCAACAGCCTGAAGGTTCTGGAATCGTTTGCCGATGAAGGCGGTGGCCTGGCTCAAGAGCTGAATGACATCCGCTCTCCGGAAGACAATCGCGCCGCCGCCGACGGACTCTTGGAAATTCTGCGCGGATTCGTGGAGCATCCCCGCCATCAACTGGTGGTTTCGATTGCGGGTGGGCGTAAGACCATGGGCGCGCTGCTTTATGCCTGCTGCACCCTGGCCGCGCGACGGGACGACCGGGTGACCCACGTGCTGCTGGATGATCCCGCCTTTGAATTCGCCAGGGGATTCTATTTTCCCTGCCAGCCGAATCAGGAATTGACGAACCGGGCTGGCGAAAAGCTCGGCCTGGATCCTGGCAAAGCCACCGTGACCTTGGCCGACGTCCCTTTCGTTCCGATTCGGGAACTGTTCGTAGAAGAGTGGGGTGAAAGCCCGTCATCATTCTCCGCGTTGGTGATGCGCTACCGCGACGGCATCGAGGATCACCGGAAGCGGCAGCTGGACGCGGTCGAGACCTGGCTGGACGGTCCGAAAAAGACCTGGCACGTCAACGGGAAGTCCATCGAACTAACTCCCCGGGCGGCCTGTGTCTTGTGGACCTTGATCGATCGCCACCAGAAGAATCTGCCATGGCTCAAAGACTTTAATAAAGCAGCTAAAGAGGTTGAGGCCGCCCGCGAAAAGATTGCTCAGACCAAAGATGAGAAGAACTTCGCAGACTGGCGTTATGCGTTGGATTCTGGTTTCGTTGAAACCGACGTCTCCAAGAGCCTGACGGAACTGCGGGATGGATTGAAAAAAATGGACCTCGGTCACCTCGTCGCGGATCTTCTCCCTACTCGGATTGTTGGGATTGATGGGCGCATAAAAGCGCACCAGATTTTTCCAAATGGAAAAACTGACGCTTGAGCACTCCCTAACTTTTGGACCCCTTCCCCATTCCGCCGCTGCCAATTTCTTCGATCAGTTTGAAACCAGCATCGAATCTCAACCGTCCTCGCTCGTAGCGCCCGGTCTGGTTCCCGGGGCGCAGCGTGGGACCGAGTGGATCGGGTTGGTTTGGGTCTGGAGGGGAATTTGCCACCTTGCGAGTCAGGATGGCAATTCGACCCGGGCTCGGCAAGCGATTTCCACCTTGGGAATCTCAGTTGGACGTGGCTGGCTGCCAGCGATCCAGAAAGGCGCGCCGCTCGAGAATGCTCGCACCGAGATCGACCTTGTATTGCATGTGCGGGTAACCCAGGTTCCAGAAGGCGAATCCTGCATCGCGGAGATGCTGGGCCAAGAGGTAAAGCTGATAGTTGCCAGCGTGATTGAAGCGGGGATTGTTTCGCTCGAAAAAGCCGCTCAGGCTGGTGTAGACTTGGCCGATCCGGTAGCCGATTTCGCCCGCTGCCAAGGTCCCGTTTTTCGTGACCAGGCCGACGGTAATCAGTTGAAAATCGGAGTGGGCTTTCGAACCGAATAATTCACGCATCAACTGGACGTATTCGTCAGTCATCCAGTTCAGTAAACCCTGTGCCCGGCTGATCCCGTTGATAATGGCGTCAAGATCGTGCTGGATTGACAGCGTGAAGCCTTGGTCGCGGCAGGCGTTGGATTTCATCCAACGCCGAAGAGTTCGCCCCGCTCGTAAGTTCTCCCAATCCAACACCGCATAGCTGCCGTGAATTCTGAGCCATAGCAGACCTCCGTTGGCGTAGGGAACTCGGATTGCGATGAACCCGGCCCGGGCCAATTCAAGATAGGTTTCGGCAGACCAGTCACGAGTCCAGTAGCGCTCACGGGGATGCTGATAGATAGCCTGGAGTCGCTCGGAATCCCTGAGGTCTTCGCCATAAATGGGGATGGCAGGAAATTCCATGCTGGTCTCTCAATCACATCGCGCCGGATGGCTCGACCAGAGTGTGTCGCTGCTTGCGGCGCTTTCCGTCACCATGTCGGCAAACAACTCCGGCCGATCCAAGGCCAGCTTGGTAAGCCGCGCTCCGATCAAGCCCATGCTGTCGTGAAACTTGGTGGTGAAGTGATCGTGTGCGTATTCGTGGGCCAGCTCGTGGATGAGCAGCTCGTTGATCCGTTGAAGCCCTTCCCAACTGCGGTTGTTGAAGAAGCGATGGCCCAGGGTGCCGAGGTTGAAGGTGAGCGTTCCGCCCTGACCGTAGGTCGCCTCGACCGGCCAGGTCGGTTTGCAGACGATGCGCACTTCGAGGTCATGCTGAACTAACGCTGGCGCGATGCGATGCACATACTGTTCCACCAACTGCATCCCTGGAGTCCATTGTTCCGCTTCCATTTGTTGGCTCGGGTTTTCTTCCTTGTGATGCGTTGGAGTAACCTGACCGGCTGGCTTGATCGCTTCGGCCTGGCGAGCGTTTTCCCATTCCTGTTTCGACATCGAGCCGCCCGCCACCACGTTGTAGCCCTCGGCCATCGCTTTCTTGTTCGCCTCGCGATCATTCACATCGTAGGAAACCCGATTCTCGCCAAAGCGTAAGTCCAGGGACGTCGTCGTCGCTTCCGGGGTGCAACGATGATCATTCGTCGCGGCTCGAGCCCAATCCTGAGTCACATCCTCCTTCTCCAGCATGTGATGGGACTCGTTGAAGACGGCGACGCGCAATTCCTGCAGATAAGCCGGAGTCACGTTGTCGCGCTGCATATTGAGCGGAACGCGCTGTTGCACGTCGCAGTGCCAGCGGGTTCCACTGACCACGACGGGGATACCCATCTCGTAAATCCACCCCTCGCTACGCTCACCGCAGTCGTAGAGCCGAACGGCGGTCTTCCGGCGAGTCCGTCGGATCGCGCCGCTGTCATCGCCAATCGTGGTCGGCAAGGTCGTGGTAAACTCGTGGATAAAAGGTGGCGCGACCAATTCATCTCCATTGAAGCGAACGCTGACTTCCTGGGGCGGAAGCAGGCTGCGCATGCCATCGCATGCATTCAGATACTCAGCCTGGCTCATGATCAGCTCCCCTTCGAACCGAGTCCCCCGGACTCGGTGATCGCTGGAGTTGAAGCGTCGTCCATCACGGAAGCTGACCGTTCCTTTGGTCGAGGCAATCGTCGCCTCGGTGCAGAAAGCGAGTACTAGCTTCTCGCCCAGATTCCAGATGCCACGCTGCTCGGGGTTATGCAGCTTGGAAGAGTCGGCGTAGAGGGTGTAGCTGTGCGTCAGATCTTTGAAGCCTTCCGGGCTGTCGTCTTCGACGATCAACCGGCAACGCTCACCGCCGGGGATCGGGTCAAGGTTGATCGTGACGCGGGTCACGTCCTCATCGACCGCGTTCTGGTAAAGCTCATAGAGCAGGAAGTTCTTCGAGCGGTTGGCAAATTTACGGCGTAGTCCCGCCACATCGACGCGGAACATGTCCTCGCCTGTAGCGTTCGAGTTCAAAGGGAAGTTTGCGATCATGATAGTCCTGGTGTGTTGGAAGTTGAGTTGCCCGGGATTTGCCTGAAAACCTGGTTATCCCTGAGTCGATATTCTCCCGCACTGCTTCGCCGGTTTCGATTACAATTGGACGAAAGATTTGGAATGATTTTGTGTCAGGGAATCGCCTTTGCTTTCAAACCATGATCTCAAGCACGCCTCGTTCTTCCCTTTGATTGGCTTGCCGGATGACATCTGCAGATGGTTCGAGAGGCTCAGGGTAAGGGAGCATCAATAGACTCGCAGCCTTTTCGTGATCACCCAGTTGTCTTGAGACCTCGGCAGCCATCAGGCGTGCAGGCGGCTCATTGCTATCCAATAGAGCTCGGAGGCGTAGGAGATTTTCCGAGCAGGCTTTCGTGGGCTCTTCCGGTGGTGATTGGCCGTGTCTGAAGGGATCATTCCAATACCACCAGAGCCGGACTCGGAGATAGATTTCGTGCTTCTGGGTCAACGTCTCGCCCTCCTGCAAACGTTGTGCGATATCCGCTCCTGTCGCAGTCACTGCAAGCGCAACATCGGCATAGATGCTTTTCTCCAAGGAGCCCAACTCCACCTCGGCAACTTCTTCGCATTCGTCAGTCCAGAAGGTTTCCAGGGTTTTGGGATCCTTTCGCAAAAGAGGCGAGTCAGGGAGCATCGGCGCTTCCATTTTACCATCGGTCCACCAGCGAGCACCAAACGTGTTTCCGGAGAGTAGGGTTGATATTCTGACGAGATTTCCGCTGTCTGGAATTCGCAGGATGGAATCGGGGCCTTTGGTCATGGTTTTTTGCTGGGTTTAAGGGTGAGAGTTCGAGTCATTATGATGAGGATTTTATCGTAGAGGAAGGCTTTCCGTTAGGTTTCGTCTTCCGCGTTTTTCTCCGCGGCTTCCATCGCTTTGAACGCTTCCATGAACAGGTTATTGTTCCAGTCGATCGCCTTACTGATCATGGCTTTTTCATAGTCGTTGCGGCCGTTATGTCGGACGCTCGGTTTCTTGAACACTTCGTCGTAGTAAAAATAGGGCCGCAGTTCTTCAGGGATTTGCTCCCAGAGCGCTGACCCACACAGTCGCGGATCAGGCACGAACGTTTCGTCGGGTTTGTTCTGACGTTCCCAGATCCGGTAGATGTAGAAAACATTGGGGCAGGAGGCAGCGCTTTCTTCCGTCATCCCAATCAGACCGTTGTCCAGCTTTCGAAGGTAGGGCCAGAATTCTCTCGGGTATCCTTCCAGTTCCCGATGACTCAAAATCGGGTCCGGCGTTCGCAGATTGGCGTTATCCTGTGCGGCAACACGTTTGTTGGCAAGAGCGATGAGCTCTTCGCCTTCTGAGCTCTTCTCCCACTCGCGGAAAGCAGCTTTGTCCTGATCATTCAGCTTTGTCGACCACCCGAATTGACTCAAGGTGATGCCCAGCAGGATGAACCGACCGTCGTCAGTTTCCTTCACCATTTGAAGCAGATGCTGAACGGTTGTCCGCTTGAAATGCTGCTTTTCGGTTCCGGGAATCGGGACCAATCTCCAGCGTTTTTTCAGGTCGGTCGTTACCAGGTAATCGGGTTCGCGACGGTATGTCGCATCGACGAGTTCGACGAAGATACTGTCCGGCGGGACGGGGCCGTGTTCGTGGCCCGGGGCGGCGATGCTGTCGAGGTTCGCAAAGTAGCGGCTGCCGTCCGGCAACTGGAATGGAGTTTGGCCATAGGTGTTGAAATGATCGATCACGTTGGACCCGTCAGGCTCCGCTCGGCAAAGGCGCTGATAACCTTGGGTGGCAAAGCTTGGTCGACGACTGAGAATGCGCTCAAAAGCTTCCTCCGGGTTCTTACTCTCTTTGAGCAAATAGCGCAGACAGTGATAGGCTCCCGATCTCATAGCAGAAAGTAACAACGCGATCGTCAGCTTCGTCGAAAGACCTCGGGACTCGAAATGGCGAAGTCCTTCGAGGTCATCCTCACGGAAGAAGCTCTCGATGAAGGTTGTGTAGTAGCCGCCTTGAGCGTTGGGATGATGGTAATAGGGAACGGAGTCAATGGGTTCAAAGTCGATCAGGTCGCTCATCGACTCCTCGGCCCATTCATAGTCTTCCTTTTTCAGGCGAAGGCCGATCGGCGAAAGGATGGTAGATTCGCAACCTGCGGTCTTCACCCTTTGCTTCAGATTACCGCCTTCAAAGCGGGCTCCTCGATCGAGCAAATGGTCGGCAAATTCCCGAACTTGAAAAGCCGCCGCCAGTGGTTTGTTTTTTCCTTCGTATTCGATCCCCTGCGGGTCGGCACCTGCGTCCAGGAGTTCATCGATCAACTGCCACATCGGCTCGCCCATGCTGAAGTCCCAACTGATCTCCTCGTGCAGCAGATAGCTCAATACCGAGTGTTTTTCGTTATAGGAACGTTCCAATTGCCAGATCGGCAGGTTAGGATCTGCACCATGTGAGACACATCGACGGATCAATGCATGATTTCGCAAGCGGACCGCCGCTTCCAGCCAGAGATCGATGAGACGGTCCGCCAGAGGGGCCAACTGTTCGCGCCATCTCTCACCCTCATCGCCCAAGGGCGTGATGCGGTCGATCCGCTGTTCCAAATGTTCTTGAGAAAGCGTCAGAGTCTTCTCGAACAGGGTGTCTCGGCTGAAGTAGATTGCGTTGCAGCCTAGCTCGAGAGCCGAATCGCGATCGTGAATGTGGATCCCCTCCAACTTCTCGAGAATCCAGTCCGCAACGCCGTCGTCTTTCAAATGCTCGGAAGCGCCAGCCAGGATCTTGATCCTGGCAAGCTGCGGCAAGTCGCTCCAGATGTGATCTGCTAAAGCTAACAGGTTGTACCGGCCAATCAACCAGGCATGTGTCGCAGAAGGTTCGAGCAGTTCTGAAGGTGCCGGGTCATCATGGTCGGCGACGATTTCGGCGACCTCTTGCCAGGCGTTGGCCAGCGGGAATTCGAAGTGCATCATCTCACGGTAACGACCGAGGAAGGAATTGTGGAGGAACCGGAACCAACCCATGGGATTTACCGGTTCGGTTTTGCCAATGGTATCGAGCAGGTCGGGGGGAATGGATTGCATAGGTAGTGAAGGATTAGTTCAGATTGCGGTAGAGCCAGAAGGAGAGAACGGATGAGTTTGAGTGAGGGGATTTCGATTTATGGGCAGAAGATACCACCCCGGGAGTAACACAGATTTTCCTGCGCAACCGGCAGCAGGCCTGCTGCGACAGGGATGGATACCTGATTGGAATCAATTCCGTAGATTCATCTAATACCGGATCCGGTTCCTGCCGTCATCGGTTGTTGATTCGCAATGGTGTGAGGCTGGAACCTCAAGCCATCCCAGACTCTCATCGTCGAATTGTCAGTGTGGTGGTCCCATCAGGTCTTGCTTGGTGATGACTATTTCACCCATGCAAGGGCCGCATCGTGCATCTTTTGGAGCGAGAGTTTCTTTGATAAGCTCACGGGAGCCCCTTCATTAGCATAGAAAGCACCCCGGATCACGCTCTGCCCAGTCGATGCGTCGCGCTGATAGATCATGCGTTCTCGTGGGAACTCGGCATCAGGTCCGGAAGTATTGCGAAAGAACAACGTCCGACTGTCTTTGGTCGTCAAAACGTAAAACTCGCAGAAGCGTCCATCGATCAGCACAGAACCACCCATGGCGTTGTTGTCGGTCCAATAGGTTGCTTGGTTGCCACGATCCATTGCTTTGCCAATTGCTTCTTGAGTCACGACCCTGAGCAGTTGTTCACAAAACGCATGCTCGGCTTCGGTGAGTCGAAATTCGCCATCAGAGATCAGAGAAAGCCCCTCCAAGCTCCCGGCCCCGCCAATCAGATCCTCAGTAACCATCTCTTGATCGAAAGCAAATACGAGATCGTTGTTCGAGGCTTCTCCCGGAAGGATCAGGAAAACTGCCAGGACTGCTACCGCTGCCACGATCAAGATCGCGAGGGCAGCGCAAAGCAGGACGAGACCAACCCTGAGTTTTTGAACGGGCTGGAATTCAGGGTGCTGATCAAGTGAAGTCGGAACCGGAAGGAGTGAGATAGAGTTTCGCTTTTGGCTTAGATTCATGGGACGCAGTAAGGATCCTCGGAAGTCGGTATGTAGGCTTTTGTTAGGGTGTGGATTGAAGGGACATGATAGCTGTCCGCACACGGAGATTCCGAGTATTTACCGGAACGGCGAGTCTATCATGTTAGACCTCGGCGGGTGCCCTGCTTGATTCTCCTGGCTCTGGGATTTCTCCGCCGGGAAAAGCATAACATATCTTAATAAAAAATCAAGTGAAATCTGCTAACACTGCAAAGACATTCTATGGGGTAACCACTTCACTTGGCTCGTGTAATTCAGGACCTGTCTTGGACGGAAGCCTCCGACCAACTCTCCAAGGGTGAAAGGTTAGTCGGTGGCCAAGGGGGACTTTTCCTGAATCCAGACGTTCGTGTCCCGGATCTCGGAAACTCCATCCCGGCGTCGTAAGCGGGCGATCTCCCGGCTGAAAACGCGATTTCGCTCGGACTCAGATTTGCAGGATTCGAGCAACGCTAGAATCCTGTCCTGGTTCTTCATTTGCTCAGCCGTGGGAGCATACTGAATATGGATAGTCAGCGGTTGATCGAGGAAGGATTGGAAATCCTCCTCTGAAAAATCTGGAGTTTCGTTCGTTACTACTTGCATCGTGATGGTTGGAATCCCCTGATGTTCCTTCAAGCCGCACCACTTTGGACACTGAGAGTTCGACACTCCGTTTTTAATTAGATAAACCGAAGAGAAAGAGCTGGGTCTTGTTCTGTAAAAAGGGAATCCGCAGCAACAACGTCGAAGGGTGTGTGGCATCAGGATCGTACCCGCTAGTGCATCATCCGGAAAGTAAGAGGTGCACTTCGCGAGAGATTTGGTTCGAGTTCCAGGCGCGAAGAAGGAACGAAGCGAGCTTCGTGACTGATGACGCAACGTAGAAATCGGGCAAAAGATCCGCGACTCCCTTTTTTGCGAGAGGAAAGAGCCACCTTCTCTCTCCTTTGAGAACCAATCTAGTGTGCCGGTTGGTTTTCGGATGATGCACTAGTTCTTCGCAAAGGCCTCTTTTCCAGCAGCCCAAAGTGACGCCCTCCGCAGGCTTTCCTCGATCGATTTTCTTCCGCGACCGGTGCAGGGAAACCATGGGGAATGATTGTCACAGATTTTGCGAACATGGCGTCCGAAATTCGTCCTCACCAGAAAGCTCAGCACAACGGCGTCGACTTCAGGGATGCGCGTGCGAAGCTCATTCATGAGTCCCGCCCACTCAGCACCCCAGCCCGGAAAATAAAAATGGACCTCTACGCCTGGCCATTCCCCGAGGCGGTTGCGAATTTCCTCTTCATATTGGGCCTGGGTTTCGTTGCCTCCCACGTAGATCAGCTTGATTTGGGCCCCCTCTTCCAGGCGTCGTCTTACTTTCCTGCCGGGCGACAGTTCGGCAGCGAGCGGTTTCTGCGCGGCTTTGAGCTGGCTTTCGAGGAGGGACACGTTCTCATGGTCTGGCGTCAAACGCTTGAACTCTTCCAGGATCAAGCGGGCCTCTTCAAGCTCGTGGGCGGCTCCAACCGCCTTGCGCCTGTAGAACAGGCGCTCTAGAATCAGGGAGGCATCCGTGGTGCGCCCTTCGCTCTCATAGAGGCGAACCAGAGCGTGATGCGTCTCGTCCTCTTCCCAGATAGGTTGCCAGAGTTTTTTCCGTTTGCTGAGCAGATGGATGAACTTGCCCCGTAAGTCGGAGTTCTCCAAAGCCAGAGTTTCGAGGTGGTCTAACGCGGTCTCTGCCTGTTCTGGACAGTGGTCGCTGATTGCTGCTTCCAAGATCAATATCCAATCTTTCCACCGTTCTTCCGGACTAAGATTCATGTACTGGCGGCAAGAGATGTAGCTGTCACGCAATTTAGGGGCTTCCTTCAGGACGCCGCTCGACCTCAATAATTGGCACGCCGCATCGCCGCGAAGTTCGAGTAGTTTTTCGGCGATCGTGACTGCGAGGCTGGAATCATCGAAGAGCGAAGCTGCTTTGAGACAGCGTTCCCAGAGTTCGAGAGGAAAAGGGATTTCTGAGTCGAGTGCTTGCCCCACGAGATCAGTGGCTCGTTGGAACTGAGAAGGCTCAGCACACTCTAACAAGGCTACGGCAAGGCAGAACTTTGCAGAAATGATGTGGTCTGCCTGATCGTAAGCGCGCTGGTGCGCGAGCATGCGACTGAGCGACTGCTCAAGATGCATCGCTGCATTCTCCGCCTTTCGATCTCCTTTGAGGAGGGCAAGGATACCCAGGGCAAAATGGGCATTGGTGGCGTCCTGCCCATGTTGTTCAACCGCCCTGCGAAAACAGTCTTCACCTCTCTGCAGTGATTCACGCAGGCTCTGATTTGCAGTTGGCTTCGCTCGCGGTCTGATATCGCGAAGACCGCGGAAACCGCCTTTGATCAAGCCGAGATCCGCGAGCAATTCCGGTGTCTGATCAAAATCAGGCCCGGACAGCAGGTCCTCAAAAACCTTTTCCGCAAGGGAGAAGTTTCCTTGAACCTGATGAGCCTGGGCTAGTTTTCGGCGAGCTTTGGGAAGAAGAAAGCCAGTGAAATCAGATTCGACTTCGTGTGGCGACTCCAGGTGGTCGATGACCAGTTCAAGAAATTGGAGCGCTTCCGGAGCATTGCCCCGACGCACAAACCCGGCGGCGTCTTCATAGACGGTGTGGATCATCTGCCTGCGGCGAGACAACTCGAATCTGTGGAGTTGATGGCGCAACCAGCTACGGCACAGTTGAAATGAGCTGCTCTCCATAAGAATCGGGTAAAGCTCCAACAACAGCATTTTTCCGCACGGCGTCTGTTGGCCTTCAGCAACCTCTCTCGTGAGATCAGGTTGTTGGCGAATCATCTTCAGACATTCATCGCGAACTCCTCGCCTCAACAGGCCCATCATGACACCCGTAAAATACCACGCCCGCCGCTCTGCGTTCTCCCCGTTGAAACTGAAGTGAAAAGGGCGGGAGAACAAACCGTCAAGGTATCCGCGGTGAAAATGGGATCTGCGGCGGTCTGCGTTCAGATCGACCACTTCCTCGATCATGTCGGCGAGTTGCTCTTCGGAGAGCGCACCGATTTCTCCGCAGGCCGACGCTACTGCGGACCGGATCAGCCAATTGTCCAGGGTCGTGAATTCTTCGGTCGACTCCGGTTCTTGCACAGGAGAATCCATTGCTTCTTCGATGCCCTCGCCTTCGTCTCCGCCTGAATGCATTTCCGGGCCGTATTCTTCTTCGGCAATTTCCAGCAAGCCTCCTAGAAATCCGTGGGAACCAGCTGCGGCATGAAATGAAACATAGAGCCAGACATCTGCCTCGGGGAACTCCTTGAGAATCGATCTCAGTGCTTTGCGAAGCTTGTCCGGGGACGGTTTGGTAGCTTCATCGTGGATAATCCCCTGATCGTGTCGGATCCCGGCCGAATTCAGGAAGGACTCGATCAGCACCCTCTTGTCCTGCAAGAGATAGGATATCAGAACGTCATCGATGAATGGCGAGAGGCTTGGTTCCTTCAGTCTCTGGGCTAACCCGGTCGCCTTTTTCGGGATGGGCATACTTCGAACGGTTTTCGGGCGAAAGTGGAGTGCTTGAGCGAGGGGCTTCTCTACCTGCTGAATCCTATCTGCGGTTCCCGAATACTCACCTTCGAGAAAAGCGGTGGCGGCGGAACGCCTCATGGCGTCGTCAAGTTGATTCCAGATTTCTACATAAGATCTTGCTAGCTTCATGTTGCCCAAAAAAACAGGGGTTCTTCCGTTCGGGATTTTCAGGCTGCCGATCAATCGAGCACGAACCGTTGAAGTGCAGCGACAAAAGACCCTCATTTGACGTTAGACAGCGACTGCGATATTCGTCAATGGGAAAACATTCACGGAGTTCAGGTCGAGCGAAGCGTCGGGACGCGGAATCCTTAAGAACTCTTGCTTGTCCTGAACTTCGAAGAATTAGACAACAGGATAAGTAGCGGCGATGATTGCTGGACGGTCCGGTTCCTAACCGTATAGTATAGTCCTCAGCAAGAGAACCCTCGCCATTGGAGACATCCACGGTTGCCGCATTTCCCTTGAAACCCTGGCCGAAGCTGCCGGGTTCTCGACAGGCGACACCATCGTAACCCTCGGCGATTATGTCGATCGAGGGCCAGATTCTCGGGGGGTGATCGAATTTCTCATCGACCTGGGTCGAACGACCGAATTAGTAACCCTAACTGGAAACCACGAGATCATGATGCTGGATGCCCGCAAATCGGATCAGGAACGATTCCAGTGGCTTGACCCGGGCGTGGGCGGGGAGATGACGCTGTCTTCCTACGATGCCTCTGAATGCTCCGGCATTCCCGCCGAGCACTGGGAGTTTCTGGAGAGCTGCCGCCCGTCTCACGAAACCGAAACCCACATCTTCGTCCACGCCAATCTTGACGCCTACGTTCCGGTAGACGCCCAAGCCCCTCACACGCTCTACTGGGAGTTTTTCGGGAATCCCGCGCCGCACCAATCCGGCAAGACCATGGTCTGCGGGCATACCCCGCAGTCGTCCGGGGACCCGTTGAGCCTCGGTCACGCCATCTGCATCGATACCGGTGCCTGTCAGGGCGGTTGGCTCACCTGCCTGGACACCGGAACTGGGCGCTACTGGCAGGCGAACGAGGCGGGGGAGACCCGAATGGATGTCCTGGAGGCAATCTTGAATGAGGATTGGTGAGCGCCTTGTGCCGCGGTGGTGACCGCTATCAAGGAGATTCACCGAGTGAACTCAGTTCCCCGAAGGCTCTGGAGACCAATGATACCAACGATCCAGTCTTCGGACTAACCAACGATGCCTCGATCAAATACCCGCCAGATCGCGATACTCGTAAAGCGCCTGGCAAATCGGGCAAAGGTTCGCCGGGGGTATTTCGCCTAGATGGTCAGAACGGTTCTGCTCCACTGCTCCGCAGATCGCGGTCTCACTGGTCCTCACAAACTTGCCGTTCCGGTGCTTCCCAAAGTAGGCGTGCGTAATGCCGGAAAAAGAAACTTCGGAGTCATGATCATTTTCCTCCATCTGCTCATCGTTCATCCTTCATACTAACACCGAATAGGTGCCAGACAAATACATCCAACAATTCTTAACTATTTTTGCAGCTTCCATCCACGCGTCCTTCGACTCTGACTGAATCAGATTACCGATCAATTTCCCTATTCGCGTGGAAAATGATTTTCAGCGATGCTTACTTGGGTTAGCAATATTCCTGAGGCCATGGAGAAGACCGTCCAACGACATTTCCTAAGCTGGAATAAACCGCTCATTGAAGCGGCCACGGAATTGCTCACCCTCCAGTGGGAAGGGCGGGATAACCTTGAGCTATCCAAATTCCTCGTGGTAGTGCCAACCCAGCAGTCGGGGCGGCGGTTGCGCGAGCACCTCGCGTGGTATGTCGGTGAGAAATGTGGGAAAGGGGTGTTTCCGCCCACAGTGGTTACACCACAATTCCTGCTCTCCTTGCGCGGCGAAGATATCAATCTCCCGGAAGTTGCCACTGCTGCGCAGGCGACGCTGGCCTGGATCGAGGTGCTCTCCCTGGCAGGCCTCTTGGACTACCCTCATCTGTTTCCGCTTCATCCGCCGGATCGGACCTTCCAATGGACCCTGACCGTAGCAGACGAGTTCGCTGGCTTGCGGCGCTCCCTTGGCGAATCTGGTCTTTCCTGCGCCGAAGTCGCCAGACAGCGGAAGGGCTGCGAGGAGGGCGAGCGTTGGAAAGACCTCGCCCGGTTGGAGACTGAATACCTCGCCTGCCTGAAGTCGCGCGATCTGCAGGATGGCGAAGCGGCGAAACGCGCCTGTGCCGATTTCCCTCGACTGCCGGACTCATTCGAGCGGATCTTAGTAATCGGCGTATCTGATCCTGTTCCTCTGGTGGTCAGGGCGTTGGAAAAGCTTGCCAAGACCGTTCCGGTGGAGGTCGCCATTTACGCGGACGAAACCGAGCGCGACCAGTTCGACACGTGGGGCCGACCTGTCACCGAGTCCTGGGTCGAACGCAAAATCGAGTTACCGCACTTCGAGGATCGCGTTCGCCTCCTGCGCGATCCCACGGCTCAGGCTGGCGAAATCGTCTCGTATCTGGAACGCGAGCCTCAGGCGACTGAATCCCTCGCCATTGGCGCGCTCGACCGTGAAGTCGTTCCCATACTGCAACGCCAGAAGGCGACCCATCCCAGCCTTCCGGACTTTTACGACCCTGAGGGCGATTCGATTCGCGGCCAGGGCCCTGCCAACCTGCTCAGCTGCCTTTCCTCCTTGGTTTCGAACCGCGATTTTGCCGCCTTCGAGGAACTGTTGCGCTGTGCGGACTTTCTCCGTTATCTTGAAAGTGAAGGGGACGGCATCGACGGCAGAGCCCTCCTTAAGGACTGCGACGATCTACGCAGCAAGCATCTCCCTTCCACCCTGGACGATGCATTGTCCTTCGCGCGCGGGGGACTGAAATTCTCGCTCTATCAGGCGAGTTTCATTCTGAAAGACCTCGACGGTATCAAATTCGTGGAGAGCCTGCCGAAACTCCTCGTCAAGATCTACGGCCAGCGCGAATTTGATCCCGACCAACCGGGAGACCGGGCGTTTCTCAGTGTCGCTTCGGCAGTCAATGAGATCCTCGCGCAGCTGGCTCGATTCGAGGCGGGCCAGAAAAATGGCCAGCTTGATGCTGAACGCGGGCTGCGACTGATGGCTGAGTTGCTTGGGAAGGAGCCCATCTACCCGGAGGAAAAAGCCCCCGGGTCCGTCGAACTGACCGGTTGGCTGGAACTCCTCTGGGAGGACGCGCCCCATCTCATCCTGGCCGGGCTCAATGACGGGATCGCGCCCCAATCCGTCACCGCCGATCCCTGGCTACCGGACGGCCTCCGCCACGATCTCGGCCTGCAGACCAACGCCGACCGCTTCGCTCGTGACGCCTACCTTCTCAACGCCCTCGCCGGATCACGCCGCGATTCTGGACGGATCGACGCGCTCTTTGGCAAGTTCAGCCTGGCTGGCGATCCGCTTAAGCCCTCGCGTCTCCTCTTCCGCTGCCCGGACGAGGAACTGCCGCAACGCGCGCTCTACCTGTTTCGCGAAATCGGTGAGACTGGCAACCTCCCCGAGTGGCAGACGCCCTGGAGATTACAACCGCCGCCACCTACCCTATTCGAAAAGATTTCCGTAACCGCATTTCGGGCTTATCTCGAATGCCCGTTCCGGTTCTACCTCAACTACGGGCTCGGAATGCGATCGGTGGATCCTGACAAGTCGGAAATCGACGCGCTCGATTTCGGCAATCTTTGCCACGACATGCTCGAGGCCATGGCCGGGGACGAGACGATCAAAAACTCCACCGATCCCGCCGAGATCGAGCATTTTCTGCTGGCCCAGTGCGACGAACTGACCGCCAATCGTTACGGTGCGATGCCACCAATTGGCCTGACCTTTCAGTTCGACAGCCTCAAGGAGCGGCTCCGCCGCCTCGCCTGGGTTCAGGCCCAGGAACGAAGGGACGGCTGGGAGATCGAACGGGCCGAATTCAAGATCCACCAGGATGCGGAGTGGATTCTCGGGGGGCTGCCGGTTCACGGAAAGATCGACCGGATCGACCGGCGCGGAGAGGAGATCCGCGTCCTCGATTACAAAACTTCGGACACCGCAGTCGCAGCGGAAAGAGCGCATTGGGTCAGCGTTCGTGGAAACGTCGAAGGCGTTCCTGAATTCGCATTGTTCGACGATGCGGGCACCGCGAAGCGCTGGAAGGACCTCCAACTCCCGCTCTACTGCCTCGCCCTGGAGCAGGTTTATGGGGAGGGCCGGGTCACCCACTGCGGCTATTTCAATATCCCCAAGGCGCTCGACCAGGTCGGGATCCAATCCTGGGAACTGACTCCCGGACTTCTCGATGCGGCGCGAACCTGCGCCGAAGGCGTCATCGCGTCGATCCAGGCCGGTGTCTTCTGGCCGCCCAAACCCAAGGTCGCCTACGAGAACTTTCAGTCGCTGCTCTTCGGTCGCCCCGATCTGACCGTTGACCCGGCCGTGTTCGAAACCTCAATCTCCGATTTCCCAGACGCCCATGTCTGATTCCCATCCTGGGCCCATTGGCCACCTCATGATCCTCGCCTCGGCGGGCACGGGCAAGACTCACCGACTCTCCAGCCGCTATCTCCAGTTGCTGGCGCGCGGGGAATCGCCCGAATCTCTCGTCGCCCTCACCTTCACTCGCAAGGCTGCCGGGGAGTTCCTCGAGCGCATCCTGGGGCGGCTCTCGGAAGCCGCCATCCTTCCGGAAAAGCGCGCCGCGTTGGCCGGGGATATCGGCTTTGACACCATCAGCGATGCCGAACTTCAGGCGTGGCTGCGGTTGGTCATCGACGGCATGCCCCGGCTCACCTTGGGCACGCTCGACAGCTTCTTCGTTCGCGTCCTTCAAACTTACGGCCACGAGTTCGGCCTCAGTAGCGGGTTCGAAATCCTTGGCGACCACGCCCTTGCCCTGGAGAAACAGTCCACGATCGACGCCGTCCTCCGCTCCGAGCGCAACGGAGCCTTCATCGCGGCCTTCCGCGCCGCCACCTTCGGCTCGGAGGAGAAAAGCCTGGCGCATAAGCTCGGCCAGTTCATCGGCGACTTTCACGCGCTCTACCTGAACGGTCCGGAGGAGAACCTCTGGGGCGGCACCGAGGCGATCTGGCCAGACGGCTGTGAGTGGTTCGCGGAGCCGGTTGGCGATATCTCCCAAACCGTGGCTGAGTTTCGCGAACGGATCGCACAGGACGAGTTGACCGACAATCAGCTTGAAGTCTGGGAGCAGTTTCTCGGTCCCGTCTCGACGCTCAAGCCGGTCCATCGGCTCGAATTGAATACCCCGGTCAAGAATGTGTTCTCTGCTTTGGAAAGCATCCGCGCAGGTGCGGGCGTGGTCACTATCGCCCGCCGAAAGCACGAACTCACCGAAGATGAAAGCCGCCTACTCTGGGAAATGATCCGCCACATCATGCGCTGCGAAATCACTGCTGCGCAGGAGCGGACCCGGGGCATCTGGTGCGTTCTCGACCGCTATGAATGTGCCTACAACGAGCGGGTGCGCCGCCACGGCCTGCTCAGCTTTGCCGACTTGCCTCTCATCCTCACTGGCGAACATCTCCGCGCTGCGAACGAATCGGCTCCCCTGCTGGGCCATGACGACGCACGGGACGCCGTGCTCGACGTCGGTTTCCGGCTCGACGCCCGGTTCCGCCACTGGATGCTCGACGAGTTCCAGGACACCAGTTTCGGGCAGTGGAAGGTGATCCGGAATCTTATCGACGAGGCGGTCCAGGATCTGGAGGGCGAGCGCAGTTTCTTCTACGTCGGCGACGTCAAGCAGGCCATTTACGGTTGGCGCGGCGGCGATTCCCGGCTCTTCCACGAGATCCGCGATCACTATAATCGCAACGCGCCTCCGGAACTCATCGCCCAAGAGGAACTTCATGTCTCCCGGCGCTCGGGCAGGGATGTGATCGATTCGGTCAACGCGGTCTTCGGGAACGAAAGCACCCTGACCGGGATGTTTGGCACCGAGGCTTCCCGGGAATGGCGGCGCAACTGGAGCCGACACGAAGCACACGAGCCGGACAAGCCGGGCTGCTTCCTGCTGGTTAACACCATCAAGCCAAAGGGAGGCGGACGAATTTCTAAAGAAGTTCACCAGAAACAGCGTTTTCGCATCGCGCTGCAGTTGCTGGAAGAACTTGGCGTCCGGCGTAACCAGCTGACTTGCGCGGTGCTCGTCCGGACGAACAAGGTCGGGGAGGCCTTCACCGATTTCGTCCGCGCAGAAAACTCCGCCATCCCCATTGAGATGGACATCGACGTCAAGGTAGCCGACGACAATCCGCTCGCGACTGCGGTTCTTTCCCTGCTCAAGTTCGCGGCCCACCCCGGCGACACCTTCGCCTGGCGTCACCTGGAAATGACCCCGCTCGCTGAAGTCATCATCTCCCGCAATCTTGACCAAGCCACCCTTCCGGTCGCTCTCCTCGCCCAGGTTCAGGCCTCCGGATTCCAGGCGACTCTCGCCGATTGGATCGGCGCGCTGGATTCCGCCGGGGTTGTTCTTGATCCGTTTTCCCGGACCCGTGCCGACCAGTTGCTCCAGGCCGCCGGAGAGTTCGACCGCCGCGGCAGTCGCTCCGTCGATGCCTTCCTCAACTACGCCGATTCCTACTCCCTGCGCGAAAGCAGCCTGCCTGGCACCGTTCAGGTCATGACCATTCACAAGGCCAAAGGACTCGGGTTCGACGCGGTCCTCCTCATCGACCTCGAAAGCGGTGACCTGTGCAATTTCGGCCAACTCAAGCTGGCCGCCTACGGGAATGAGGAGCGCGA
>CAYGQD010000125.1:0-20769 GCA_964351855.1 uncultured Verrucomicrobiales bacterium
GCGGGGGCTCGGGGCGTGGGAATGCGTGTGAGTGGTGAATCGTTGGCGGTTCCGGGCGTTTTCGCGAATGTCCCGGCCGTTCCGACGTCTGTCCCTCGCAACTGTGCAACGGTCCCGCAGGGTGGATCGGTGGTCCGGGGCGAATGTGTGGGAGGTCTTGGGGAACTGGCGGCGGTCCTTCGCAATTGTGCAACGGTCCGTGGCGGTTTTGCGGGTGTCCCGGTGCGTTGATCCACCGGCGTCAGATGGGCGTTGCAAGCACAAAGGCCGGGCGTTCATGCCCGGTCGCGTGAAGCAAGCGAAAATCACTGCGCAGATGAATGATTGATAGGCGGTATGGCAACATTAGCTCGCTGTGCTCGGGAAATCCAGGATCGCGGCCCTTTTCCCCGATTCCTGCGTTGCTCGGTCGGTCATGGAGTCGACCCTCAAGGGCGGGGGGAAGGAGGGAGCGATCTACACGATCAACCGAACGCCTCCGAGATTTTTGAGATGGTAGTTGAGATTGCCGCTCGGCGTTGCCATGAACATGAGATTCTTGGGAATGTTCCACTTTTTGGAAAGGGAATCGATGATCTCCGGGGAGAATTCCCCGTTGATGGTGACCAGTTCCATGTCGATTTCCGGATAGACTTCATCGAGAAACCGGACGTCTCTGGCGAGGCGCTCAGGGATGTCTGATGGATCTTGATAGACATGGACGATCTTGATCCGACTCGTCTGTTCGTTCTGGGTCACGTAGAGCATGACCTTATTCAGGTTCTCGACGTGATCTCCTCGCGTGAAATAGACAAACTGCTGCTCGTGAATGCGGGTGACGAGATTCCTCAGGTTGCGCTCAATTCGGCTGCTCCATCGAAACAGGTGGGTCCAGCGGGCGGCAGAGCGCGGGTGGTGTTCGCGCAAGGCATCCTGTCTCTCCCGACGCAGGAAAACGCGGATTTCATCGATCATGGAGACCATCAGTCGCAACAGGTGCACGCGTGTCAGCATGATGGACACGATCAGAATCGTGGGGATCAGATACTCGAAAAACACGATGAGGTAGCTTTGGTTGAGACGGGCATTTCCCCAGAGGGCGATGCTGACCGCGATCATCGCTGCGATCACCGACCACCATGAGGCACGGACCGGACGGGGAAGATCCCGGCGCTTCAATTTGAGGAGAAGGTTGCCGATCGTAAACAGGGCCATGACCGAGAGGAAGGCGAGGGTATAGACTGCGGCGAGTGACTTGAGATCGCCCTTCGTAATCAGGAGGATGGAGACGGATAGAAGGAAGAAGGCGCCAATGATGCGATGAGGGGTCCCGCGACGATTCTCTTTCAAGAGAAACTGGGGCAGGCAGCGGTCGAGGGTCATGCGATTGACCAATCCCGTCACGCCGACGAAGCTCGTTAGCGTCGCGCCGCTGAGAACGAGGACCGCGTCTACGCTGACCAGAATCTGCAGCCATGAGCCGCCTGCCAGGGCACCCATATGCGAAAGGAGATCGTTCTCGTAGGTCTCGTGAACTTCGACGATCGGAACCAGAGCGAGCGCCAGAAACGCCATGCCGGGATTGAGCACCGTGACGGCAATCCACATGTTGCGCAGGGTTTTCGGGAAGACGCCTTCGGCCTGTTCTTCGACAAAGTTTGCCGAGGATTCGAACCCCGAGATGCCAAGCATGGCGGCAGCGAATCCGAAGAAGAGAGCTTTCCACACGCCTCCAGGCTCGGGATTGGCGAGATTTTCCCACAGGAGTTCAGTCCCGCTGCTGAAGATCGCGATTCCGCCGAGAACGAACAGTAGGAGCATCGAAGAAAGGTGAAATATGAAAATGCCGATCGCGACACGAGACGACTCCGTGATCCCAAGGATGGTGATCGCCATGAAGAGCGCGAGCAGTCCGATGGTCGCCGGAATAATGGGGAGGCCGGACCACAGCGAATGGAGGTAATGCATCGCTTCATTCGAAGAAATGACCGCCGTGGCGATGTAGGAGAGGATCGTGAGACAGGCGGCGATGGAGGCGCGGAATTTGCTGGTCGTATTCAGCAGGGCATTGTAGGCGCCTCCATTTAATGGCAGGGCGCCCACCACCTCGGAGTAAATCGAACGGAACAGATAGAGGGTGCCGGCGACGAAGAGCAAACAGATGGGTGCCCAGCGTCCCGCATACGCAATCGCCAGAGCGGAGACATAGAGGCATGACGACGTAATGTCGTTTCCGCAGATGGCAGTCGCTGCGAGTTGTCCCAGTTTCTTTTTCTCCGGTTTCGCCATGTCGTCTTGCGGTCGAGACTATGGGGTCTCAAGCGTGCCGGAAAGCAGAAATGCGATGGGATGAGGAAACGCCATTCCAGCGTCCATGGCGATTGAAGTTCTCAACCAGCCCGCACCGTGGTGCAACTGGCGCGAAGCCTCGTTACTCAACCCTCGGGTAACTGATGGATGGAGCTGTGAATGACGCGTTTCTCGCCATTGCCCAAGTTGCAAACGATCTCCATCCCCCAGGTTGGCTGCAACTTCGGAATCGTCAGAACCACCTGATTGCCCGCGATGGAGACTTCGGTCACTTCCAGAGTCTGTTCGTTGTAATGCTTTGAGCCGTAACTCGCGGTGCGGCGGAGATCCCACGTTCTCACGGAGAAGTCGCCTCCCTTCGGCAATTCATCGCTGAAGGTAATCGTGTAGCGTTGGTTGCTGGCCTCCAGTTTGGTCGGCATGAAGGCAGGTTTGCCGGTTGCCCGAATCCGAAAGAATCCGCCGTCCTCGCGCTGAGAACCCGCCCAGGCGAACATGCCCGCGACGTAAAGCTGATGATTTTGCGGATGGAAGCGCCCACGATGCAATCCGGTGGGGAGGTTCTCGATCGGAAACGCACACATGCCACCCTGGGCCTGGCCGCTGGGAAGAACCTGGTGAGGAACCGTGTAGATCTGGCCGTATCCGTAGCTGAGGTTCAAGAGCACGCCATCGAGGTGGCCCCAACCCGCATCTTGTGGGACCCAAAGCAACTCAGCCGGGGAACGATCAAAGGCATTCGTGATCCAGCACAACGGCTGCTCCATCGCTTCATCGGATTCGTCCGTGACGTCGTGGTAACCGAACATGTTTCCGTAGAAGCCGCCCTCGCGAACATAGTTGATGCGATTCTTCGGGTTCCAGTGTCCCTCCTGATCCGTCACGATCCAGGTTCCGTCCGGGTTTAGACAAACCCCGTTCGCCGCCCGAAAACCCGACGCGACAATGTCCGTTTTCTCACCGTCCGGACTAACGCGCAACAAGGTGCCATGATGCGGCACAACCGCCTTGAGAGCATGACGAGCGGACTTCGCATAATAGAAGTTCCCTTCCACATCCGTCTGCAAGCCCATCGCGAATTCGTGAAAATGCTCGGTGACTTGGTGGTCGTTGTTGAAGCACTCCACATAGTCAATTTCCAGATCGCCGTTCAAGTCATGCAATCGGGCAATTTGATCCCGGCACGTGACGTAGATGGTTTCGTCAACGATTTTCAGACCCAGTGGTTGAAACAGGCCCGAGCAAATCCGCCGCCACTTCAGCCTTTGCAAATCCCCGGCAAGCCCATCGACCAACCAAACATCGCCCAGCCAGGTGCAAACGGCCGCCCGGCCCGGATTCTCCGCAAAAAAGTCAAAACCGCCTAACCGCATCCAGGATTCCCACGGATTCTGGGAAGCGTTAGGAATCGTGATCGTATCCACCGCGAACGGTCCGGTTTCATCGCCCAACTCGCCTTGCGTTTCGATCACGGTGTTCCCGAACCGCGCCGGTCCACCTTCGGTCAGCGCCTTCAGATCCCGCGTCTCCGAAACGAGACTCTCCATCGTCAGTTGGTCGGCTTTGGATAGCGCGATCGTAATCTGAACGGAACTCGTGGTCGCAGGAAGGTGGAGTTCGATCGCGTCTCCGGTACGTTGAAGCTTAGCTTCCGGGTAACCGGTCATGGTCACTTGCAGGTTGGGATCGTTCGGCGCCAGCTTCGTGACCAGCTTTTGCGGAATGCGATTCAGGTTCAGGTGACGAATGAAAATGGGAGCCGCTCCATATTCGATGACGTCCGGAAGCTCGAGAATCTCCGTCTCGCCGACGGTGTATTGAAGCACGACCTGGTCTCCGTGATAATAGAGACCACGGTATTGAACCCAATCTCGGGGCGAGGGACCAAAGCGCCGTCCATCCCGACCGATCAGACGCTGATCATTCCAATTTCCCGACGAAGGATTCTGCCACGCAGGCGCGTCCGGATTCACAAAGAGAGGGTCGCCTGCGATTTTGGTGTGGGTTCCGTGAGAACCATCAAAGGCGATGCCTCGCCAATCCGAAAACGTCCCGGCATACGCGGTCGCAACGCGCATCGTGTCTTCATCATATACCATCCACGCCTTGCCTTGGGAAACGCCCCCCTCCCCTGCGTCCAGTCGAACCGAAATGCCTTTTTGCGCGATGTTCCAGGTTGAGGGTGAAGATCCTTCGTTGACTTGGTAGGTCCACATCAGAGCGGGACCAAAGTCCATCTTCTGATACTGTTTCCCACGATCGACGAGCGCCTGATCGATGGACAATTCGGCGGTTTCCAGGTTCCTGGGTAGTTCCTTCAGGTAAGCTTCCGTAACGGCAATATATTGGGTTGGATTGTGGGGCTTGAGAAACGCTTCGCGCAGGTATTGAATCACGGCGTATTTTTGCGCGGCGGTGTATTGTGGTTGAGGAACCATCATCCCGTATCCCTTGGAAAGGGTTTGGTAGAGGCGATAGGGATCGGAACCGTTTTTGAACTCCCCTTCGTGGAACTTCAGCGCGGTGGGCAGGCTTCCTTCTTGTTCGGGCGTCCCATGACAGGTGACACATAAGGTCTGATAGATCGCTTTCCCCTGCGCCATCGACTCTTCGTTCCAATTGGCAATCAGGCTGGCGTGGTCGGCAATCTCCAACGGCTGCACCCAAGCTTCTTTCACCTGGAACGCCGATCCTTCGGTTTGAATTTCGATCCGCGTTGGAATTCCGGGATAACCTAAGCCGGAAAAGGTCTCTACCGGTGGATTCGAGGACCAATTGAGATCGGGCGTGTTGACTTCATCCAGTTTTCCCGCCAGCAAGGCGACGCGTTCGGTTCCTCCAATACTGCGCGCCCAATAGCGGACATTCCCAATCGTGCCGTCGGTGAAGTCGCCTCCAAAATCCGGCGCGGCGGATCCAATTTTAAACACGTGACCATCGACATCATCAGCTTGGAACGGCTTCTTCTTTGCGACCGACGTTCCGTCAACGAACATCTCGACTCCGCCATCTTCGACCACCAACACGACTTGGTGAGGTTTCCCATCATTCAGCTTCGGTCCGCCACGAACCGCACCTAACCAACCAATATCGTAGACAAGATGACCACCGCGAAGAAAGAGCGCTTTGGCATTCGGTGACCATTTCTCGTTGGAACTGCATTTTGAGAACAGGGTCCCGTTTCCGGTGGTTTGAAACGTGACCGATACGGTGTAGTCCTGGTCGCAGCGGATTTGATCATTGGCCGTTTCAACGCCGGCACCCGCGACAGATTGAGGGATTTCGTGAGAGGCGAAAACTACGGCCCCATCGAGTTGCGCATTGACGAAGGCACTCTTGCCTTCCAGATGTTCGTAGGTCAGCTCCACCCGATGTGATCCCGTGGGTAAATCGAGACTGAGATTTTCGTGAAGCTTCAGGTTCGCGGCTTCCGAAGCCTCGTAGGAAAGGTGGAGCCGAAAGTTGGCCAGTTCTGTGGAGGTGAGCGCCTCTTCAAAAACCGGGAACCGCGTGTCCTCAACCTTCGTGGACGGCGGGAAAAGCGATTGGCCGAAACTGGCTCCGGAGGAAGCCAGCAAGGAGCAGAAGATCCAAACAAGACACCTCGCAGGTGAGCGGAACAACGAATCCGATGGAGATCCCAGAGCTTTTCGGGAGGGGGACGCGATCATAAGGATCAGACTCTGGCCATTCGCCCTTCCAGATACAAGCTCCGTCTCTCAGAAATCGATCGTGGTGAGGTTGGAATTTTGGCGATGAGGCCTTATGATGTCCCCATGGAACCCGAAGCCGATGATTTTGTTCACCCAGTTGTCAATGTCGAAGAAACGATTGGCAAGACGGTAGGGCGTCGTGGGCCGACGAGCCCTGGCAAGGTGCAAAAAATGGGGCGGAAAATCTATGAGTCCCAAGATTTCACCGTCGCGAAAAAAGGGGTTTACCGCTTTCATTCGCACGAGGAAGCTAATGAATGGATGAATCAGTTCATGATCCAGAGGGCTCTGAGGGCGAACCAGGACGCGGAAGCCGAATCCCCGAAGACGCCGACGTAGTCGCTCTCTGTCGTCGACTCAACGAGTTGGGGGCCAAGTATGTGGTTGTGGGAGGTTTCGCCATTATTCATTCCGGATACGGCAGGATGACCGAGGATCTCGATCTCATCGTCGATGTCTCCTTGGAAAACGAAGCGAAGGTTTTCAAAGCGCTGGAATCGCTTCCGGACCAAGCGGTCAAGGAACTCGATCCGGGTGACGTTGCCAAATACACGGTCTGCCGGGTGGGTGACGAGATCCTGGTTGACCTGATGCGATCCGCTTGCGGAATCGACTACGCAGAGGCAGCAAAAGATGTCATCATTCGAGAAGTAAGCAGCGTGCCGATCCCGTTCGCATCACCCCGCCTACTCTGGCGCATGAAGGCGAAGACTCATCGTGAGAAAGATATTCCCGACCTCGTCTTCCTCCGTGAATACTTCAAAGCGAAAGGCGAAACGCCTCCCGAAGTCTAATTAGCTTCCGCCTCATGAATCGCCGCCAGCACGGAAAGGCCATATTCCCCTAACACCTCATCCAAGTTCCAGAACCGGTGTAACGGGTCACGCTCGAAGTGGTGGACGACGAAGAGGATGAGGACGTTGAACAGTTGGGCGAGGTGGGGGCGCCCGTTTTCGAGTTCGGACTGGATCAGTTGGTTCAGGGTGAACTGAACGCGAAGGAAGTTCGTGAAGAGGAGGGAGAAGGCGTTGGCTCCGGTGGTGGCGTTTCCTTCGGGCGCGATCAGGTCTTGGTTGAGGTGGTGTTCTTGGCGCTCAGTCAGGATCACGAGGAAGCGATCAACCACTCCGCTGACTTCCTTGGTGAGGGCATCCGCGTTCTCGATCTTCTTATATTGACGGGGATACTTCAGCTTCAGCAAGAGGCAAATCCGGGCGATCAAGTTGGTGCGCAGTTCCTCGTTTTTCGCATAGGTCGCGTTGGTCCGTCGCAGGGAACGCATGAAGTAGCCGAGATCAACCCAGGCGAAGTCGAGCTTGGCCGGGTTGTCGGAAAACATGGAGGAGGAAGGGAGCAAGTGACCTTGCTCGCCATTGCTGAGTTTGAAGTAATATTCGACGCAGTCGGCCGTCAGCTCCGCGACGATCGGAGCAAGTAGCGCCTGAATCCGCAGCCGAATCCACTGGTCGATGTAGCGCTCGGCCAAGCCTTCGTCGAAGCGAATCCGGCCCCGCGCGGTCAGGTAAATCATGTCGAGGAGCGAAACGACATTCCCGTCGGGCAGAGTGAGATGTTCGTTGGCGTCGACCGGCGATTTCAGGCTCTCCATGCGATCGTAGAGCTGTCGGAGATGGGTGAGGTCGCCCTGCCACATGTGTCCCCAGGTATCGTGAATCAGATACTTCTCGATCTCCGGTGTTCGCTCGATCGTGGTCGTCGAATTGAGCCCGTCAATCACGTCCGTCTCACTCCAGCCGAGCGACGTGGTGAGCTCCGCGACGAGCTCGGGATCCGCATCGCGCGCATCGAACGAGCTGAAGGTGGGGAAGTGACTGAAGTATTGGAAGGCGAAGCGTCCGGTGTTCTTGAGCCACGCTTTGACGTCTTCATTCCGCGCGGATTGATGCATGGGGATGCACCAGTAGACACAGGTTCGCGTGACCACGACTTCCACCTCATCCTCCAGCAAGGGGTTCTCCGGGAAGTAGCGATCGAACATAGCTTTCAGCTCGGTCCGCGACTTCGGTGTCCCGTCGGAGTCCAACAACAGCGTTCGCACGACGTCGATCAATTCCCGTCGCCGCGCCAACTTCTGCTTCGCCTCCTCAGCCATCCCTTCAATCGCTGCCAATCTCTCGTCGCCAATCCCGAACCGTTTTGCCAAATCTGCAACAACGCGCTCCCGAACCTTCGCATCAAGCCGTCGCGCTTTGAACAAGGGCAGGGTCAGCAGATCGATCGTCGATGCCGTTTCCGCGACGTCTCCCACCGTATCCGGATACAAGGCTTCCAGCCGATACGCAGCGAGAAACGTCCCCAAAATCTCCCGATCCGGAGCGTCCGGCAGCGTCTCCTGCAAATCGTGACGCAGCTTCTTTGCCAGCTCCCGCTCCTGCGCGATCAACTTGGCCGCGTTCTCGTGGGTGTCATCCATCTCCGCGTAAGAATCGACGTCGAGCAGCTCGGTCAGGTCCCGGATCGACTGAAAAATCGCGGTGAAGTCGCGGTTCAGGTCTCGCGTTAACTCATCATCAATATCGGCAAAGAATCCCATGGTTAGTCCGTTTCTGAAAGCGTTTCGTTGGTCGGGTTTACGGATTCCGGCCACTCGGTCTTCATCCGTTCGCGAACCCGTTCCGCGATTTCCTTCTCCTCCCGTAATCGCGAAATGGCGTGATCGAGCGAATCGTGTGTGCCGACTTCCTGAGTTAACCCGGATGTCGGATCGAGCATCTTGCCGAGATTGCGCCATGTCTCATCGATCGTCTCCCAGGCGTGTTGGACCTGCTGGGCGATCTGGTGCCGCGCTTCGTCAATCTGTTCGCGTTGTGCTTCGGTGAGGGGATAGGTCGGCTTTTCCAGGCGTTGGTCGAATTCCGCCAGCCGTTGCAGCTGATCCGCGACGCCAAACGTGACCGTATCCACGAGGGATTCGATCTCTTCCTTCTGCGGCGTCAGCTCGGAGCCGTCATGATGGAGCGCCTTCTCAATCGACTGCTTCGTTTCCAGAAAACTCCCCAGCGTCATCGCATAATCCCGCGATCCTTCGCGCATCAGCTGGCGGGTGATTTCGGCGATCTTCGTATCCTGCGCCTCGTTGCTCTCCTTGATGAGTCGTTCCAGCATCTTTCCTTCCAACTTCGCCGATTGCTTCTTCCAATAGACGCTGACTCCGATGCTAACCGCAGCGAGCAGGCCGAGAAACATCCCAGGGCCAACATCGAGAAAGGTAAATGCTCCCACCACCGGCAGAAACGGCGCCCATGTCATCGGCGACGCCAACGCGGTTTGCAGCTTCAGACTCCAGAGCTTCGCTGGCGGAATCGGGAACGTGGATCGGAGGCTGTCATCGGGGCGAGGCATTCGCGGCAGACTCTAACTGATCAAGAATCCTCCGCGAGGTAAATTTTCGCCCGCCGACAACGCCGTTTCCAGGCATTGAGGCTTTCGCCCGATTGCTTTTCGAGCGGCTCCAGCCCGCCTTTGCCCAGAGCACGGATGCGATCTCCCGCCACCCCGGCTTCGTTCACGAGGAAGTCGCGAATCGCATCGGCGCGTTCCTGTGAGAGTTCCAGATCTGCCTCTGGATCGCTCCCCGGACTGACGTGCGCCTGGACCAAAACTCGATGCCGTGGATAGTGCACCAGCTTGAGGGCTGCGAGTCGGAGATACACCTGAAATTCGTCTGGGATGGTGGCTTGGCCGACGGCGAAGGCGATTGGTTTTTCGAGCAAGGTCCCGGTTCGGTTCTGATCCAACCGGTCCCATTCCGCCTCGGAAAGCGGGCCGAAGAAGCTGCGAATGGGCTTGGCTGCAGACGTCGCGACGGTCGGGTTTTCCGCTTCGTTGAGGAAGGTGCTGTTGACGATCAGTCGCGGGTTCCCGTTGAGCGGATCGGACGAAAGATCGCCGACTTCGAGCAAGATTCGGGTGATGTTGGCGACGGCGTCGGTCATGCGGAGGTCACCGGTTCCGTTGGCCATTTCGCGGTTGTCGAGAATGGTGAGAAACCGAATGCCACCGATCATCGCATCCACATTCTCGCGCGATTCGCCGCTGTCCTCCTTCGCCAATTCTTTGAAAGCGCCTTCGTTCGAGAGATAGTGATTTAAGGTCGCGAAATAGGCGTTCGTAATCTCCCGAACCACTTCGGGTTTCTCTGCGACCATCCCGCGCGAAGCAATCGCCACATCATAAATCACGCCGCGCGCCTGCCGGGTATCCATGATCCGTTGCGCCCCGGGAATCTCCTGCAGCGCTTTCGAAACAAACGGCTCCCAAAGCACCGCAAAATTGGCCTGACCGCTCTTCAACTTCTTAAATGCCGCGCTCGCGTCATCCGTTCGAAACCCGGCCAGCTTCGGTTTGAGGTTCTCGATCCCAAAGTGCGCGATCTGCGACTTCAACAGAAACTCCGAGGGTGAAAATCCGACGAACGCTCCCGTCGCCGTTTCCGCGCGCAAGTCATCGATCGAGGCCACCTCCTTCACCCCGATCACCGCATCACCCCCATAGCTTTCATCGATCCCAAAGACGATCACTCCGGGAAAATTCGACGTCCGCGCATTGACCAGAAAGCTGTCGATCGTCGCGCAAACCATCTCGCATTCGCCGGAGGCCAACTTCTCGAACCGCTTCTGGAAATCCGGCTCCATCTCGAACCGCACCGCGATCGCCTTTTCCTCTAACACCCGTCGAAAATGAGGCGAGCGGAAGATGAGATAGCCGAGCCAGTCATCGCCCAGAATCGTGACCGTGTGATCGATCTTCGCCGCGTCGCTCGTCTTCGTGAGCAAGGCGCTTTGTTGGCGGTTCTCCCGCCAGGACTCGGTCGATTTCCAAAGCAGCATTCCTACGAGTAGGGCGATGCAGACGGGGACGAAGAGTTTGCGAGAGGCGGAGTCAGACATCGGTTAGGCAGCTTAATCCTTCTCCGGAATGGGAGCCGGCGGAATCGGGATGGCGATCTTCTCGATCGTGGCGAGGTCTTGGCTCGAGATCACCAAATCCGAGTCGTCCCCGATCTCGGCATCGACCTGAGAAAGGCTGTCGATCAGCTCCTGCTCATTGTTTGCGTCAAAGTATTGGGTGGCTGCGCCCTTCATGAAATCGCCTTCGCCGCGGAACCCGATCCCGACCACTTCCACCTGGGAGGAACGCAGCCCCATGATCTCTTCGACCACGCCTCTGCTGCCGCGTTTATCGACCGTCTCCTTTCCATCAGTGAAGACGACCACGACATGCCGCTCGTAGGGCGAATGCTCCGTCCGGCGTTTCGCGATCTCCTGCTTTGCCACAGCTAGGCAGTTACAGATCGGTGTTTTCCCGGAGGGCCTCGCTGCGACCACGTGTTGCAAGAGCGCCGCCCGTTGATCGGTAGCCAGCGGAACTGCCAGGCGACCCGCACCACGGTAGAAATCGATCAACCCGAGCGCGTAGGTCTCCGGAAGCGTCGCCAACCACGTCGAGAAGGCGATCTTGGCCTGCTCCATCTTGCGAGCGTCCGCCATCGAGCCTGACGTGTCGAAGATGATGGTGATCGCGGTCCCCGTCTGGGTTTCGCGCTCGCGCTCGAGCATCGCGTCCAGTTCATCCGCCGGAGCGGCGAAGGGAAGCGAGGCGAGGAGGAAAAGAGGGAGGATTCGTTTCATGTTATTGGAGGTCGTCGATTCCAAAACTGAGGGGGATTTCTGCTTCCACCGCGTAGATCACCATTTCGCCGCGCATGTTCTCCGCACGTTGGTTCGCGTCGGCTGGCCGTCGGTGAACCGGATCCGAAATGCCCATCCCCTTGACGTCGAAGCGGGAAAGATCGATCTCGTCGTTCGTGAGTCCCTGGGCCTCGCGCAGGTATTGGGCGTAGGCCAGTTTCACGGCGAAGGCGCGTTCGTAGCTCAGTTGATTGGCGGAATTCACCACCTGCTCCACCTTGGGCAGCGGCAATTCCTGAAAGTCGTTCGTCCCCGGAATGCGCTTCTTGTAGGTGTCCGCTCCTTGCTGGGCTTTTGCGACAATGAAGTTGTAGAAGAAGTTATCGGAGTGTCCACGAAGCTGGACCACCGCCCCACCGTAGCGCGTCACTTTTTCGTGCAGGGTATCGAAAATTTCCCGGTGACTCTCCCAGCGGATTTCCGAAGTGTTCGCCGGAAACTGGAAGGTCGTCGCGAAGAGCTGACTCGCATCCTCACCCTCAACCGCCTTCCGCACCATTTGCGGACCGGAGAAAGCAGGGGTCGCTTTGACGGCCGCGACCGTGGTCGCCCCGAAGTCCGTTGCGAAATTCCACCCGACAAACGTCGGCAGCTTCACCGCTTCGATCAGTCCTGTCGTCTGGTAGTAGTCCTGAATCCGTTGGCTCGTCGCGGCGAACCCGACCGGATTGCGCTCGTTCGAGAAGAACTCCAGGTTGCCGGTTTTCCCCGCCAGCTCCAGATCGACCCCTAACCAGGCAATGTAATCATTCACGGCACCTTCATCGAAGAGGAAAATCCCGGAGAGCGGCGCGCACTTTGACTTGAAGGCCGCCAGCTTCCCCTTATCCGCCGCCGATTTTTTCGCGATGTTCGCCAACTCCGCCGCAAAGGCTTCCTGCTCCGCCAGTTGCGCTTTGACGAACCCATGGACCACTTCGCGATGCTCTGCGAGGAAGTCAGCCCGCACCGCGTAAACATCCGCGATCACCCGCGAAGCCGTCCGGGTCGAAAGAATCGAACGCGCGCCCCTGACACTGTCCTCCGCTCCATTCCCCACCGTGCCCCCAGCGGTTAAGGTGAGGATGTCCGGAAAAATACAAGCTGCCCCGGCCAAATTGGCATCTGTCCGAAACGCGCTCGCCGGATCGTGCGCCTTCCCATCCGTCGCCACATCCGGATTATAGGTGATCTCGCTGACATACTTGATCTCCACATCGCCCGGCTCCAGCCCCGCATCCTGCAGCAGCACCTGAACCAGATCAATGTGAGGCCCGGAAGCCTGGACCACGATCGTTTTTCCCTTCAGCTCCGCCAGATTCTTGATGTCTTTCGCCACGAACCCATCTGCCCCCGTCGACCAGGAAAGCTGAAAGATCACCACCGGCACGTAATCCGGCCCCAGCGCATGCAGCGCTTCGCTCGCCAAATTGATCATCCCCGCCGTCCCGCGCAGAAACGGCGATTTCCCCGAGATGTAATTCGCCACCTGCTGATCAAAGTTATCGACGACCTCTAAATTCGCCGTCACTCCCATCGCCTTGGCCAGCGCGGAGTTCGAATTCGGCGACAACCCTCCGTTGCTCGAAACCGTCACCCCATCCGCAGCCCACGTAATCAGGGGAACGTTCACGACTCCCCGTGAGAGATCGACCTTCCCCGGCGTCGTCTCCTTCAGAAACGCGGAAGAGGAATACGGCCGAGCCGGTTCCACATACGCAACCTCCGAAAACCCGGAAGCAGCAAACCCTGCCCAAGTCATGAGCACCAAAAAACCAAACTGTGGAGAGCGAAATTTCATCGTTTGCAACATGTTAGGCGGACATTACCAAAAAACCTCCGGCGTGCGACTACAAACGGTGTGAGGATTTGTATCGGAGGGCCCCATTCGGAGGCTCGAATTCACGAAGACCTCGGAACCACGACCACCGGAAGCACGTCTTCACAGGCTAGAGGTCTGGTGATGCGGTAAAAAATGACCGCGATGATGAGGAAGCTTGCCATGAGCGCAAGGGTTCCCGAAGCGGTGCCTAAACCGTCAACAATGAGCTTCAGGATGGGGAACTGTTGTTGAACCTGCTCCGTCCAGGTCCAGCCTCGGAGTTCCAAAATGGGGTAGATGAAGGGCCAGCCGATACCGGCAATGGCAGCGACCCGAGCGCTGGTCCGGTTCACCACTTTGGTAGGGGTCGCCAGCGTATCAACCAAGCGTCCCTGGTAATAGACGCGAACGCAGGCCGATTTCATGGTGCCCATCGCCAGCGGAGTGATCCAGAACTTTGTCGTGACCAGTTCCGGGGTTAGGTCGACTCGGACCCGGGATGGTGTGACGAGACAGCCGGGAAAGTGGGGTTCCACTTCGACATCCGGTTCCGCTTCATCGATCTCGAATCGATTCTGACCAATGTTCACTCCCATGTTCTCGCCCGGAACAATCCGGATTTCTCCGGCAGAAAAGAAGACGCTGAGTTCAAAGGCTCGGTTTGGGTTCATCCGGCGGAACCAGCGCGCCGCCGTGCTGCGCTGAAAGGAGGAACTCAGAGGGGCAGCCATTTCTTCCTCCAGCGGCGCAGAGCCAGGAGCCGGGGCCGGTAGCGGAGGCGAGGAAGGTTTAGAACTGCCTTCCTTCTTCATTTTCCGGCGCGTGGGCTCGGGTGGAGCTTGAGCTGCTGGCGGCGGGGGTGCCGATGCAGCTGCGCTCTCTGGTTCCGACGGAGCTACCAACACGGTTGAGATTTCGAGGCTGTAGGATTCCTTCACCTGCTCAGGGAAGCCTTCGCCAAGCATGCGTTCCAGCTCTCGACGAGCGGAAGCCCTAACACTTTCCTTCAACGATCCCCGAAGCATGGTGGCCATCTCAGAGGCATCCGCAGGCCGTTGCCGGGGATCAAAGGCGAGCAAACGCAAGAGGAGTGAACCAACTTCGGGAGCCAAATCGTTGGGCAAAGGCAAGGATGGGGCGGAACGCAACACCGCCGCTAACTCGCTGGCTGTGCCGGAGCCAAAGGGGTATTTCCCCATCGTGGTCAGATAAAGGGTGATTCCCAACGCCCAAACGTCGGTCGCCTTGGAAAGGGCTTTCGATCCGTGATCCAGAACTTCGGGAGGGAGAAATGGAGGCGTTCCCGAAGGAACCGCTTCACTGTCTGGTGGTGGCAGAAGGCGAGCACATTCCAGATCGATGAGCGTTGCTGTGAGATTGTCAGAGAAGAGAACATTGCCAGGCTTCAAATCGCCATGAATCCAATCCCGCAGATGGAGCGTTTCCAAGGCCTCGGCAATAGCGAGTGTCGCAACGATGGCTTGGTCCGAAGAGAGGCGCTCGCCGGGTGCTTTGGCCAGGAGTTGGGAAAGCGATGAACCTTTGTTGGCCAAGGCCAAGTAGCCCAGGCCCGAGGCTTCGTCCGTTCCGTAAGCAATGAATGGCGCGATCGCCGCTCCTTCGAGCTGGGCAATCGTTTGATATTCCGTCTCGATGAAATTCCCTTCGCCCGGTTCTAATTTGGCGACTTTCAGGATCACGGATTGACCGAGATGGGATTCTGCCTCGTAAACCGCCCGGTTGGAGGATTCGGTGAGGACTTCACCCAATCGAAAGTCCGCAATCGTCTCGGTTGTTCGTTTCATGATCGGTAGCGCCCGACGATCTTCTCTGCCTAGCCCTCTTATGGGAAGGATATTTTTGACGTTCTATGAAAGTGAAAGCTCTTCTCGCCCTGCGACTACAAACGATCTTTCCATTTGTAGTGTGAGGAGGTGCGTTCTTGCGATTCTAATGATGCGATAACATTGGAGAAACATCATGACACTGCGCGCCATACCACAAGGATTGTTCACTTGGAATTTTCACCTCCTGGACGGGCAGGACGTTGTGGGAGCGACGCATTACACGGTTTTTGGCGAGTCGGGAGTACTGACCGTCGGTGAGCGGAAACTGGAGATCCAGCGGCAAGGGCCGGTGAGCGGGACATGGCGATTGACGGATCCAACCGGAAAGGAATTGGCTGTAGCCAAGAAACCAAGCGCATTTACGCGGCGAGTTGAGATGGAGTGGGGTGATGCTGCGACTCTGGAGTTGGAAGGGGAACACGCGCTAACGCGTCGAATGAAGGTGACGACGACGGATGGGAAGCCGGTCGGGACGATTGTGCCCGATCACATCTTTACGAGAAAGGCGACCCTCGATTTTCCGCAAGAAGTTCCGTTGGAAGTCAGGCTGTTTTGTTTGTGGCTGGCAGCTCTGATGTGGAGGAGAGCGGCGAATAACTCCGATGGCGGCTAACGTAGCCGTTTCCCGGCGATGAAAACCGCGTCCGGAATGATCAATGTTGGTACTCACATTCCGGCGATCAATTTCCGTCCCGGAGGGACCGTTCATGTTAGCCGGGGCGCTTTAGCCCCCGGATCACGCAACCATACGCCTCGTCGCGTCAGCGACCGATCATTTGGGCACGACGTCGTCTCAGCTTGAACGGTCGCTACGCGACGAACTCGATTCCGTGCCTCTACCGTGGGTTGAAACCCACGGCTATGATGCGGCGTCGCTACGCGACATTCCGAGAATGTGTGTTCGTATTTCTATCGTGGGAGCACGCCGTCCTGTCGGAGTTTGGCTAGTGCCGCCACCAGTGCCTTTCCAATCCGCTCTTGATAGGTGCGCTTCTTCACTTCCAGCTCTTCTTTTCGATGCACGATCACGCCGCATTCGAGCAGGATCGAGGGAATCCGACCGGCTTTGGCGACGACCAAATCGGTAAACTCATACACGCCGGTTTTCCGGTTGATCAGGGGCCGATTTTCTCCCGGTATTTTTTCGGCATGATGAAGGGTCGGTGTGAATTCCGCCTCTAGCATTGCCTCTCCCACGGCGAGGGCCAGCGCGCGGCTCTTGGCCGCCACCCAATTCTCCTTCGAGCAGAACACGCTGTAGCCGCTGAATTGGTCGGAATACTTTTGAGCCGTTGTTTGACCCGGCGGCACCCAGGACTTGATGTATTTCTCGTTCACCGCGTCGTGATGGATGGAGATAAACACGTGTGCGCCCAACTTCTGGGCGCGCTGCGGTCGTTCCGATAGCCCGGTCAGCGTGCCGGTTTCGTTGATGATGAGGCATTTGGCGCCCGCCTTCTCCAAAACCTCATCCAGCACCTTGGCGGTGGCCAGATTGAACTCGAACTCCGCCCGACCCCGTGCGCTGATGGCTCCGGGACTGGTCTTGCTGTGTCCCACGTCCAGGGCCACGACCATGCCAGCGAGAGGCTGCTCGGCCCCGGAAATTCCGAGGACGAAGGCAGCGAGCCAAAAACTGTGAAGGAGGAAAACGCGCATCCGAAATCTCGGGCTAGAGAGTTGGCTTCATCGGCGCACCGCTCGCCTTATCGATCGGCAACTGAGCACCCGCATCTTCGAGCGAAGCATTCATCGCTTGCATCATGTCGTGCAGCTTTTCCGGATTGGACGAAGCCAGATTTTTGGACTCCTCCCGATCGTTGGCGAGGTGGAAAAGCTCGACGTTGTCTTCGGAGGGGCCGGAGGTTTTGTCGTAATGATAGATCAACTTCCAATCGCCTTTCCGGAAGGCTGTGAAATAGGAACTGCGGTGGCTGTGAGGGAAATGCATCAAAAACTCGCGATCGGCGGCACTTCCTTTTGCATCGGTGAACAGAGGTATCAGATCGATTCCATCGACCACGTGTGTTTCGGGTTTGGCGGCCCCGGCCACTTCGAGCACCGTGGTAAAAACGTCGTAGACGGCTCCGATGTCGGTGCTGTTGATGACATCTTCAGCAATTGGGTATTGCTTCTGAAATCCGTTCTCCGAATTGGGCTTCGCCCAGGCGGCGATGAAGGGAACCCGCATTCCACCTTCGTAGTGAGTTCCTTTTTTTGCCCGCAACGGAGCGGCGCAGGCGACCTCATGAGTCCCGCCCGCGGGAGCGTCGGTGCCGTTGTCGCCTAGGAAGAGAACGAGCGTGTTCTCCGCGATTCCGAGTTCTTCGAGGTGGTCCAGCATGTCACCGAGCGATTTGTCCATGCCCTCAATCATCGTTGCGAAATTCGCGAGCGACTTCTTGGCGGTATCGCTGTAGTTGGCCGCAAACCGGGTATCGCTCTGAAACGGGGAATGCACCGCGTAGTGCGACATGTAGGCAAAGAAGGGTTTCTCTGCTTCAACCGCATTGGTGATCGCCGCGTTGATTTCGAGGGTCAGCGCTTCAGTCAGAAAGATGTCCTGACCGTGATATTTTTCGAGCCCGGGCACGGCGCGGTTCTGGCGACCTTTCTTGGCCCAGCCAAAGTGGTCCGTCCCCAGATAGCTGCCGGGCTGGCCGTAGGCGCAGCCGCCAATATTGACATCGAAGCCGATATTCGTCGGATCGGATGCGTAAGAATCGTTGGGGCCAAAATGAGCCTTGCCCGCATGAATCGTCTGGTAACCGGCCTCACGCAGCAATCCTGGCAAGGTCACATCACCCTCGGTGAAGCCTTCCCATTTCCAATCCGCAGGACCCATCGCGCCAGTGTTCTTGGACTCCGGTTTGATGAATTGGGTCGTGGTGTGGCGGGCCGAGGTCTGGCCGTTCATGATCGAGGCGCGGGTTGGTGAGCAAACGCTCATCGCATAAAACTGGCTGAACCTCGTTCCCCGTTTCGCGAGACGCTCCATGTTCGGAGTCCGGTAGAAATCGTTGAGCGGATGTCGCTCCGGGTTCCCATCCTTGTCGGTCAGGAATGGCAACGAGCTATCCATCAAACCCATATCATCGACGAGGAAAACGACGATATTCGGCTTCTCAGAAGCATGCGCCGAGCTGACGGCCGCCAACGAAAGCACGAAGGTGGCGAGGAGTGAACGGTGAAAACGAAACGATGACATGAGCCAAGAAGGACGAATCCGGCGAAATGTCCATTCTCAACCGGAGGTCTCTTGGATATTGCGGCTTGGCGAGACTCGGGATCGGTGAAAGGGTTGGGCAGATGGACACGACCGGGATGCTTCGATTTCCAGACTCCGTTTCTTCGGAAGGGCGTTTTCTGCTAGGGATTTCCGGAGGGCGGGATTCGGTGGCGCTGCTTCGTTTGTTACGGGAGGCTGGATTTCAGGATTTGGTGCTTTGCCATTTGAACCATGAACTGCGCGGCGCGGAGTCGGATGTGGATGCGGCGTTTGTCAGGGATTTGGCGGAGAAGTTGGGTTTGCCGTTCAAAGTGGCGAATCGCGCGGTTTCGGAACTCGCCCGGGAGGCGGGTTTGTCGATCGAGGCGGCGGCTCGGCGGGCGCGCCTGGAGTTTTTTGCGGATTGCGCTCGTGAGTTTGAGACGAATCGGGTTTTTCTCGCTCACCACGCCGATGATCAGGCCGAGACCGTGCTGATCAACTTGATTCGTGGTTCCGGGAGCAAGGGGCTTTCCGCGATGGAGCCGGTTTCGACGATCCAGGTCGGCGAGACGGAGCTCACCCTGATCCGTCCGTTGCTTCACCTGGAACGCGACCAAATCCCGGCACCTGCTCAGTTCCGCGAAGACGTCTCGAACACGTCCGACGCCTTTCTCCGCAATCGCATTCGGCATCACCTCATTCCGGAAATTGAGCGCCTCACGGGTCGCGCCCTTGCCCCACCCCTCCTCCGCACCGCAGAGATTTTGCGGGAAGAAGACCGCTGCCTCGATGCGCTCCTCGCCGAACGATTTGATTGCCATCAGGAGCAACTTCCGGTGCCCGAACTCCGCGAACTGCCCATCGCCCTCCAGCGCCGCGCTCTGCAAGCCTGGTTCCGCCACCTTCAAGTGCCGAATGTCGGATTCGAAGAAATCGAAGCGGCGCGGGGTTTGCTCGAACCGGGAACGCCGACCGCGAAAATCAATCTCCCGGGGAATCGGCACCTACGGCGACGGGAAAAGCGGCTCTTCCTTGAAAAGAGCGGGTGATTCGCGAATTTCCGAAAGGGTTTGGGAGCCGGGTAGCCAAATCGCGTTGGCCTACGTTTCCCTTGTGATGAATCTTCCGGACCCTCCCCTCTCGCAACTCGGTATCACAGATCGTGCCCATGGAGCCTTGCTCGGTTCGCGGATTGGAGACGCGTTGGCGATGCCAGTGCATTGGTATTATGACACGACTGCTCTCCGCGAGGATTACGGATGGATCGAGGATTACCTGGATGCGAAGAATCCGCACTCCGGAAGCATTTTTTGGCGGTCATCCTGGAAAGCGCCTTCGCCGGAGCTCGACATCCTCGGGAGCGAGCGCCCAGCCTGGGGCCAGCGCGGAGTTCATTATCATCAGAATTTGAAAGCGGGGGAGAATACCCTGACGACCCAACTGGCGACGATGGCTTGGGAACGGATGGTGGAGCAGGGAGAATATCGTGCAGAGGTGGCGCTGGATGATTACATGGAACTGCTCACCCATCCCGAACGGCATCGCGATACCTACCTGGAGGAATGCCATCGCGGCTTTTTCACGAATCTCGGTCGCGGGATGCCTCCGAACAAGTGCGCGGTTTCGGAGAAACACATTGGGGGAATCGCGGCGATGCTTTCGGTGGCGATCTATTATGCAGAAGATCCAGAAATCGGGCGAGAGATGACCTTGAAACATCTCGCGCTGACGCATGCCGGGAAGAAGATGGTGGTGGCGGCTGATGCGATCCTTTCGCTACTCTACCCAGTTCTGGGAGGAGCATCGCTCGGGGAAACGATAGAGAAAGAGATCGATCAACAGCGGAATCCTCACTTTGGATTCCCGTTCCGCAAGTGGGTCCATCAAGAAGGTGAGCGCGTGATTGGTCCGCTTCTTTCCAAGGCCTGTTATGTAGAAGACGCGATTCCCGCCACGATTTATCTAGCGCTTAAATATCATCACGATTTTGAGGCCGGTTTGATTGCGAATACGAACCGGGGTGGAGACAACGTTCACCGAGGCAGTGTCCTGGGTGCGCTGCTCGGAGCTGCGAACGGTACTACCGGTTTTCCAGAACGGTGGAAGAGGGGATTAGTTAACTCGCCGAGCCCGATTTCGCATTTCGGCGACAGCGCTCCGAGCAATACTTGACCACGTCCCACCAGCGCTCCCATTT
>CAYGQD010000126.1:0-20578 GCA_964351855.1 uncultured Verrucomicrobiales bacterium
CAATGAGGTGAATTCCAACGCTGGCGACGGATCAGAAGGACAGCAGATCTTGTAAACTGATTTTGGGACAAACCCTATGGCCGATTCCATGGCGCGAAGATGGACGAGTCCGGTTCTCTCCGTCCATGGAGGGCGAGGCATCTCCCTTGCGCAGGGAAATCATCCACGATCGCCATCCTGGCGTACCAGCCGGTTCTAGAACACCGATTCCAAGAGGGAATCGCGCTCTCTCTCCGACTACATCCCGTCAACCCCGCGCCCTGCTGAGAGAGCCCCTTTGATCAAGGTAACCGATTTTCCTCCAGCACCCTCGATCGTTGCTTCATTCTCGGTAACACTGAGCAGCCGATATGGCTTCGTTGGCTCGAGATTCAGAGTGAACGATTCCCCTTCACGAACGTAGAATTTACTTTGCTCGGGCACCAGGGTAAAGTTGAGTTCGGCGAAATAGGTTGGCCAGTTAAACTTTGCTTTGCGAACGATTGTAAATGTCCGATCCGTTAAGTTATCTTTGATATCAATTTCGGAAACATCATCCGTGATACCGACGCTGTTCCTGGCTTCCTTCTTGCGATAGGCCAATAGAACAAACCTCCCTTTCTCAAAGGTGTCTCCAATTACGTAAAAGCCAACGTCCTTGCGCCCTTGGAAGTTCTCCGTGTTGATTTGAAATTGAGGATCATTGTTGGCAGAGAACGTGATGAAGTAGCTCTGTTGCTGACGCTGAACGAATTCCAGCTTGTCGGTATAGGGAGGGTGGCTTGAGGAATCCACCGGGATGGTCTGCGGAACGGCCTGATACTCTTCCAAGTTGCTGTAGCCGTCCCCGTCCGGGTCATCGGTTAGAACCGACTGGCTGAGGAGGTCCAATTTGTGGTCCAAGAGCCATTTGTTCTCAACCGGGGGACGCAATTTTTCAGCGTCGGGATTTCCCAGATCGTAGAGTTCGCCGTTGTGTTCAATGATCCAAACCGAGCGGTAAAGAGTCACATCCTTCTTGGTGCTTTCGCTGATGCTGACTATTTGATCATCCCAATGAGCCGCACCGCTCAAGAGGTTCGCGGAAATGTCCATCTGATAGGACTCGTCTTCCGGGAAAACCGCCTGTTGGCTGGCCGGATTCAACTCAAAAGTGTCGGGGAAGGATTTCGCATTGAGAATCTGCTTGATCCCAAAGATCAAGCAAATGATCGCCACCGCCCCAATGACTAGTTTTTCGTAATTCTGTTCGAGCCAGTTTTGTTTCATCGAGAAGAAAAGTTAGGAGTTTTCCGGATCTTCAACCTCCGGGAAGCGGCAGAGATCGATCACCGCAGTGACCCGAATCGCCTCATCACCAAAGATCACGGTCGCATCTTGAACGACGAACTCATCGGAAGAAATGGGCGCTCCGTCCGGACCAACCGGAATGTCCGTGACAACTTCGCCATCGGGAGTACGAATCACAGTCGGCCTTGCCACGACCCTTTCCGGACCAACCTTTTTTTCATTGTCGATTCGCAAGACCCGGACGATGAAAAAATACTCTTTGTCATTGCTGACGGCGTTGAGGAAATCTTGAAATCCTTGGTGAGTCGTCTGAAATCCTACCTTGAAGGTGTACTTGACCACTCGCTCCGTCTTTTCAGGATCTGGCTGACCAAGTTCGACCGCTGTCTCCTCGCGTTGGAGGTTGTAGATCTCATCCGCTCCATTATCGACGATGATTTTGAGGAGATGCTGAATCGCCCCCAGCTCGTAGGCCAAGATTCCCGTTGCTTCAGGACGAGGCAGTTGAAATTGATAGGTTCCCATCCCGAGGTAGAAATCTGAAGGCGTCACGACCCGCTTCTGAACCGCATAGCGTTCAAATTCCTCTTTGGCCGCGCGGAGCTGGGTCGGAAATTCCTGATCGGAAACGACCGGAAGTGGCTTCTGATAGGCCTTCAACTGGTCATGGACTTTGTCCACTTTCATCTCAAACTGGTCAATCTGAGCTTCCAGCTTATCGAGGTTCCCTTTCGTCGGATAGAGCGAAGCACGCTCTAACCGTGTCAGCTGACCTTTCTTCCCATCAAAATCTCCGCGAGAAGTCGAGTAGGCTCCCAAGGCATTAAAAAAGAAATACCCGGACCCTCCCAGGAGAAGGACAGTTACCAAGGCAAAACTTATCCAGAACGACTGTTCTTTAGATCCTTTCATCCGAAAAATTACTTCGTGTATTGGGGTTGATATCCTTCTGGAAGCGGCAAGCGCAGGGTAAACGGCCAAGCGTGCCGATCAGCACTCGTTCCCATATTTATATAGGGGAGAAGCTCGCCATCGGAATACTTTTTGATGATGTTTCCATCCGCATCCCGTTTCAGCTTTCCAAATTCATCACGCTCCGCGATGTCAAAGCGTCCGTCTTTTCCTTCCCGTAGGTTGTCGAGATAGCGGTAAACCACGCTGCTTTGCAAATCTTCGGTGTCGCGCCAGAGTCCCTTGAGCTGAATCCAATTGATTCGGTGCTGGCCGGGCTGCGCTTCCTCCAGGGGGTTATCCCCTAAGATCCCTAACTCTTCCCGATTCCCGGTTTCCGGGAGCAGGGCAAGATCCCCTGACAAGGGCTGCATTTCCACGAACCAGACCATATCATCACCCATGGCGTTGTTGAGCTCGCGCAGCGTCTCAATCCAATAGACACGGTCCAGAATCGCAGAGGAATAAGGATCACTACGCTTTTTAATATCTGCGAGGCGATCATTTTGGACTTCGATCTTCTCCGCCAAACTGTCGAGTTGGCTGACTTTGCCCGTGATTTCCGCAGACTTGCTTTCCGAGAAAGCGGCCGCTTTGGTGTACCAAAAACCTGCTGCCGCAATCGTAATCGCCGCGCAAAACGAGGCCAGCCAGAGAAAGGGTGCCCGCCGAGCAATGGCCCGCTCACGCTGAACGATGGGCGGAACCAAATCCAGCTCCATTGGACAATTGCCGATCCCTCGCAGTCCCAACCCGACCAACTCACCCATCGCATGGGCGTTGTTCGTCACGGTAGGCTCGTCCACCCGTTTGCCGAGCTTCACATTTCGAAGCGCGTTGAAATACTCCACCGGAATCTTGAGCTTCTCTTGGAAAAACTCGTTCAGGTAGGGCAAACCGGCACCAGCACCACAAAGAAACGCGAGCGCAGGAGCACTTCCACCTTGGTTGCTGCGGTAGAAATTGTTCGTCCGGACCACTTCGGAATGAAGGCGAGTCGAGGCATTGCGAATGACTTTCGACATCGCCGCGATTTCAGGATCATCATGGTCCGCGTAGCCACCACCCAGAGCGACAAAACCGTCTTCGATTTTTCGCTTCTCCGCTTCTTCAAAGGAGATATCGAACTCTTTGGAGATGGCTTGGGTTATCTCCCGGCCACCGACATTGATGCTTCGGACAAAAACCTTGTTCCCTTCCACGTAAATGAGGTTCGTGGTACGGGCACCAATATCGATCAGAACGACGGGCTGATCGACATCCGGATAATTGTAACGGAAGGCGTTAAACAGCGCAAAGGGGGCCAGATCGACGGCATCGGTCTCCAGGCTGTTGAACCGAACCGTGTTATTGATCGCGGTTAGCTCGATCGCCTTGATGGCGACAAGAACGACTTCGACCTCAATGTCGTCAGGATCGCCGAGCGTCTGGTAATCCCAAACGGCTTCCTCAATGGGAAAGGGAACCTGCTGCTGAGCCTCGAACCCGACAATTTGCTCAACCTGATCGAATTCCAACGGCGGTAACGTCACAAATCGCGTAAAGACCGACTGGGTCGATAGAGCGTAGCGCACCGACTGTTTCCGAATCTTGAGGGCTTTGACAATTTGTCCGATGCAAAGCTTCGTTTGGTCCAATCGAGCACTATCCGCCGCCGGGTCCGCCAGCAAGTCTTCGCTGATGAACTGGTCAAGAACCAGCTGGTCCTTGGGCCCTCGGCTGAAGACGGCAGCGCCGACTGACTGGGCTCCCAGGTCAATTGCGATGTTTGTTTCCGATGCCATAGGTGAGTGAGAGGTGACTTTCAGGTCCTTCCTAAACCGATAGGTGGCCCGTGGAAGAAAACGACAAAAAGGGTGCTAGTTCAAAATGGCTTCTGCGTGGCGATCAATCCAGAGAAGCTGAAACGGGGTCCGCTCTTTCGGCATGAGAAGGCCGGTCGTCCGAGCCGCTTGAGTGGCCGTCCACCATGGCTTGTTGCCAGAACTTGAGGCTGTGGCCACGACCCGCCCATTGTGAAGAATTTCCACTCCCCAGGCGACCACGTCACTGTCCTTGAATTTCCCGATATCTCCGGCGATTTGCGTGAGTGCGGTGGGAGACACATAGACGATCGAAAAGGCTTCTTCTCCGTCGATGATGTTCCGATACTTGTAGGAATCCGTGAGGATCTGCTGTTCGACGCCCTTCACTGCCAAGTAGTATTGGATCAGGACTTCAGGCACGATGCCGATTTTCGAATCCGACTTCGTTTCAAAGGCGATCTCCACTTCGAGCCATTCGCGGCGCTTTCCGTCTTTTTTGCTATCGGAAACCTGGGCGGCGAATTCTGGCGTTTTCTGCATGATAATCGCCACATCATCAATTTTCGCTTCGACACGTGTCGGAGCCCAGGCCTGGCCGAAACTGGTTCCGGAAGAAACTAACCAAATGGCCGTCAGGGAACAGAGAGCAGGGGTGAGAGATCGCAGAGAGGTTTTCATAAAAGTCTGAGTATGTTTGAAAGGAATCCTAGATGTAAGGCCCCGCCGTTTTAAGGGCAAGCAGGGGTTTATGGCAACACTATTCTAACCGGAAATTTGGCAAAGAGGGAACGACCGTTTTGAGGCCACCGAAATTTGGCGTCATTTCCAAAAGATTCGACGGCCATCTTTCGTCCTTCTTCAATTTCTACGCGGGGTCTATCGCCGGGCTGCTCCTGATCCAACCGATTACCGGATTCCGGCGCTTCTGAGAGCCGAAGCAGTGGCCCCGGAGAGCCTAACCGCTCCGCTATATTTAGAATCCGATGGTTTTCTGGCCGGTGACACCTTTTTCCTTCGCTTCCAAACCTCCGACCGTGATTTGATCCGGCTTGTCCTTGCCCACCTTGACCGTGTAGGTGCCGGGAGCATAAACGCGAGGATGGAATTTTTTCCCCTGAATCCGGACGGTGTAGAGAATTTCTCCTTTTGAATCCACGACTTGAACCACGGGATCTTCGATCTCGAAGGTGAGTTCCGGTAGCCAATGCGTTGCCTTCCGACCGTCGTTTTCCTCCGCTTTGAAGGTGATCGGCCAACCGGGAAACTGAGGATCCCCGCCTTTCACGTCCGCGAAGCGATGCCAACACTCGAACGTCACGGACCGGTCTTTCTTGTTGAATCTGACAATCCCGTATCCGTCAGCCCGCTTTAGCTCATCGCTGCGATCTTCCGGATTGGCATAAGCCAGCATCGTAATCTTATTCCCCAAACCATCTTCGAAGTCGCCGGTCCAGGGCAACGGACTTCCAGCGACCGCATTCTTCCCTGCTTTCTCGTCTTCCGGGTGCCACCAGCGGCCGTAAATGGTATTGATGATCGCGGGATTGGTGAAGGCGTAAGGTCCGTCTCCATATTCCTCGATCCCGTGTTTTACCGAGACGGCGAGGTGTTGGTCTCCGCAGAGATGCGTCGCCCATGCTCTCCGAATTTCCGTCAATGCTTTGTTCCGCCCGGTTTGCGGCCAGGCGTTCGAATCCAGATCCGCGAGAAGCCGATTGGTGGGCTGCCCGTGGATGTGAACCGCGCCACAAAACGCTGTCTGCGAAAGGACGCTTTTCATTTCCGCGCCAGTCCAGTCTTGGCTCCATTCGTGAAGAAACTGGAGTTGCCGATCTCCCAGCAATTTCAGCCCCGGGAGATCCACGGCCGAGCGGTCGTAGCTGGGATCGTTGATATGGTCCGGTCGCGGTCCCATTTTCGGAATTTTCCCATCCGGACCGCTCTTGAACTTGCGATCTTCCAAGATCGAAAAATCGACTCCACCCACCCGCAACCGGGTAAAATAGACCCCGATTCCCTGGCCGATCGGCTCCGGATCATACGCGTCCGGCAAGTGCCAGGTCTGCTGACGCTCCACTTGATTCACGTAGCTGGCAGGATAGATGTAGCCGCCGTCATGGCCGACTCTGGTGTTGGATTTGATGCCTCCTTCTCCCCAAAGATTTCCCTGACCGACATCGTGATCATCCGGAATCGTGATCGTGGGTCGATCTTTCATGATTTCCCGGAATTGAAGCCCAAACTGGATCCAACCGGAAGTGTGCTGGGTGTGGTGATAGGTTTGATCACCGGCAAAGAAGAGGAGATCCGGGTCCTGAAACTTGATGTTCTCAATGATCTTGGGACGTGGCCCCGGGGTTCGGGTGGAATTACAGGACAAGCTGGCAACGACGATCTCATCTTTATCGATCGGGTCCTTGCGAATCAACCCCTCAAACATCGCCTTCTCACCGTGGCGAACGCGGTAGGGAACATCGGCGGTGTTGTTCCAGTTCTCGATCCGGAAGTGGGCGCTCCACCCCGGAAAAACAATCTGCGTTTCCGCGATTTGTCGCCACTCCTCGCCTTCCTTCATCTCCAGCCGAACGGTTCGCGATTCGCCGTCTTTCAATGGATAGAGTTGCGCCGAAAGCTTGAGGACCCCGACGTCATGGGTGTAAAGCGCGAAGGCGACCACTTCCTCGCGCGGAACGTCGAGAGGAATCAGCACTTTTGCTTTGGAATTGGGCTTATTCTCCCACCATTTTCCCGTGGCGTGGCTGTCAAGCTGTGGGAAATCGGCACCATGAGGCTGGGAATCTTCCGCCCAGACGGAAACGGCCAACGAAGTCGCCACCAAGGCGCTAATGAGGTTTTTTGGGTTCATTGCCTGCCACGCTAACGAGAAGTCAGCAGCACGCAAGATCCGGTTCCAGATTCCCTACCCTTCCCCATTCACCGGACGCGGAATCTTGATTTTAAACGTCGTTCGGATGCCCGGTTGACTGTGGACGGAAATCGTTCCGCCGTGAGCTTCCACGGCACGTTTGACGATCGAGAGCCCAAGCCCGGTTCCCTTGACCAGATTCGCGTGGTGTTTTTCCACTCGGTAAAACCGCTTGAACACATGGGGGAGATCCGAACTGGGGATTCCAATTCCATTGTCGCTGATTTCCAGAACGAGTTGATCGGCGCTCTCATCCGGCCGCAGACGGATTTCAATCTCCAGTCCTGCCTGATCGTTCTGTTTGAGCGAGTTCTCGACCAGGTTGAAGAAGATTTGATCCCAATAATACCGATCGCCCACGATCGATCGATCTTCCGGCATATCGATCACGACGTTCGCATCCTTCTCCACAATCAACAATTGGAGGTGCTCCACCATGTCAGACGCGCTTTCGAGCAGGTCAAAAGGCGCACTGCGGATCAGTTCAGCACTTCCCTCGAGCTTGGAGATCGTCAGCATATCTTCAACGATTCTCCCCAAACGGATCGCGTGCTTCTGCATCACCGCAAGAAAACGTTGCGTCATCTCCGGATCGGTCACATCCCCATCGGTGAGGTTTTCCAGGTAGCCGGTGATGATCGAAAGCGGCGTCCGAAGCTCATGGGAGGCATTTGCGACGAAATCCCGCCGAATCTGTTCCAGGTGATGGCGTTCGGATTCGTCGCGCAGAATCACCCAGACGCCGTCGATCTTCTGCATCGGGAACGGTAGGGGCCCCGCTTCAATGGTGATGTAGCGCTCCATGGGTTCTCCCTGGTGCTCGAAACGCTCTTCCAGCCGGATCGTGGTGCTGCGCCGCGCTCGCTTGGCCAGGGAATCCCGAATCACGCCCACGATGCGGTGATCTAAAAACGCCTCGATGACCGGCAATTCAACAATCTCCGGTTTCTGCGCGAAACGATCCCGCGCCGCGGTATTGGCAAACCCGATCCGGAGATCCTTGCGCACAATCAGGAACCCGTCGTCGAATTGATCGAGGATCGTCTCCGTTAAGCGCTGCTGCTGATTCTCCAACGCAATCCGCTCGATACTCTCATTCATTTGCCGATCGATCTGAAGAGCCAGTTCGCGAACCGATGACGGCGTTAGGATGCGCTTTGCCGGATCGAATTTTGCCACGAGGTCGTCAGACTGGCGAAACAGTTCACTGAGCCGCGCAATCGAACCCCGAAGGCGGATGTGGTAAAGCAAAAGGACGACCAGTCCGATGCAGGCCGCCCACGCTACGAACGTGGTGATCACTGGAGTTTACGATGCACCCCCGGGATGGCCGGGGTTGAACCGATAACCAATCCCACGCACGGTTTCGATGCAATCTCCAAAGGTCCCCAGTTTTTCCCGCAACCGCTTCACATGGGTATCGAGCGTTCGCGTCTGGATCCGCTCGTCATACCCCCAGATTCGACTCAGCAAGTCTCCCCGATCTTGATCCTTGCCGATATTTTCGATGAGAATGAGCAGGAGCTTAAATTCCGTCCCCGTTAAATCGATCGGTTCATCTTCCAGATAGAACTTCAAGTTGCTGCGATCCAGCCGAAACGCACCGCTGTTGATTTCTGCTCCGCCGCTTGGGCTCTGGGCACGCTTGGCAAGGTTGCGGACTCGCAGGACCAGTTCCTTGGTGCTGAACGGCTTCGATACATAGTCATCCGCGCCCAAGCCCAAACCTTCCAGACGATCATCCAGCTCTTTTTTGGCCGTCAGCATGAGAACGGGTATCTCAGACGTTTTCTTGCTTTCCCGCAGATTCTTAAACACAGTCAGCCCATCCATCTCCGGCATCATGATGTCTAGAATGATCAGATCCGGAGCCTCCTCCTTGGCTTTTTTCAAGCCTTCGAGACCATTCGGAGCCTCAATGACTTCCCAACCTTCTTTCTTTAGATTAAAATGGACCAAGTCCCGGACGTCAGGCTCGTCGTCGATAATTAAGATTTTGGGCATGCTGGGGCGTGAGAGAAACGTGCGGATGATACAAGCCGGAACCACTGCCGAAACCAGAAACGTGTAACGAAAATGCCACAGGTTCGATCTACTCGTCAGCGTCCCAAAAAGTTACATTTGATCGCAAATCCTGCATCGGGCAAGCGGCTACCCCTCATCCAGCTCCTCAATGATGAATTGCGGCCTGCTGGCATTCGGTTCGAAATCTTTGTGACGCACGATACCGGTGACGGGGCGAGAGCGGCCAAACGGGCGGTGGAGGAAGGCGCTGAAATCGTGGCCTGTTTTGGCGGAGACGGAACCGTGATGGAAGTGACCGAGGGACTTCTGGGAAGCAATGTCCCGCTCTTGATTCTCCAGGGTGGAACCGGGAATCTCGTCGCCCGTGAACTGGGATTGCCCAAAGAAATTTCGAAGACGCTCCACAAAATCAAAGGGGAAACGTTTCAAACTCGCAAAGTCGATGTCGGTCATCTTGGCGAAAGTCCCTTTTTACTCCGCGCGGGTTGCGGATTCGAAACCAGCGTGCTGGAAGACGCCAGCCGCGAGCTGAAGAACCAGTTCGGAAAATGGGCCTACGCCTTTTCTGCGGCCAAAGCCCTCCAGGAGATCAGCCCGGCCAAATACCGCATCACGATGGACGACAAAGAGGAAATCTTTGCTGAAGCGGTCGCCTGCGTGATCGCCAACACGGGAGCCTTCGGCGTCGGCAATCTCACCCTGTCTCCGGGAATCGCGATCGATGACGGAAAGCTCGACCTCATCCTGATCCGCAAGGCAGATGCCGAAGGGATTTTTTCGCTGGTCCGAATGATGACGGGAGAAAAGGCGAATGACGACAGCGAGCCCTACATCGATGCCTCTCACCTGGTCGGACGCTGGCAGGTCAAAAAAGTGAGGATTGAGACTGATCCCATCTTGCCAATCCAAGTCGATGGTGACGTCCTTACGAAAACGCCGCAGACGGCGACGATTGATCCCGGCGCGATGGAAGTGGTGGTTTAGGGCAAAATCGTGACATGTTTTTTGGAGGCAATCGTTTGCCGGAATTCGTCCTGAGTCGATGTTGCGAGCATGAAACCCCGTCGAAATTTCCTGAAGTCTGCCACCGCCGTTTCGATCGGCTTTTCCGGATTGCACCAGCTCACCGGTTCCACCATCGCATCTGGAAACTCGAATTCCATCTACGGCCCCTTGCAACGGGATCCGGAGGGGATTCTCGACCTGCCGCCCGGGTTCCGCTACCAGGTGATTTCCCGAACTGGCGACCGGATGACGGACGGATGGAACGTTTCCGGTAAGCCGGACGGGATGGCTGCGTTCGACGCGCCCAACGGGATGACAGTGGTGATTCGCAACCACGAGTTGGCCCTCAATATGCAGGATCAGGGCGGCCCTTTCGAGGATCTCTCACGCCTTCCCGCCAATTTTGATCCCAAACTCTGCTACGATGCAGGTGAACCGAACGAGACCCCGTTCTTTGGCGGGACTTCAACCTTCGTTTACGATTGCGAACACAAGAGTCTTCATTCGCAATTCCAAAGCCTCTTTGGCACAGATCGAAATTGCGCCGGAGGAATCACGCCGTGGGGAACCTGGATTTCCTGCGAAGAACCGGAGACGGCCGGGATGATGACGCCGCGCGGTCGCAAGCACGGGTATTGCTTCGAAGTTCGCCCCACCCTGGAACCTTCCCTGCAGAAACCGCGAAAGTTTCCAGCCTTGGGCCGCTTCCGCCACGAGGCCATCGCCGCCGATCCGGCCTCCGGAATTTTCTATCTGACCGAAGACGCCCCGAACGGCCTGCTCTATCGCTTCATTCCGGACCAGAAGGGAAATCTGGTTTCCGGCAAGCTTCAGGCTCTGGTCCTGACTGACTACGCCGGCGAGGACACCACCTCTGGCATTCCGTTGGGCGAGCGCCTCCAGGCAACGTGGGCAGATCTGGATGACGTGGAATCGCCCAAGGACGACCTCCGCGTTAGAGGCCAGGCAGCGGGAGGCAACCTCTTCGCTCGAGGCGAAGGGATGTGGTATGGCTGTCATGAGCCAAACGGCACCCTCCCCTCTCAACCCGCGATTTACTGGGTCTGCACCACCGGCGGAAAGAACCAAAGCGGCCAGATCTGGCGCTATTTTCCGGAAACATCCGAAGTCGAGCTTTACCTGGAGCCAAACGATCATGATCTGCTCCAAAACGGCGACAACCTGACGATCGCACCTTGGGGAGACCTCATCATTTGTGAGGATGCGAAGAAAGAATCCAACTTGCTCCGGGGCGTGACTCCGGACGGCACCTTCTACACACTTGCAGCCAACGCCCTGAACAGCGCCGAGTTTGCCGGAGCTTGTTTTGCGCCGAGCCACCCTACACTCTTCGTGAACATTCAGAGTCCCGGCCTCACCCTCGCGATCACCGGCCCCTGGTCCCGCCGAGGCAAAGCGACCTAGTACATCATCCGAAAACTAACCGGCACACTAGATTGGTTCTTAAAGGAGAGAGAAGGTGGCTCGTTCCTCTCGCAAAAATAGGGAGTCGCGGATCTTTTGCCCGATTTCTGCGTTGCTTCCTCAGTCACGAAGCTCGCTTCGTTCCTTTTTCGCGCCTGGAACTCGAACCAAATCTCTCGCGAAGTGCAGCTCTTACTTTCCGGATGATGCACTAGATTGGGACAATCGCGCTACGCCGCACGAACGTCGACCGCCATCGTATCCACCTCGTCCCGATAGCGATACCGAACCGGGTGATGCTTGGCGATCATCTCGAAGAGTTCTTCGCGCTTGAAGGGCTTGGCCAAGAAATCGACACAACCGGCTTCGATCGCGGCTATCCGTTGATCTTCGAGGGCAAAGGCCGTCAACGATACGATCGTCGGCATCTCTCCCTCGCACTCGGTCGCGATTTTTCGCGTCGCTTCCGTGCCCCGGAGTTTGGGCATTTCTTCGTCCATGAAGATGATATCTGGCTGCCAGTCTCTCCACTTCTGAACCGCCTCTTCTCCATCGCCGGCTTCTTCCAGGGTGAATCCGACCGTAAGAAGAAATTTCTTCATCAAGAGGCGATTGACCGGCTGATCGTCTACCACCAGAATGCGCACCTCCGGTTGGTCAAAAGCCAGGCCGATAATATCTCGCTTCTTCTGCGAGAAGACCTCTTCGGAAGAAGCGCTTTCGACGAGCTGAACCATGGGAAGATCGATCCTGAACTTGGTCCCCTGCCCGAGCTGACTGGTCACGCTCACCTCCCCTTTCATGAGATCAGTGAAGCCTCGGACGATTGCCAGCCCCAGTCCGGTTCCTTGATTGGCCGACGTTTTTCCACTCTCCGTTTGCAAGAATTTTTGGAAAAGATTCGGCAGTTCTTTCTCGCAGATGCCGGAACCCGTGTCCTCCACTTCGACTCGCAAGATCAAGGGATAGCGAGTCGCGTCTCGAACTTGATCGTAGAGGTAGTCCGCTCCCATTCGTAAGGTCACCGATCCCTCTGACGTGAACTTGATCGCGTTGTTGAGGAGATTGATCAGGATTTGCCGAAGCTTGCTTTTGTCTGCTTCGACCCACTTTGGGAGTGTGGACGTCGCCGCGAATTCCAGCGCGATGCCCTTATTTTGGGCGTGACCAGAGAGCATGGCGTAGACGGATTTGAGCAGCACCTCCAGATCGACCCGCTCCGGAACCAACTCCGATTTTCCGGCTTCGATCTTGGAAACTTCCAGGACGTCGTTGATCACCCCCAGCAGATGCTCGCCGCTGGAATTGATGATGCCGAGATGTTCGCTCTGGCCGGCGTTGAGGGTTTCGTCCTGGCTCATGACCTCGGAAAAACCGATGATGGCGTTGAGCGGCGTTCGCAGCTCGTGAGTCATTTTCGCGAGGAAGTCACTCTTCGCTTGATTGGCAGCTTCCGCGTCGTGACGGGCTTGTTCCAACTCACGCGCTTGGCGACTTTCCTTTTGGCTCAACTGAAATTGGGCAATGGCCATACCCAACTGATCAGCAACGGATTCGAGGAGCTGAATCTCTTCATCGTGCCAAAACCGCGTGCCATCGCACTGTTGCAGAACAATGATCCCGTTCGCCCGTTCTTGGTGAGCGGTACGAATCGCCAATACAGAACGCGCATCGGGCCCCAATTTAGGCTGACTCGGATCTGAGCTTTCCACGGCAACCGAATGATCGGCTCTCAAAATCGCCTGAACCAGTGGGTTCTCGCCAGGAATCGTCAGTTCGCGCAGGCTCGGATAGCCGCCTTCCAAATACTCGGCGAGAACCTCCATCTCAGGGACCTCGGCATCGTTGAGGGAAGCGATGTAGCAGCGATTCGCGCGAAAGTGTTCGCCGAGACGTTGAAGGGCGGCATCGAAGACTTGGGTACTATCGAGATTTCGCCGAAACTCCGCGTTCGTCCGCTCCAGCAGCATCGAATACTGGATTTGCCGGGCCAAGGCCGCTTCGGCGCGATTGCACTCGTTTTCGAGGTGCTCGCGCTGGCTTCGTTCCTTTGCCAATCGGGCCCGGTAAGCCAGATAGCCTCCGCCAGCCACGGCTCCGATGCCCAACACTCCAAACAGGCAGTTCGCCCAAATCGTCCGGTACCACGGCGGGACCACCACCACGTTCAACGGATATTCCAGCTGATGCCAGCGCTCCCCATCGGAAGATGCCTCCACGTTGAACCGGTAATTCCCCGGTCGTAACGCCGGATAGGGGGCCATTCGCTCGACGCCGGCAGCGTTCCAATCCTCTTCGTATCCGTCCATTCGGTAGCGGTAAAGGCTGCTTTCCAGACGCGAGTAGTCCAAGGTGCCGAACCGAAATGAAAACCGCATTTTCGGGTGATACGGCACATGCAGCGGATCGTTCAGCATCGCGGCAAGCGGGCGCTTCAGCAGGCTGGATTCTGCCGGGACCACCGTTTCTCCATTGTAGCGCAGCTCCGTCAGCAGTGGCTTGATCAAACGGGCTCGATCCGGAAGCTCCTCGGGATCGATGCGATTGAACCCGTTTCGTCCGCCGGAATAGAGGCTCCCGTCTCGCGTTTTGAGAAATGCCTGGGGATGAAGTCGATTACTCTGAAGCCCGTCTTGAACCGAAAAATGTCGCAGGTTCCTCGTTTCCGGATCAAAGCGGGCCAAGCCGGCTTCATGAGCGATCCACAGCTTCTGGTGATCGTCCTCAATCAACCCTCTGACATCCCAGAACGAGACTCCTCCCTGACTGGAAAACCGTTCCATTTCGCCCGTTTCCGGCTGGAAACTGATAAATTGCCCCCGCACGGAACCGATCCAGAGAACTCCCCCGCGACCGCCCGTCAGGCAAAAAGCTCGATCGAGCGGAATCTCTTCCGTCACGCCAGGAAGATCCCGATAATGGGTGAAACTTCGTCGCTCCGGATTGAGCAACCATAGCCCTCCGTCGTCGGAAACGACCCAGAACCGGCCCTCCCGGTCTTCATGCATCTGATGGATAAACCTGGGGTAAATCGTTTCGAAATGGGCCGCGATCCGCTCGAAGGTTTGGGTGCCTTCATCAAAGAAAACCAGCCCAACCCCGGACACGCCAATCCAGAGTTTCCCGAACCGATCCTCGAACAACGCGCTCATGTTTTCCCCCGGGAGACTGCCGGGATCCTCTGAATCGTGACGGAAGTGGTGAAAGCGCTTCTCGTTGGGATCATAGCGAATCAGTCCTCCACCTCGGCTGCCCATCCAGACCCGTCCCGTTCGATCTTCCAACACCGAAAAAAGGTAGGGATGAGGGAGGCTGGAGGGATCGTCCGGCTGATGCAAGAAACGCTCGATTTCTCCAGTTTGGGGATCGAAGTGGTTCAATCCCTGCTCCGTGCCAATCCAGAGTTGTCCGTCGCCACTTTCCGCAATGCCATACACTCCGTTGTCGCTCAAACTGTGGGGATTTCCCGGCTCCCGAGCATAGTGTTGGAACCAATACTGGTTGAGAAGGTGCTGGCTGACCAAGCCGTCCCGTGTGCCGACCCATATCGTGTTCAGACGATCTTCGATAATCGCAGACACTTCCCCTTTGACGAGGCTTTGAGAATCGTGCTCGCGATGCTGATACCATTCCCAGTCTCCCGTCGTCAGATTGAGCCGAGCCAGTCCACCCGTCGTCCCGACCCACAACCCGCCTTTGCTATCGATCTTCAGGGACAGCACATCGCGTTGGTGAAACGCTTCCTTCGAGTTGATGGGAACAGCAATTTGAGACCTCCGATCCAGCCGTTGCAATCCACCGCCGGTCGTCCCAATCCAGATGGCTGATTTCTCAATCTCAACGTCTGAGATCTCCAAAGTCGTTTTCCAGACGCATCGCCACGTCCCATCCCGTTCCAAATGATAGAGCCCCGCTCCCCGAGTCCCCACCCAGACTTCTCCGGAATCCGTCACCACACTGGTAATAAAACGGTGATCTAAATCCAGACTGGTGACTTGCGTGATCTGCCGAGTTTGCGGATCAATCCGATTCAGGCCCCGCTCCGTCCCCACCCAAACCGTTCCGGAGAGAGAATCGCGTTCCAGGCAGGTTACCGAGTCGTTACTCAAGCTTCCTTCCTCTGCCACTCCGTCATTCAGCGCACCAATTCTCCCGGAGTCCGGTTGAAATCGGATCAGGCCTCCACCATCCGTCCCAATCCAATACCATCCCCGGGTATCTTCCAGCAAGGCCTGCAGCGGATACTCCCACCCTCCGGTGTAAAGCGCATTGGGCCCAGGAAATGGCCGCAGCTCAAAACCGTCAAACTGGGCTAACCCTCCTTCGTGAACGAACCAAATCTGCCCGCGCTGATCTTGGATCATCTGCCGAATTTCGCCTTCCGCCAGTCCCTGGGTCGCCGAGAGATTGGTGAAGAGGATGCGGCGCTCCTTCGCCGATTGAGCCAGAACCAGACTAAACGATGCCACGAACAGGAAAACCTGTAGCAGGATCGAAAGCATGCGCTGGGATTTCACGAACAAAAAGAGGGATGGTGAGCGGGGAAGTATCGCCAAAGGGCTAACCGAAAAGAGTTACCACCTTAGTCGATATTTAAATTATGTAAATTATAATATTTATAATCATCGGCATCCAACGGAATCAGGAATTTCCTTTGCAAACCTGAACGAAACCGCCGATTCCAAGGAAACTTTTTCCTAGGGTGCGTTTGAAAAACAGAGCGGTCGGCCAATAGAGTGCTATTTGAAGGGAATGAGGCTTCGCTGATTTGAGATGCGGCGCTTTTCCCGGCTGAAATTGCTGTTCGGGGCTCTGTGAGAAGGCTCATCTCCGCCCCGAGCCATCAATCCCAGCCAAAAATATCGCTCGCAGCCCGACTCCCCCTATTTTTCAAACACACCCTGTTCAATGTGAGCGATCTTCAAAGCAAACTATCCCGTCAGCTTCAGCAAATCCCCCGATCCGGGATCCGGGATTTCTTCGAGCTCGTACAAGGTCGGGACGACGTCATCAGTCTCGGCGTTGGTGAACCCGATTTTGCGGCACCCTGGCACATTCGCGAAGCGGCGATTTATTCTCTGGAAAAGGGGAACACCAGTTATACCTCGAATCTCGGCCTCAAATCACTGCGGGACGAAATCAGCATCTACGTCGATAACCTCTTCGGCGTATCCTACGCACCAGGGAGCGAAATTCTGGTCACCGTCGGGGTTTCGGAAGCCCTCGACATCGCGTTTCGGGCCCTCTTGAATCCAGGCGACGAAGTGATTTATCACGAGCCTTGTTACGTGTCCTACAGCCCCAGCATCGCCATGGCTTACGGGGTTCCGGTTCCCATCGCAACCAGGCTGGAAGACAAATTCGCGCTTCGGGCCGAAGATGTGGCGAACGCGATTACGGACAAGACCCGGGTCATCATGCTGAATTTCCCGACCAATCCGACCGGAGGAGTCGAACCGCTGGGCGAGTTGGCCCAGATCGCGAAACTCGCCATCGATCACGACCTCATCGTCATCAGCGACGAAATTTATTGTGAGCTGCTCTATGATGACGAGGACACCACCGTCCTCCCTAAGCATACCTCCATCGCTTCCCTTCCCGGAATGCGAGAGCGCACGATTCTGATGCATGGCTTTTCGAAAGCCTTCGCCATGACCGGATTTCGGCTCGGCTACGCCTGTGCGCCAGAAATTCTGACCGAAGCGATGATGAAAATTCATCAGTATTCGATGCTCTGCGCGCCGATCACCAGCCAAGCCGCAGCGGTCGAAGCCCTTCGCAATGGAGCCCCCGAAGTCGAGAAAATGCGGCGCGAATACGCTCTCCGCCGCAATCTCATGCTCGCCGGTTTCGAGCGCATCGGCATTCCCTGCTTCCCTCCCGGCGGCGCGTTTTATCTGTTCCCGGACATCAGCAAGTTCGGCCTCTCCAGCAAGGATTTTGCGATGAGACTTCTCGAATCGGAGAACGTCGCCATCGTCCCCGGCACCGCTTTCGGCCAGAGTGGCGAAGGCTGCGCCCGCGCCTGTTACGCCACCAGCCGTCGGGAACTGGAGATCGCGCTCGAACGCATCGAGCGCTTTGTCGGCTCGCTGTAGTGCATCATCCGGGAAATAACGGGCGCACTTCGCGAGAGATTTTGTTCGAGTTCCAGGGGCGAAGATTGATATCGCCCGTCTCCAATCTGGAAATCCACTAGAAACCCTTCCTAATGTCACCGATGAACCTCCGGATTCTTCTCCTCTTCGTCCTCGCCCCAGTTGTCAGCGCCCGTGGCCAGGCTCCAACGCCTTCTCCCCAACAGCTGGAAAGCTGGATCCAACGATTTCCGGAGGCCGACACCAATGAAGACGGGGTTCTGACGGTTGAAGAAGCGGTTGCCTACCGGCAGGTGCTCCAGAAAAAGAACGCTAACTCGGGAGGAACACGTCCCGCTCAGGGGGCGCCGCGAGTGTTCGATGTTCACCCGGGCTGGGACGCGGAGGGGTTTCCGGATCATGCAGTCTCCTATCGCTCGCCCGAGGAGATTGCCGCGATCTACGCATCGGTCGCCAAAAAAGGACCGCCGGTCACATCCTACGAAAAACCGGCCAGCGGCGCGTTGAGAATCGTTGGCACGGGCCACAGTTTTATGGCTCCGGGGTATCGGACGTTGCCGAAAATTTGTCAGGCGGCAGGCTTCGATCAACCGCTCTTCACCCATACCGGCGGTGGGATCACCGGTAGCGCTCGTTACAAATGGGAGCAGGAGAACGGCATCTTCGCCTTCGACGGAAAACCGCAGCCCAAGTTGCTAGCCTCGATCGCGAATGCGGAGTGGGATGCCATGATGTGGGGTCCCTACTTCAACGACCGCCCGGCCTACTATGCTTGCTGGATCGAATTCTGCCTCCAATACCATCCGGAGATGAAGTTCTATCTGTCCGATGCCTGGCCCCAACTCTATCAATTCGAGGAAGCTCCCAAATTCGAAGCGGTCTTCACGGAGGAACGATTGGATCAGCTGGGACGTGAGCGCGCCCTGGAATATGCGACCATTGTCGAAACACTTCGCAAGGACTATCCGAACCAGGTCTTCATTCTGCCAACCTGCGACGCCATGGTGATCGCGGCGAAGCACTTTCTGCGCGGCGAGCTGCCGGGAATCGAAGGTCTTCATAGCGCCGTGGGAAAGCGCGAGGAGCGGGCGCTCTGGCGGGATGAACTTGGCCATCTGGGCCCCGGTTTCGATCGATTGGAAGGATATGTCTTCTACGCCACCCTCTACGGGAAATCTCCGGAAGGGATCGAGGGCGATATTTCGTTCGGCGGTGATCCGACGTTTCCTGGTCCAGAACTCGATCGGATGTTTCGGAAGATCGCCTGGCAAGCGGTGATCGGGAATCCACTTTCCGGAGTTACCGATGAAGACGGCGACGGCCAAGCTGACGGGGCATAACGCGAGCGGGCGCTCGCGCCACATTGGATGTTGGGTGACCGGATTGCATCGAGCCCCCCTTCCGGAGCCTTCATCCCGGTTGGAAATCAGTACTTATAAACTATCAATTTTTCATCGCAATCCTGCAAAAAGCCTCTCTTTCGCGTCACGGTTCCGTGACTCAAAAATGCGATCCTCTTAATGTGAGGAAAACGTCACCTACCGTCACACAAAAACGTTTGAATGATTTTGATCAGGAGTTCAAGATGCGCCCACCAGCGACCTAGAAAACTGATGATGGCAATCTACCGCAACCCCTCGCTCGGGGCTGCCGACATCCAACATCGAGTTCTCTAAGCCGCCGGACATAAGCACTCAATACTAAGAAGAACACACATCGAACCACACATATGAACCAACTGAATCCATTCAGAAAAATGATGGCCGTAGCGGCTTCCGCTGCGGCTCTGGCGGGGGGCTCCCTCTTCGCTGGCGATCCCGGCAAACAGATCGTTGTTGAGGATCCTCCAGAGCCTTGGAACTACTGCGACATCTTCGACTACAATAAGTTTTACGAAGGTGAGTCCGGTTTCATCAGGGGCATTGAACTCCACGGTCGCTACCACGGCCAATACTTCTCTCAGTCAGAAGACATCGGAGACACCTCCAACAGCTACGATCAGTGGCAACATCGCCGGGCTCGTTTGGGCTTGGAAGTCGCCATGGCTCATGGCCTGACATTCTTCATGGAAAACAACATGGCCGACAATGAAGAGATCTTCGCTGGCCGTTGGCAAAATGATTTCCAGGATTTTTACATCTCCTGGGAAGCGAAGGATAATCTTGAGTTTATCATTGGTAAACAGAAGCAAGATTTCACCATCGAAGATACGACGTCTTCCAAGCGAATCCTCACTGTCGAGCGTTCACCGATCGTCAACGAGGTCGCAGGAGCCCGTCCTTGGGGTGCTGTAGTCGCCTTCGAAGCCGCCGGTTTCACGAACCAAGTTGGCGCGTGGCTCACTGGAGCTGATGATTCCTGGGGCAGCTGGCCTTCGTTTGAATCCAACGCTTCTGCGTCGTTCAACACGGCTTATGAGATCGTGGATGGAACGGACTTGGTCTTCGACTACGTCTACAACGACAACAGCGGCGGTTTCGCTCCTGTTGAAGGGAACGCTGACGAGCAGTATGCATCTGAATACCAACACGGTTTCGCCGTTGGAACCGATTCCGACTGGGGTGATTTTGACTTGGTGACCAACTTCATCGTGGCTCAAAACCGCGAAGGATCCGGTGGACTTCCCGATGGACACGACACTTGGGGCCTCATGGTGATGCCCAGCTACTTCCTCACGGAGAAGCTTCAAGCCGTCTTCCGTTATGCCTATATGAGCGAAGGACGTGAGCAGCGCCCCCAGCGCTTCAATACCCGCATCGCCGTGGAAGACTATCACACCTTCCTGGGTGGATTGAACTACTATATCTGCGATCACAAGCTCAAGCTCATGGGCGGCTATGAGTATGCTACCGGCAACCAGTTCAACGGTCCTGAAGATATCGATACCGGCACCTGGATGTTTGCCGTTCGAACCTACTTTTAGGTCCAACCGTTTCTCATTCGAAGAAACAACCCCTTTTGTGAAAAGGCGGGGCGAAAGCCTCGCCTTTTTCCGTTTTGCGGTTGGCATCGACGAATCTCTAGTGCATCATCCGAAAACTAACCGGCACACTAGATTGGTTCTCAAAGGAGAG
>CAYGQD010000127.1:0-20528 GCA_964351855.1 uncultured Verrucomicrobiales bacterium
AGTTGAATCCGGTGCCATTGCGCTATCATCCTGACGCGATCGCCGATTTCTACGGGGGCAACCAACCTCTGCAAAGCCTGGGCAAACTGAAGGATGATAACGGCCTGGAAATCAGCTCAATCCATCCTCGCCGATCCAGGGCTGGGTTTCGCCTCGCCGTAGTCATCGCGCCAAGCCATGCGCGCCAGGTGTTGATCAGTTTCCGCCGAAACGTCCAGATCGCGCCAATGGTCGAGTCGGATCTCATTGAATCCGCTACGGGCCTGCTCTGGAAAAATCTCTTAAAGGCGAGCCAGCTCCATTTCAAAGGGGCGCTGAAAGCGAGCGAGTCGCGCGCCCTTAGCCAGTTCATCCAGGCGCTTGACGGCATCTTCCAGGCGGAGCTGGCCGCGCAACAGAGCGACCGGATCATGCCTGAACTACGAAGCAACGAATACGATGATTTGCTATCTGTCGGCTGGGATAGTGAAGGCATCCGGGATTGTGAGCAAGTTCGGCAGCCGCTCAAGCTTCCGGCCCCTTGCGGGAACGATTCTGCTGATCTGTGCCTGTTGGGCGGAGTTCAATGGTAACGCCTGAGTTTTTTGCCAAAAGCATTTGCAGTATTTTACTGCCTGGGTTACTGGCTAAGAAGTGCCAGGGATTTTTCGATTTCATAACCCGCAACTGCCCTGCTCACCAAAGGGCGACGGGGCGAGGGCCTGCCCGCTCTTCCCCGTCGCCTACCCTACTCAAAACGCTACCGGACTGGCCAGCCTGCAAGGAAATGACTCCCTTTGCAGGCTGGCTTTTTTCTTTCTCAAAAAATGACAACTACACCCACTAACAAACTGCAAGACACCGTCGATCAATGGAACCGGGCGAATCCCATCGGCTCCTACGTCCTGGCCTATGAACTAATCAATCCTCGCCGTATTCCACGGGTGGCGATTGTCCGCTCGGAAGCCTGGGTTATCGGCGGGCATAGCGCCGTCGTCAAAGTCACGGGCCAGGCTGGCGGAGTGAACTTGGATTCGATCCTGTCAACAAAACCGCTCGTTCTGATTTCCTGCTCCAAGGAAAAACAGGAAGGCTCTCACGCGGCCAGAAGCCTCTATCAAGGACTGCTCTTCAAAAAGAGCGTCGCCTGGGCGGAAAACAGGGGTCTTGATTGGGCTGTCCTCTCCGCGCGCTACGGCCTGGTTCATCCAGATAAAATCATCGCTAGCTATGATCAGACTCTCACGGCCATGAATTCCAAAGAGCGCGATGTTTGGTCAAGGCGCGTCCGGCGCGAGCTGAAGCCATTCGCGAAGCGGCCCTTGATTGTCCTGGCGGGCAAAACTTGCTGCGGCTGGATTGATCCGGAATTCGGCGTCGAACGTCCGCTTAAAGGTTTGTTCATCGGCCAACAACTCCAATACCTGACTGAAAATGCAAAACCCTGAAATCATCACAAGCGCATCTCCGAAGCAGGCTGGTAGCGATACCTTGTTCGATCTTGGGAGCGTGCGAATGGACTCGCCACGCTTGCGGGAGGTCAAGAAACACGATATCCAGGCGCATTTTTCGCCACATATCGACAAGGCGCCGTGGCTGGCTATTCCAATGAAAGCCGCCCGTGAAATACTCAAAGGCTACAATCTCACGAAAGACGAAGCGGAAAGCGTCGTTGGGATCTTTGCGGGATACTGCCGATTGCTCGATGATGCAGGAATGATCTTTGAAGGCGACTCTGAGCGCGAGGTTCAGGATACCGCTCTTGAGTTTTGCAGGAACCTGGAAACCCTCAACGCAAAAGCAGTAACAGCGGGAGAGCAACCAGCAAAGACGGATACATAAGCGCCAGGGCCAGGGCCAGGACAAGCGCGGCGATCTTTTCCTTTTTTGTCCAAAGCATCGTTAAAAAAACACCATCACAACTATGACACAAGCCAAAACAGAACCGCACACCATTCGCCAGATCGCTGAACTATTGGTCACAGGCGATCGGGCAAGTGTAACAAGTGACAAACCACGGAAGCGGAAGTCCCGTGCATCCAAGTCAAGAAAGGATCGCGGCGTCGTGAAGACGCTGACGATCGAGCTTTTCAGCCAGGCGGAAGTCGATCAACTTGCGGAATGCTTCGATCGCCAGGCGTGGACGGCTGAGCGCCAAACCTTTTATCGCGAAGCGCTCCTATTTGGGGCGAAGTTTCGCGCCAACGCTGGAGCTGGTCCCAAAGCATGAGCGGCGGCAAGGAATGAACTACACGGACACAACTCAAGCTTGTTCTGCTCCGTTCTCGGTATCTGAGGATTACGAGGGGCGACTGCATCTCATCGACTCGAAAACCCGAGTCGTGTTATCAGACAATTTTGCTTACGACCGCTCCGGCGATGCCCGCCTCGCCCGAATGGAGTGGATTGCAGAATCGCTTAGTCAGGGAGTCCTCTCCGCATTGCAAGAGCGTCAGCATTCATCCAAGAGCGAACGCAGTGAGTGAATTGGATGTAATACTTTGTTCGGTGTTTATATGGCTTTCCATCCGAAATAAGCTGCCAGGCATGCAGCAATCGCACCTACGATAGTGAAAATCAAAATTGCCCATGTGCTCCAGTGAGTCTTTCTCTGCTCTTCAGCCAATTTGGCTGCCAATTCTGTTTCTGCGTAACGATAAAAGTGGTTGCTGGCTGACACTGATCTTAAAAACTCTCTTACACGTTCGACCGATGAACACTTCAAGTATTCACGGACTTCATTTTTTGATGGACTCTTCGCGAGAAAATCACTTACAGAGAGGTCATTCATAATTTTTAACGTCAAAGGTGACTCTCGCGCGGTAGCGCGTTGAGTCCACCGCCTTGTTGGCCTTTTTTATTTTCCGCCCTTCCTTCGATTTGCTTCCTTGGAAAGCATCTGACAGTTCTCCGCTGTAGTCTTACCTCCCGCATGCCACGGCATAATGTGATCGGCTTCCATTTCCTCGATCTTGAAATGTTCTTTTTCAACTGGGCAAATACCTTTCTGACGCTCGTATGCCTCTCGTCTCATTCGCTCATCAAACTGACGGATGCTCAGGTGCTTCTCTTTGCCATTGAGAACGAACAAGTAGATACCCTTCTTGTTGGTGACATCTGGATCCGCCATTAATTTGGACACTCGCTCTTCGAGTGCGTCAGGGTCGAGATCTGCGTCTTTGTAGTCGTTGTACAGCATCCCCCATGGTTGTCCGTTCATCTCACGCTTGCGCTCGACCGGAAAAGTGGCGCGAACCCATGCAACTACGTTCTGGAAGTAGATCCACAGATCGTTTGCTTTGGACTTCTTCTGGTTCTTGCCCATGAAGTCCCTGATGGCGGAGTCGCTCTTGTCGGCGCACTTCCAAGCAATGACCGTCTCGAGGTATTCTTGTCGAATCGGCGTCCCCTTCATTAGGTCACCACCAATTTTGTAGGCGACGCAGTCGGTCTTGCTAAAATATTTCTTTGCGTCAGACAGCCATGGACCAGAGAAAACGGCGTTTCGGAGTTCCTGCTTGGTCAGTTCCTTGCCGGCGATGTTGATGGTTTCGAACCAACTTAGGCGTTCACTTTCGGTGCCTTCACAAAAGTAGACCATCAGCTTATAGTTGAGGATCTGTTCTTGTTGATCGTCTGTGAGGTTGTGGAAGTAGAGGTCATTCCAGGAAAAATCGCCTTCAATGAACTGGCAGATAGAGATTGTGCGCTGTTGTCCATCGATCACCTCGAAGTTACCGTCGTCGCGGACTGACCAATACATGACGTTGAGAGGGAAATCTTTCGTCACTGTCTCGATCACCGCTTGCCGCTCCTTCGCGCCGTAGATGAACTCACGCTGGTAGGGGGGTCGAATGTCGAGTTTGCCTCCATACCCTCGGACCCCAGCCTCTTCTTGATCTTCGTAGTCGGCAACTAACTCACGGACTGGAATTTCCTTTAATTCGATCTTCATTTTTCTACCTTCTTGTTCTTGATGAAAACACGTGCGTAAAGCGACGTGAAGCATTCGCCGTCGACCATGTAGTACGTTTTACCTGTAGGCGGAGAGTCCACCTTAATTGCGGGCGCGTCGTTGAGTTTGCCAACGTTGCTCTTCTTACCGTTCGAGCTTACCTGAATCTGAGTCGGATACTCCTTCGACGTTGCGCCATACCACGATTGAGAGATGCCGATGATCTCGAATTGGTCGGGATTGTGCCTTGTGAGAAAACCGATCGTTACACCCATAACGCCAGGATAGTCCTTTGGGATATCCGCGACCTTGCTTACTTCGATTGCGTCGAAGTTGTCGTATCTCGGGTATTCGTCTTGGTTGTAGGTTTTGTACAGAATAAGATCCTCGTGGCGCTTTTTAAAGTCTAGGTTCGTAAACCAGCACATATTCCCAAAGCTGCGCCACTTATGACCATCTTTGTCTATCCAAAAGCGCGTGGCGCGAGGCGTGTAGTGATCGGGGACCCTGAAGCTCATGTCCCCACTATTTGCGCCAATCCACAATTTTCCCTGTTGTATGAGAGGGAATATTCCCTTGTATTTTATAGCGTTTTGGTTCCCAAGGATGATAAATTGTTTGCCGTAGTCTACGAGTTGTGCGACATACTCACGGAAGAGCGAGAAGGGCGGATTCGTGACCACGATGTCCGCCTGTTTCAAGAGCTCGATGGTCTCGGGGCTTCGGAAGTCTCCGTCGCCCTTTAAGTATTTGACCTCGATCTCGTCATCTCCGGGAACGCGGTCGCCGTCCGTGTCGCCCTCGTACTCCAAGAGAATTGCTCGCTCGTTGTCATGGTTACTGAAGAGATCGCGTTCTTGATTCTTGTAACAGGTTGCGATTAACTTCTTGAGGCCGAACTTTTCGAAGTTGTAAGAAAAGAAGTGGAAGAAGGCGCTGACCCTCGGGTCGTCGCAGTTGAGATAGACGACCTTGCCCTTGAAGTGCTTCCGATAGTGCTTGAGTTCCCGCTCGACATCCTCCCTCTGCGTGTAAAACTCATCCTCCTTATTGGCCTTCGCTCTGCTCAGACTTGCATTCTGGGTCTCAGTATCCATCTTGTTGTTCCTTACATCGGCCATTGTGTTTCGGACATACTCATTTCTTGGGCTAACGCCCGCGGTGTGCAGCCGCGATCAGCGGTCTGACACCACCGCATTGTTCGTGTTTCGTCTCATGTTTCCGCTTCCATCCGCAGATTCGGTGTCGAACCATTTGGACGGTTGCCCGAAGCGGCAGCTATCCAAATCTTAAGGTTCATCGTTTGATCGCCCGTAGTATTCGATCCACTGGCGTGCAAAATTGATTTTTCCATGTTCATTCCACCAATCAGTAAGTAACCATTTCACCACGTATCCCAGCGAGATTTGTCCAGGATTCACCAGCTCTAAAAAGCTTCCTTTCTCGTCAGGGTCTTTGACATAAAGTTGATATAGAAACGATGCGGCGATTTCACATCTGGTAGAAAGAATTACTTGGGCATCTTCTCCAAACTCTTCGAAGCTTGTTTGGCCGCTCGAAACCAAAAGGGCTATCGCGGTTTCGACTTCGGGAAGATGAGGTTCTTCGATTGCAGAAATTTTATCGTGAATCTCTGGATGCCAATCGTCATTCTGCTCCACGATCAAGTCGCGCCAGATGGAAGCGTCATCTTGCAACACATTGTTTGTGAGTTGCACTCGATCTATGAAAACGGTGACCAAATGCCAATTGGGCACTTGATCAGTCATTTCGAACGGGAATGGTTCTTCGATTCCGTCGTTTTCGCCTTTCATTCCACTATTTTCGATTCATTCTTATCACACGAACGTTTTATACGTGACAGATTTGGCAAACATCACTGGAAAAAACGACAATCCCAACCTACTTAGATTAAGGGACTTAGGCTGTGGTCGCGTCATTCTGTCCCGTCGTTATGCCGTCAATTAAGAAGCCTTAACGAATTGCAGTCAAGCGGGAAATTTCAAGCCCGCGCATCGTCCACTTCGAAAACCCTTAAAATCGTGGCCTCTTCGGCCCTGGTTTTGACTTTTTCTTGCCGGTAGATGACGCGCGCGACGTACGCTTTCGAGTCGTCTTTGAGGATTCCCGCACGAACGAGGCAATCAATGTGCGCTTTGTAGCTGACTCCATCCGGGTCAGCCAGTCGGACGCGGCGAGATACGCATTCGATGATAACGCGTCTCGGAACGCTTCGCGGATCTCCCTTTTCAGCTTCATCCGTTCCCTGAGCTTCATGCTGAGAATCGCGTTCCAGGTTGGCGTTCTGCCTGGAATGTGAATTTCCAGAACCAGTCGCTCGTTCAATTTGGGCGCGGATTGCGGGGTTAATGTCATCGGGTAAAAAATTCGGATTCCATCCCATGGCGCGAATTATTCAACGGTCAGATACGCTTGATACTTTTCAGCATTCTCTTCAATGATGTCGCGGATTCGTTTGGCCTCGTCGTGGTCGTTGCGGCGGATCGCCTCAATCAACGGCTCTCTGAGGCCCTGGCTGCCGTCCCAAAACGATCGCTCGAACTGTTTGGTGATTTCATAGGCGCGGGCCTGCTTGGCGCTTCTGTCGTCTCCTAGGCGTTGCAGGCGGCTGTTCTGGTCCATGATGTTGCGCGTATTGCGGCCAAGCATCTTTCTGGCCCTGGCGCTGAGCCGATCTTTCTCCGCGCTTTCCATGTAGCTTTCGCGGGCCTGGGCGAAGTTATCCATGGTAATAAGAGCGCGAAGCGGGCCGATCCGGCGCGCGGCTTTCTGTCCCTCGGTCAATCCAGAAACGTCAGCCGCCGAATCCGGCGCGTAGAAAGAGCGAGTAAAGGCTCCAAGGTTGTAGTCCATCAGCGCGCGGAAGCGATACCAGCCGCCAGCGTTCCAGTCCGTCTGGTTGATAATCGGGCGGTTGCGGTAACTATCCACGGGGTTGACTCCTTTCAAGACGCTCAAGTTCGCCAGAAAGGTTTCAATGACGGGGTTCAGTCCTGGAACCTGCGCTTCCAGGTAACGGGTGAACGTCCGTGTTGCGTTGCCGCTCTGCGTCTTCGGGTGCGCTTCGCTGAGCAAGTTCCAAGTCAGCGCTCCCCAATGCCGTCCGCCTTCTGAGTTCGGAATCCGCAAGCCAACGGCTACCCAATTCGTTCCGATCTCTTCGCGCGAATGGCCATGAACAGCCTTGAAGCCGTCCGGCGTCCACCATGCAATCGGAACCACGTCGCCGAATTCCTTCTTGTATTGACCGATTGACGCGTAGAACAGCTCCAGGTCATCGCCTGGATCGTCATCGCCCATGCTCTCCAACAGGAATTTCATGGCTCCGGTCGCGGCCAGGAACATCATCATTTTCGGGAGAACCGTCGTCAGGCCAAGCCGTAGAAGATACCCTCCGCGCGTCTTGGGATTTGTCAGGAATTCGCGCTCTGCTCTCATGCCCTGCATACTGACGCGCCAGAACAGGAACCAGGCGTTACTGGTCGCCAGCTTCAGGCCGCCAACTCCAGGGTTCGGAATTCCCAGCAAGCGCGCAATCTTGCGTTTCTCATCAGCGGAAAACTCTCGCTCGCTGAGCGTCTTCTCTGCGGCCAGCTTCGGAAGGCTCTCGCTGATCGCTCCGAAGAAAACGAATGGTTTGTCCAGCATCTCCTTCAAGTGTTCCTGAAGCGTTTTCTCTCGCAGCTCCACGCGGCCTTGCGCGACGTCGCGGGCTGAGAGGCCAGCATTGATAGAATCGCGCATTTCCGTTTCCGTGATAATCCGGCCAATCGACTGATCGGGCGGCGGCAAAACTCCGTCTTCGACCAGGCGGCGGATGGTGGCATTCATCGGCTTGCCATTGGCGGCGCTCTTGGCGTAGTCGATCGCCAGTTTCACGCTTGCGGCGGTGTTGATGACATTGCGCGCGCCAAGTCGTTCGAATCCGGTCTTCAGGTCGCGGACCAGGTTCGTGTAGGCGATGAAGCCTGGCGCGTATTTGGTGAAGAGAGAGCCAACCAGGCCGCCAGCGTTTCCGGCCAGGGCTGTCAGGAATCCCAGCTCTTCGAAGTAGTTCGCGGCCTCGGCAATGCCAGGTTCGTCAAATTCCAGAATGTGCGGTTTCCCGTCGCGGTAGATCATGACTTGCCCTTTCTGCGGGTCGATCTTCGCTTTCCGGTGCTTGGTCTGCGCGCCAAGGTCTTTATAGTCGATGCCGTACTGATCTCCCCACGCTTCCAGCAACAGCGCGGTCTGCTGGCGCTGAATCCAGCCAAGCAATGCCTGAGAGTTCAGACTGGCTGCCGTGACTGCGTCGTTTAGCATTTTCGTCGATCCGCTCTGTTGCTTGATCGCGGCGGAAACGTCTCCGGTGAAATACTCCAAGACTTGGAAAGGAACGTAGTGTTCCAGGTTAGGTCGAATAATTTCGTCAGCCGTCGCCTCGGAATAGATTCCAAGGTCGATCGCTTGCTCTACGATCGGGCGCGTTAGCCTGGTCAGGTTTTGCGCGGACTCAACCAGCCGCGCAAATTTATCGTCTCCCAGCTCGCGGCGAATCTGGTCGATCGCGTATTCAGCGGCGGGAACGTCAATCCCTTCAGTGTTCAGCATGAAACCGCGAACATTGAAGGCGGCCAGGTAGCGCTCAATCTTACCAGCTAAATTTTGTGGAACAGCGCCTTCCTCCAGGGCCTTCGCTTCCAGTCTGGCCAGGCGCTCGGCGCTCTGTCCCGAATCCTCTAGCTCGCGCGCCAGGCGGGCGGCGGTAGCGTAGATGGTTGCGCCATCTTCTCCCGTCGCGCGGATCTGCTCCTTGATCGTCTTGGACGCTCCCAGCTCGTCAGCGAGCCAGATCAAAAATTCGCGCGCCTCTTTCGGGTTCTGCTCAATCCATTGCCCGGTCGCGGTTCGCTCGTTGATAATCCGGTTCAGAATCAGATAGGTATGCAGATTAGCCTCGTCGATACCAGCTTCGCGCAATGGGTCGATGACGTCAGTTTTCAGCGAGTCATTGAACAGCGCGCGCTGGCGGGCGGCGTAGCCTTCATTGACTTCGAGCTTGTCGGTAAAGCTGGTGGCGCTCCGTCCTCCGAAGAAAAAGCTCCCCTCGCGTTGGGCGACTGGTCCCCATCGGCTGAGTAGATCCTGGCGCGCGGTAGCGGCCAGGCTGGCAATCTTCTCGCGCAAGGTTGTTGCTTCCGGTCGCGCGATTTCAGCCAGGCGTTTGAAACCCTCTTCCTGCCCTTCCTTCAGGTTGTTCCGAAGCGTTTTCGCCAGCGTGTCGGAATCCGTCAACGCCTGCACTTCGTTGAAGGCGGCCTCGATCAACGGTTTCTGTTGGATCGCGTTGAAAAATCCAGCATAGAGCAACGGCGCATTTTGGCGCGTCCAGTTCGGCGCATTCAGTAACGCGCTGATAAAGTCAGCGTAAAGCTCTGGCGCGCTGTTGCGGTATTTGTCCGCCTTCTCGTCGAAGTCTCCGCGCCAGGCTTTGGAGAGCTTGACGGCCTCGGCGTGAATGTCCTTCGCTTTGAGCTTTTGCGCGGTCTGTTTCTTGCCGCGACGCTTGCTGGCGGCGAGCTGCGGAAAAACGCTCTGCCAGTTCTTTTTGCTGAGCGGGGCGATTCGGTTCTGGACTCCGCCAGAACCTTCAGCGGGAATCACGTCGAAAAAGTGGCCGATCTCATGCGCCAGAACCTCGATAGCGAGTTCAGGATCGCGCAAGAGGCCCTTTCGGAGTTCGACGGCCCTGTCGGTATGGGTTCGCTGAACAAAGCGACCTAGGGCCGATTTCAGGCGTTTATTGACGGTCGGGTCCAGTCCCAGCTTTTTAGAGAGCTGAACCAAGGCGGGCAAGGTCAGCGCGCGCGGATCGGCGTCCAGCTCGTCGCGAATGCCAGAACCTCCCGTCATGCTGGAGCGCGCGGAAAACTGACCGGCTGAGCCGGTGGAATGTCCAGCGTCTTCGTCAGCGGGTTCGCTCGCCCGCCCTTTGGTTGGCTTGAAAGCGGCGGGGTCAGCGGCGAAGTCGCGTTGCGCCTGGGTGAGTTCCCGGTTGACAACCTTATCCAACCCGGAAAGAAAACCGAACGGATCAAAGAGCGCGTTTTCTGCGGCTGACGTCAGGGCGTAACCGATTTCATCGCGAGACGGATCGAAGCGGCGCGATAGTGGAATCGGGTTTCCGTCCGGCGCGTAAGTGACAGGGTCCGCGCTCTTGATCTGGTTCGGCTGGAAGGCGATCGCGTGAATCGTATCATAGCCAATTCCGTCCATTGCCTGGCCCCATTTCCGCAATGGTCCGAACTTCTGCGGAACGGTGGCGTCGAGAATTCCGTCGTGGCCAGCCTCCTCGAAAACCTGGCGAACGGCCTCGCCTGAGACAAGATCGCCAGTCTCCGGGTCCGTCGCATCGGGAAAGACTTTCTCGCGCAAGATTTTCTCGATCTCTGAATAGCCTGGCTCGCTGCCGTCCGTCGCAAGTTCCTGTATCGCAATGATACCGTCTTCGTTGACGTTATCGAAGCGGTGTGAAACGCGCTGAACCGCTTGAATGAAGGGGTGTTCTTCCTCGTTCCAGTAACCGTTTTCGTCGGCCAACTCTTCCTGGTATTGGCGGATCTGCCAGTCTTCCAGCTCTTCCTCGGTTTCGACGTCTTCCTGTTCAAGTGCGCGCTCCACGGCCTCGTCGCGAAGATCCTCTAAGAGGTCTTCGTCGTACATCGAATATTCTTCGAGTCGCGTCTCGTTCACCCCTCCTAAGATTGCCGGGTTCTCGAACTTCAGATAGACGCGAATGGTGCGATCCGACTGGCCGTTCAATTCCTTGCGAACGATTTGCCTGGCCAGCTCGTGCTTGCGGCCAGTCAATCCTTGATAGCCTTTTTGGGTATCTTCTTGAATCGAGTTCCAGTCGATGCCGTTTTCTTCGGCATGAATCGCGGCGTCTTCTTCACTCACGCCTAACAGGTGTTCATTGAAATATCGCTCTTCACCTAACAAAATGCGAGACGTTAAATCAGGGCCTTCGCCTGCATAGTTGGCGTTGGCGTCATCTTCTGAGGTCGTGAAGTAAAACCCTGCTCCAAGATTGTTTTCCAGATTCGCGTTCTCCAGACTGAACGCTTCAAACTTGTGCGTCGTCCCGTGGAAAAAGTCGATTTCGGAATCGTGGCCAGCCGCCTTCGCGGCCTGGTTAACCAATTCTTGTGCGGCGTCCATGTCGCCAGCTTTGACGGCGGCCAGATGTTCCTGGTCGGCTGGAGTGAGAGAATAGCCTCGCGCGAAATCTGCCGCATTGACGTCGCCAACGCTCTTAAACGGGTTGCCTGCGTCTGCCGTATTACCAGCGCCATCATTGGCGAGTGTAACATGGTAGAATCTTTGTGGCTCGGGATTGTCCATTCCCAACCGCTTGAAGATCGCGTCCACGTAGGCTTTCATTTCCGCCTGGTTTATGACGGCGGCCACGTAACTACGTTTGCCAGGCTTGCCGTTTTGGGGCGGGCGAGAAACTTCGATCGGCTCGCCAAGCTGAATTGCGGGCTTGTCGATCGCGGAAAAATCAGTCGAGTTAATGCGCTCGCGAAGCGCGTCCGCCTGGGGGCCGTTGCCAATCCTGGGGCCGCTCGCAATGGTCATGTGAACCTCGCTCAAATCGAGCGCCTTCATGCCTCGCGGGATCGACGAAACCGTGGCGCTGGAGAGAGGAAGAACTACACCAAACTCACTATTTGGGTTCGCGGCCACGCTCAACGTCTGAGCTGGCTGAAGAGAGAAACCAGGGAAGCCGATCAACGCGGCCTCTCGCATTTCTGGCGTAATTAGCAGAGAGTGAACGGTGGGCGTTCCTAGTTCATCGTAACGCTTTTGCAGAATAGGGAGCTGTTCCTGCGCTTGCTCTTCTGTGTCAAAATCCCCGAAAAACATATCGGAGTTATCCATGGTCAGCGTCCAGCTTCCGCTATCCAAGCGGACAATCCCGTTAGGGCGGCCCTCCATCGTCGAGCCGTCATTGCGATTGCTGCGAGGAACACGGATTTGCGCCTCGCCAACCTTGCCGTTCCATTTCCGCGTCAGCTTCTTAGCGAACGAGGGCAACGCGGTATCGTAGAGCATCCGATGAAATTGGCCGCCAACGCTTAGGTTCTCGCCTGTGATTTTGCCAGACTCTCCTGACGAATCACGAATTTGGTCCGCGATATTTTTACCGACAACGTCGTCAATCGTTTTGCCTTTCGCTTTCCCGGACTGAGCGGGTCCAGATAGATCAACCTCAATAGAAGCTTGCTGTTCCCCGGCCAGGTTGACGGGGTAGAGCGTGATTGCGTCATTTCGCAGTTGCTCAAATTCTTCTTCGGTGAGGGTCGGTTTATCCCATGATTCCCGGTTCGCGTTTAGTTGCTCCCGGTCGATATTGTAGTACGTCCTCCGCCATTTAATCGCAGAAACATTCTGGCGGATCTCTTCAGAATAGAGGTCAATTTGCTGCGTTCCGGTAGTCCAACTCACTCCGTCGAAACCTTCTTCAACGGCCACGCGTAGCGCGCGCTTGAACGCGATTTCGTAGTAACTGCGAGGGAACGGCATGGCAGGAATATTCTTTGCACCCGCTACATTCAGTTTTGTGTCCAGGTCATTAACGGCGATCCTCTTTTTGGCGATGTCATCCCGTAGTTCCCTGATTCGTGCCTGATCTGCTTCGCGTTCCTCGGTGGTGTTCCATTGGGCTTTCCATTTCGCGGTCCAATCCTCCTGAACGGACTTTTCAAGCCACGTCCATCGAGTGCTGGGGTTGTTATCATGAGCGCGTTCGTAGAGAACTGACGGCGCTTCTGCGGGAAGCGATCGCCATTCGTTCATCGCTTCGCTATAGGCGACCTGTGCCTCGTAGCGTTCTTTCTTCAGCCGATCAATGAGGGATTGATCGCGCGTTCCCATCTTGTTAACATCTCCCGCCCAATCGCTTTGAATTTCTTCAATGTGAAGAAAGACGTGTTGGCCGTCTGCTGTAACACGCTCTTTCACTCGAAACCATACCGCGATATTCGCGTGCCGCGCGAAGTGTCCGACTCTGGATAGATAGCCGCCTCTTGTCGGTTTGATTCGATTATTGCCGTCCGCTATAATTTGGGCGGTTTCTCGATCGGTGAAGCCGTCCATGGTGTCGCCTGCGGCATTCGCAACGATGTAGTTTTTGCCGCTTCTTTTCACCTTCCAATTTCCAAGGGTAGCGGCCAGGGGAAGCTTGAGCAAAAACTCGCGATAATTCGTTCCGCCCTTCATCGTCTCTCGCTCGTAGTGCGGGCGCTCCGTATTATTGCGGTTGATTTCTAAGTCATCGCGGATCAGACGGCCAAGGTAAGCTTTGGCTTCCTCCGCGGTACCGACTACGCCTTTGCCGACTGCTTTTTCGGTGGCTTTATTTACCTTCCTCCCAAACGTAATTCGGATTTCATTTTCCGGGGTGTTAGGGTCAACGTAAATGTTTCTTAGCGAGTGGATAGGATCGCCGTTTTCGTCAACCGCAACGAAGTCATATTCGCGTTCGACGATCGAGAATTCAGGCATGACAACCGGGGGCGGTTCCTCAAGAACAGTTTCTTGTAGTTGAACCTTATTCGCGCGAACGAAGTCCAAGACTTCCTCTTTGGTGACAGATTCGCGACCGTCCAGCCAGTCGTCAATTCCCAGCCATTCCAGCTCCGCTTTCTTTACGCCTGAACCTTTCGACGGGTCCAGAATCCCCATGATCTGCGCGGCGCTCGCGCGTTTGGGCATTTTCTGAATGATGGCATTTTCGGCCTGGCTATAGAAACCAAGCGCGTCTGGCGCGGCGGCCAGTGAAAAGCCGTTACTGCTGCCGCTCTGCGGCGGTAGATTGCGCGGCGACTTCGGCGTCGTCGTCGGCGACTTGCTGGCTTTCGGCGAGGTCGGCGATGTAGTCTTCGATTTCTTCGCGCTGGTCTTCTGTGAGGTCGGTTCGGTCGAGCGTTGATTTTGCTCGCTCAATTTCGGTTCGGGTAGATTCTCGGTCCATGGCAATCCAAACATAGATTTGATTTCGTGCCGTTGCAAGGCTGGGAGAAAACGCTTGTAACGGTAGGGATCTCCTTCAACGGGTTCGGTCCCTGCTTTGTTGAGAATGCGGATCGCCAGCTCGTTCGGGACGCGCGGCAAGCCTTCTTTTGCGGCGATGTGTTCCGGGGCGTGGCTCAATTCTGAATACATGCCAGGGGTGCTGAGTCGCTTACGAAGTCCGGCGCGCCAGGCTTGCTTTCCAGCCTCGCTGCCATTAGTGCCGGTGAGCGACGTTTTCAGTCCGCCGTTGCGGATTTTGTAAATCTCGAACGCGACCGGCTCGCCGGTTTCATTGGAAATCATAACGTCGATCAACAGCTTTTTTCGAACGAGGTCTTCAGCGCTTTTTAGCGGAATCCCGATTTTTTCGTAACTGGTTACAACCATATCCCAAACGGCGGCCTGCCTGGCGCGCGCGCCTTCGCCCGCCATGCGCTCCGTTGTGAAGCCGTCGATGCTTTGTTCGGCTGGCAGAATAACATTGCCGTCCGTGTCGATAATCTGCTGGGCGTGAGCGATTAGCTCGGCGGGGCCTAGGCTGAAGCCTGGCGACGGGTCCGGCTGACTGGTGATTTCAGGGACGTTGTAGCGGTCGATTGGCTGGCGAATGACGTGGGCGAAGTCAGCGGGTTTTAGGCTTGTCCATGAGAAGTCGCTCAAAACGACGTTGCCGTCCGCGTCGGCGCGGAAATTCCCGTCGTGTAGATCGTCGATCGCGAACAGCTCTCCATTGACGCGGATAAAAGCCAGCGGGATCGCGTTCCCGTCCGTGTCGGTAATATGCAGGAAGCCACTATTCCCAACCCATTCGCGCATTCCGTTTTTCGTCGGCTCGCGCTGGTAGTCGTCGCTCCGGGTGATTACCAGGCCGTCACGGGTCACGCCTAACAAGTCGAGCGGGCGAGCGCCTGGGAGAATATGAGAGAGCCAAACCTTCCCTAGAAAATGGTAAGGGTTGCCAACGCGATTGACCAGGGAACCTGGCCGCAATTTCAGATTCGTGGAAAGGTGGCGGCTACCTCCGGGAAGTCCTCGATTGCGGTAAGCGTGGTAAATCTTACCGTCGATCGGGTCGCGGTAAACATCGGCCTCAACTCCAGCGCCTACCTTCTTCGCGCCTTTCAGGACGTCGCGGCTATGGCCAAGAAGGGGAACCTCTAAGAAATCTGCGAGTCCGCGACTGGAGCGGATTCGGGGGGTTCTGGTTCGCTTTCGTCTGAGGGCGTCAAGACTTCCTCTTCGGTGAAGGGTTGGGAGGTCACGGCGATTCGTCGATCCTTCAAAAGCGCGTCGCGCTCGGACGTCAGGGCTTCCTTCAGCCAGTTGTAAGTTTTTTCCATAGTTTTGTTCTCTTTCAGCTTTTGCTTTCGTGATTGCTTGCAGGGCCAGATAACCTCCGCCCATTTCTTCCATCTCCTGAAACAGCGCGGACGCGGCGGCGGGGTCGGCGGCGACGGCGCGTTGCGCCAACCTGTTGATTCGCCAGTCGCGAATGGCGCGAGGGGTTAAGCTGTAACCCGTTTGTTGCTGCTGCCCTTGCTGGGCCTCTGGAATGTAGCCAAGCCTTATTGCGGTGGCTAACCAGGGATCAAGCGGTCGCTCCGCGACTAAGCTTGTGTAAGTCTGAGATAGTCTTCGTTTTGCGTCCTCTTCGCTGAGCTGGGCTAGTGGACTTTGGGAAGCTTGTTGCCGTGCTTGGCTTTCCATTCCTCCAGGCCCTTCTTGGCGCTGGCTTTCTCTTCGTCCCAAGTCATCCCGGCTAGTCCGTTCGGTTTCGTCGGTTTGGCGGGTTTGGTTTTGTCGCTCTTCATCACTGGAATAGTAAGCGCGCGCGCGCAATTCGTCAACGCCTCGCGTGATTGAAATGTCGTCAAGAGTGCCTTCGTTGAGGATGGTCCGGAATTTCAGAGTTTCACCAAAGCGCTCATGGAGGTGTAAAAAAGTTTTCTGGGCGTTATAGTGAGCTGGCCCTAACTGATCCATCCGGATCGGGCGGCCAATTTGTTCGGCGCGGGTGATCGCGCCTTTTGCCGCGTCCTCGAAAGGTCGGAAGACGAATAGAAGATGCGGAGTAAATCCGCGCTCGCGGGCCTGCTCGATCAGATCGCTGGCACGATCGAAGTTCTGTAAAACCGAATCCAGAAAGATAGCGGTGCTGGCTTTCACGTCTGAGGGGGTCGTGACTTGAACAGAAGTTGTCTTGCCGCTCGCCATCCCGCCAGCCATGAAGACAATCGTGTTGCGCTGATTTGGGTCGGTGTTGTCCAGCCAGTGGTTCCAGCCTAAATTCAGGGCAACGAATCCAGCGGGCGCGATCGTCGCGCGATCCAGGGCAGGACGTAAATTCTGGTTGTCGCGGTAGGGGGTGTAAAGGTCGCGAGCCAGGTCGGCGTTTAGGTAACGGCCCTCGGCCTCATCGCCAAAATCGTCGCGCGAAAGAGCTAAATAATCCTGTAGGGTGGCGGCGGTATCCCTTGATACCTGGTAGGCGAAATCTGCCTCAATGATACGTTCGCGCCGTGTGAGGCCACGGGCGGAATGCAAGCCGTCAAGCGGGTAGCCAACTCCGTCGTTCTCCACGGCCTCGCGCCAAACGTCCGGTAAACGCTGCCAGGCGGCTTCCGCTAACTGGTCCAAGGCGGCCTCGTTTTTGGCGTATGAAGCGACCGCTAAGCTATAGCCAAGCGAAGGGTCTTTCAGCTCGTCAATCACGTCGTCCAAGTCGCGGGCGAATTGCTGCAACGCCTGGCGCGCCTGGGCCTCGGTCATAGGTTGACCATCATTCTCCATCCTGACGCGGAATTCGCGAAGTAGTTCCTCGCCAGGGTTCGCCACGATGGTTTGGAATTCACGAAGTTCGCGCTCGGTCTGTGCTGGGTCGTCTGTGAATTGACGGCGTAACCGTGTCGCTAGTCTGTTTTTGTTGGCGAGTGTTACCCAATTCGCAACCTGCGAGAAACCAACGCCAGCGGCGGCGACGGAAATCGCCATCGGCGACCAGCTCAATGCTTCGACCAGGAATTCGCGACGCGATAAGCTGAAGCCAAGGTCCGGCGTCAGTGTCAGTCTATCGTCCAGCTCTGCTTCGAGTTCTTTAGCGAACGATTCAAGGCGGGCTTTGGTCCCTGCGTCCCAAGTTGTGCCGATCGCCTCACGGGTCTGTTCCAGGCGACGCTCTAGTTTAAGTCGCGCAAGGGGGCTTCGTCGATTTCCTGTTCCGGTTCTTTCGGCATCAAGGAATCGGCTGAGTATTCCGTTGCCGGATTTTCGTCGGTCAGCTTCGACGCCTCGCAAGACGGCCCATTCGCGGCGTCCTGTGTGTAGTTGACTGTGTGTTTGTCCATTTTCATCCTTGATTGTCACCCAACGCGATGCTTCAAGGCGTTGCGCTCCGTTTTCAGAGATAGAAACAACTTCAGCCAAGGCGGAAAGCTGTTCAATGAAAATAATATCGCCAGGCTGTAGGTGCTGAATAATCGTCCAACCGTTGGAGCCTGACGCGATCGTTGCCGCTTCCAGGGTTTCCGCGCGGATCTCTTTCAAGGCGTCGCCATAAAGACTGAATCCGGGATTACTGGCTCGCTGGTTCGGACTCTGCAAGTTCCAAGCGACGGCGGCCAGGTCACGTTGGAGCTGGTCCAGCTCTGCCGGGTTCGGTTGTATTTGCGCTAGCCTTCCCTCCCCTTCTGCGCTCAAGAGGGCGCGCGCGTCCTGGTGGACGGGCCGCCCGCTCATAACTTCCGCAATGATCGCATTGTCGAGCTGGTCTTGGGTTGGGAATGCGGCGCGAAGCTGGTCCTCGCGCTCTTCGGCGGGCATCGGTTTCGGGTGAAACAGGCGGCGCGCTGCTTGGATCGCGGTATGCCCTGCTACCGCGCCAATCATAAGAGGGCCTGTGATAAATGCCAAAGGGTTGCCGAACGCCATCAGCCAACCGTCATCAGCTAAATCGCCTCCACTAATGAACTGGGGTTTTGGCTTATCTGGCCGAAGCGCTTTGTCTTCGGTTGCTTGTGGTTGCGGGCTTGGTAGATCCGCGCGAATGTCATACAACGCCTTAACAGCGAGGTCAGGATCTCGCCAGATTGCGCTGAGATAGCGCTGGCGCTCTTCGATGGAAAGGTCAGGCGAGTGCGTGGCGGCGCTTTGGAGCTTGGCCTCAATGTTCAGTATTCCTTCCTTGATATTGCGATTGTGAATCTCTACCATTCGCGCGTAACCGGACTCGCTGAGTATTTCCAACAGATCCGCAATAACGGGAAGATGAAAGCGCTGGTTTCGCGGCTCTTGGCTGAATGCCTCCGGGTGCAAAGCGGCCAGGGTAAACGCATCAATCCGCTTCTGGTCATTCAGGAAACGGGAGCGGATCAGGCCCTTTCGCTGCTTACTGGTCAGGGCCGGATTGTTCAGGATAGCCAGAAAATCGGAGCGGCGAACATTGCCTTCAGGGTCGTTTTCGTCAGCCTGGCGCGGCAATGGAAGCAATGGGTCTTTCGGGTCCATTTGCGGCCCTGGAACGATCGGCAACGGCTGGTCGATACCGTAAGGGTCACGGCGTCGAACCTCGTCAATCAGGCGCTTGAGCGTTGCGGGAGGGGGAACCAGGCGGCGGCCAGGCGGGATTGCCCTGGCTTGCGGTTCCGGTGTCGCGATCAGTCGCGCGATTTGGCCTAGCCATTCCAACTCACGGCGCAATCGCTCGGCCTGCTGCGCGGCGACGGCGTCGCGCTCGGTTTCGGCGCGGGCTTGCTTCTTGGCCGCCAGCTCTCCGATCATCTCTTCCAGGGCGTCGAGCCGATCGGCCAGCGTCCCGTCCGGGTCAATCGGGACGGGGTCAATCGGGTTGCGTTCAATCGCGTCGTTGGCCAGCTCCATAACAGCCAGCTCAATGTCGCGTAGCCGATCCAGCATCAATTCATAGCCAGGATTGCGCGCGAGCTGGCCGCGCTCGCTACCAGGTAACGGCGTCGCGGTGGTTGCGATCGAGCTGGATAATTCATCGAGCAAAACCGTCAAGCCGCCAAGCGCGGATCGACCGGGGATCTCTGAATACTGAGCGCGGCCCGCCTGCTCCATTTCTGTCAACGTATCGCGCTGAACGGGGAACGCGGTTGATTGTGCGATGACTCCAGAAACGTCGCCAGGGTTCAACGCTGCCTGATTCTGATCGTTCTCGCTCCAGGCATAACCACGGGTTTGCGCGTCGCCAATCCAACCGTTGACCGTCAACTCAATGACGCGATGCGGGACAATATCAGGACGAAATTGCGCTTGATAGTCGCCGTTCTCATCGGCGCGGGTGCTGACGCGATCCAGGACTTTTCCGCTCGCGTCCAGGGCGGCCAGTTCCACGCTAACCAGCGGCCTTGCGTTGCTGGCCAGGAAGGGAGAAACGTCTTGCTTGCGGCGGTTGCCGTTATCCGTCCGGGTGTAACCCGTGAACGCCTGGCCTGGCAAGACTCCGACTTCAGCCAGGTCTGCGGCCAGCGGCTCGGCTTCCAAGGGTGCTGGCGTCGTTCCGTTAGTCATGCTCCGGAAGATTTCCACCAAACCGGCGTTCGCGATCCACGCCGAAGTCGGGCGGTAGAGATAGCGACCGAAAAGCTGGCGGGCCATCACTCGATCCTGCGATAGTGCGCGTTGCGGCCTGCGGTCGCGAAGAATTGCCTCAATCGCTTTCGGTGTCCGTAGGGGTAGATAAAACTCCCGGCCATTTTTCCGCACAATGACGCCACGATACGAAGCGGCAGCGATCGCGGCCAGCTCGTTTTGGTCCAGCTTCTCGCGACTTCGGAAGTTGATCGTCTCGTTGTTCGTCTCGTAGAAAGCACCGACGATCTCGCCGTCGTCGATCAGTTCCAGGAAAGCGTTGCTGAGTAAGCGGCGACGGCCCTCGCTGAGCGCTTCCAGCATTCCTCCCAGAATATCGCTGCTGTTCGCGTCCGGTCGAATGTAGAGCGTGATCCGGCCATCGCTTTCGCCAACGCGGACGGCGTCTTTCTGCGCTCTGGTCGCGTAGGTGAGGACAATATCCCGGTCAACCGCTTCGTCCGCGACAAAGGACTGGAAGGCGTCCATTGCGCTCTTGATCGCCTTCAAGCGGGAGAGGCCAACTTGGCGGGCGGAACGGGACTGGTCGAGTAGGAATCGCGATTTGCGAATCCGGTTTGGCGCTGGAATCAGGTGGGCGGGCCTAATTGCCTGGTCGATCTGCGCCAGATCAGCAAAACTGGAGTCCAGTAACTCGTCACGAAATGGCGCAACCGTCTCAAACGACGAATTGCGCGTCAGCGGCCTAGCTAGTGCGCGCTCTAAAGCGGGCGAGAAATTCCTGGTGCTGGGCGTCTCTGTCGATAAGCTCGGCGACTTCGGTTTCGGCGTCTCCGATCCAGTCGTTTCCTCGGAATTCGCGCTCGATCCTTCGGACGGCTTGGTTCTCTCTTTCCGCTCCTGTCTCTTCTGTTCGTCCTGTAGGGCCTGGGTTAACCATACGTTATCACTAGCGCGCTTC